>NZ_VBVX01000304.1 GCF_005981925.1 Streptomyces albidochromogenes
GGTGCGAGGCGTAGGTGAAGCTGCCGGGCGCGTGCCGCTTCTCCCACACGCCGCCGGGCAGGTGCCGGACCAGGTTCGGCAGGCGGCCGGCGGCGGCGAGTTCGGCGGCGACGTCGTGGCGCAGCGTGTCCAGGGTGACCAGCAGCAGGTCGTGGCTGCCGACGATCTCGTTCATGTCAGGCGATCGCATGGTGGTTCCTTGTCGTGCGCGCACCGGCGCGCTGTACGGCGGCGACCTGCGCCGCATAGGTGTCGAGGCCCTCGGCGCCGCTTCCGGGCAGACCGGTGAGGCGCGGCAGCAGATCGCCGAAGGCGTTGACCTCGCAGACGGCGAAGCGCCGCCAGCCGACGGCGGGGAGCAGGTCGACGCCCACGCACAGGGTGCGCGGGAAGCAGGCGCCCGCCCGCTCGCACACCTCCAGTGCCTCCTCCCAGCTGCCCCCCGCCGCCCGGACGGCGGCGCGCGCCTGGTCGAGATCGCCGCGGGAGCCGCCGAGGTGGAGGTTGGTCATGGGGGAGCGGCTGGTGCGGACGACGGCGTGCGTCGCCCGGCCGCCGATCACGACCACGCGCAGGTCGGCGGCCCGGCCGCCCTGCGCCGCCTTGGGCAGCCAGCGCTCGACGTGCAGTCCGTCCGGTGCGAGCGCGTCCACGATCGCCGCGACCTCGGCCTCGGTCGTGCAGCGGCGTACCCGCAGGGAGTTGAAGAGCCTGCCGCCGGCGTCGCGCTCCACCGAGGTGGTGGCCCGCACACGGCCCGGGCCCGCCGCTTCGACGGCCAGCACACCGGAGGCCGACGAACCGTGCGCGAGCTTGACGAAGGCACGCGGCATCCGGTGCGTACGCAGCAACTCCCGTACGTCCGCCCAGCCGCGCACGGGGGCCGCCCCGGGCCCGGAGGTCGGTGACGGCGGCACCGGGACGCCCGCGTCGCGCAGGACGGCATGGCACAGCCGCTTGTCGAACAGCACCGCCAGCTCGTCGGGGTCGTCGAGCAGGACGCAGCCCGCGGCCGCCCGCCCCACCTCCCGTGCGGCCGCCGTGAACCGCTCGTACCAGAGCGCCGAGCCCTCCACCCGGGTGCCGTCGCCGGTCCCGCGCAGCAGCCGCTCGACGTCGGGGTCCTCGCCGGGCGAGTCGACGCGTACGGTCTCGCCCGGACGGAACGGGGCGGCCCGGCCCCGCAGCACGTCCAGCCAGGGCACGACCCGCGCGGCGGGGAGCCCGGCGGCGGTCACGGCGGCCCGGAAGAGCGCCACACGGCGGTTGGCGGGGTTGCCGACTACCACGAAGCGCGCGGCCGGTCCGTCCGTTCTACTCGTCGACGGCGACATAGCGGGTCTCGTCGTACTCGGGGTCCCAGTCGTCGGGGCCGTCGAGGTTCAGCCGCACACCGTGCGGTTCGAGCGCCGCGCGCAGGCGCTGCCGCACGGGCTCGGTGAGGTAGTGGTGGTGCAGGTCGAGCGAGCTGAGGTGGGTGAGCGGCTGGCCGTCGAGCAGGGCGTGGGCGCCCGTGTCGCTGAGCGTGCCCATGGCGAGGGACAGCGAGTCCAGTTGCGCGACGACGGGAGCGGAGGCCACCGCTGCCGCGATCTCGTCCTGGATCTCGCTGTTCTGCACGCCCAGGTGGCGCAGCCGGGGCGCAGCGGCGCCCGACAGCAGGGGTGCGAGGTCGGCGACCGTGGCGTCACCCCCGTAGTGCGTGACACCCAGCCACAGCTCCAGCCGCTCCAGGGCGGGCAGTCGGGAGGCCCCCACGGCGCGGACGACGGAGCCCGGCAGACCGCCCGACTCGAAGCGCAGTGCCTTCAGCGCGTCGTGGCGAAACGGCCGCAGGGCCAGCCGGTCCGTTTCGCTGATCGATTCGCCGCACCCGCGCACGACCAGCTCCTCGAGCCCCGGGAACGCTTCGGCGCACGGCGTGACGTCGGTCATCTGCAGCCAGGACAGCTCGCACTCCTCGCTGACGACGTCGGCCAGGAAGAGCGCGCGCAGGGCCGGGAAGCGGTCCGCGTCCGCGAGAATCCGGTCCAGGACGGGGCGCAGCGGCTCGTACTCGTCGCGCCACCAGGGGCCGAGCAGGAGCGCCCGGACCCGCGTGGAGTCGACGGAGTCGAGGAAGCGGGGCCACAGATCGGCGAACGGATTGTCCTCGTTCCACAGGCAGTCGAGGCGCCAGGCCACGGAGTCCGCAGCGGGCAGGGGCGTGGCGTGCTGGTCGCCGGGTTCGGGCAGGGTGAAGACGGGCAGCCCGTGGAAGGTCTCGGGGTGTTCGATGCCGGTCATGGCCGGGTCACTCCGCCACGGCGGTGTAGCGGCCCTCGGCGCCGCGGTTGTCCCACGGCTCCAGGCGGTCCGACACGTCGACGGCGACGCCGTAGGGCTCCAGGGCGTCGGCCACCCGGCGCTCCATCTCCTCGGAGAGGAAGTGGTGGTGCAGGTCGAGGTGTTCGAGGTGGGTGAGCGGCTGTCCTTCGAGCAGCGCCGCGGCGCCCTCGTCGCCGAGCGTGCCGTTCGACAGGTCGAGCGTGTCCAGCCGGGCGACGACGGGAGCGGACGCGACGGCCGCGGCGATCTCGTTCTGGATCTCGCTGTTGCGCAGGCCGAGGTGGCGCAGACCGGGGAAACGCGTCCCGGACAGGAGCGGGGCGAGGTCGGCGATCTCGGTGTCGCCGCCGTACTCGGAGACGCCGAGCCACAGGTCGAGGTGGTCCAGGGACGGGAGTTCGCTGTCGGTGACACCGCGCACGACCTCCGCCGGCAGACCGCCGGACTCCAGCACGAGCGAACGCAGCCGCTCGTGCCGCACCGGCGGGAAACGCAGGCCCTGGCCACCGCGCACGCCGAATTCGAGCAGCCGGGGAAAGGCGTCGAGCAGCCCCGTGACGTCGGACTGCTCGATCCAGGAGATCTCGGCCTCCTCCTGGGTGATGTCGCCGACGAAGAGGGCCTCCAGGGAGGTCAGTCTGCCGGCCGCGGCGAGGACCAGGCCGATGGGGTAGGCGGAGTCGGCTTCGTACGACTCGCCCCACTGGCCGATGATCAGCGCGCGCACCCGCGCGGGATCGACGGCATCCAGGAACGCGTCGAAGCGCTCCTCCCACGTGCCGTCCTCGTCGTCGAACGGGTCCACGGAGACGCGCCACGCCGCGGCGTCCGCGGCAGGCAGCGCCGAGGCCGGGTCGTCGGGACGGAAATCGACGGCCGGGAGGCCGAGCAGTTCCTGCAGATGATCCACACCGGACATGGCCCTGGTCTCCTGACATGGTGCGTGCGACTGACGTGCGAAAGGTTTATCAAGCGGCACTGACAATCCCGCGAGCGGGTTCCTCAGCGCAGGTCAGACCCCGTTGTCAGACCCTGCCCGTAGCGTTTTCACCGGTGTCGCACAGAGGGTGCGGACCGGGGAGGGGAGACAGCCATGTACCGGCAAGGGGACGTGCTCATCGTGCCGTTGGACGAGTCGGCGGTGCCCGGGCACCTGGCGGACGCCCCGGGCGAACGGCGTGACGCGCGGGGCCGGCTGGTGCTGGCGCTCGGCGAGGTGACGGGGCACGCGCACGCGGTGCAGGGCCCCGGCAGGCTGCTGCGGGAGGCGGGCCCGTTCGACCCGATGCTGCTTCACCTGCCCGAGGGCGGACGGGTGGTGCACGAGGAGCACGCGGTGATCCCGCTGCCCAAGGGCTGGTACCGGGTGGTGCGCCAGCGCGAGTACGTACCGGGCGCGGTCCGCGTCGTCGCCGACTGACCGGCCGGCGCGGAGCACACGGGCGAGGCACACGGACCCACGGCTGTTCGGCCGGGGTTCGGGACCAGGGATCAGGATCAGAGGGCAGGGATTTCGATGCAGCAGGTGAACACATGGCGGGCCGTCGCGGCGGCGACCGGCGCGGCGGACCGCGCGGCCGCGGAGGAGGGGGTGCGGCGCGCCTACCGCACGGCGGGGCTCGCGGAGCCGGAGCGGATCGTGTGGGCCGACTCGCCCAGGGCGGCGGTGGAGACCGTGGAAGAACTGTCCGGCGCGGGACGGTCGGTGCGCGACGAGGTACGGACCGGTCCGTGGGCCGAGGAACGGCGGCGGCTCCACGACGAACTGGGCCCGGCCGGGTGGGCGCGGCTGTGGTCCGACACCGGCGCCCAGTTGTGGGACACCACCCGTGAACTGGCCGGGCGGATACGGGCGGGCGTCGTCACCGCCCTCATGGAGCGGCCGGAGGACGAGGCCGACGTACGGCTGGTCCTGCTCGACGCCGTGCTCGGCCAGCACGACGCCGCCTGGCTCGCCGCGTTCGACGGTCGGGGGGAGCGGCTCGAAGGGCTGGCGCAGGTCGCGAGGAACGCCGGTTGGTGGTGGCCCTACGAGAACGCCGTGGTGATCTGCGAGCGGCCGGTGGAACTCCACCGCGACGAAGCCGGACGGCTCGACCGGGGCGACGGCCCGGCCCTCGCCTTCCCCGACGGGTTCGCGCTGCACGCCTGGCGCGGGATGCCCGTGCCCGCCGCGTTCCTCGACGAACTGTCGTCGCTGACGCCGGAGCGCATCCGCGCCGAGGAGAACGCGGAACTGCGCCGCGTCATGCTGGAGTACTACGGCTACGACCGCTACCTCGACGAGTCCGGCGCGCAGCCGGTGCACCGTGACGAGTCCGGCGTCCTGTGGCGCATAGCCCTGGCGGGCGACGAGGACGTGGTGATGGTCGAGGTGGTCAACTCCACCCCGGAGCCGGACGGCACGTACCGGACGTACTGGCTGCGCGTCCCGCCGGCGACGAGGACGGCCAAGGAAGGCGTGGCCTGGACCTTCGGACTGGAGCAGGAGGGTTACGCACCGGTGCGGCAGACCTGACGAAGTCCCCTTCCGGCGCCGGGCGAAGGGGAAACGCCCCCGGGGCGCTAGGAGGAGAGGAGATCGCTCGGGCCGATCAGGTCCGTGTTGCCCTCCGTCGTGCACGCGTGAGCACCCGCGAGGGAGCCGAGGCGGGCGCACTCCTCCAGCCCCCGGCCGGTCAGACGCCCGTACAGGAACCCGCTGACGTACGCGTCACCGGCGCCGTTGGAGTCGACCACGGGGCCGGGCGGCACGGCCGCCGGGACGGGGCGTGGGGTGCGACTGCCGTCCCGTGTCAGCAGGTACGAGCCGCCCGCGCCCGCCGTGGCCACCACGGCCTCGGCGCGGCCCTCGCGCAGGATGTCACGCATCACGGCGGCGATCCGCTCACCGGCGCCGGCCGCGCTGAGGAACACCAGATCGGCACGGAGCGCGAACTCCCGGTGGTGGTCGGCGAGTCCGTCCCAGTCGTGGAGGTCGGTCGAGACCGGTACCCGGAGCTCCTCGATGTCGTCGAGCAGATGACGCGCGAAGTCCATGATGGACAGGTGGACATGGCCCGCCCGCCGCAGGTGGGGCAGGTAGAACTCGCGGGGCATCCGCAGATCCCCGGGCTCGCGCGCGTCGTAGAACGACATCCGGTGTCCCGTCGCCGTGTCGACGAGGTTCACCGCGCGGCGGGTTCCCGCCGGTGAGATCAGCGGCTCGAAGTCGACACCGCCCTTGGCGAGCCGCTCCCTCACCTGCCCGCCGATCCAGTCATCGCCGATGAAGTCCAGGAATTTCACGTCGAGTCCGAGGGCCCGGCAGCCCAGCGCGACATTGCCGCCCGTGTGTCCCGGCCACTCGCGGATGGGCGGAACACCGAACGAGTCGGCGACGGGCACGGGCAGCGAGTCGACGCGCACCACGGTGTCCACCCCGCTGCCGCCGATGACCAGGACGTCGTACACCGCGTGCTCAGACCGCTGTTCAGACACCGCAACCCCTTCCGGCTCCGCTGGAGCACAGTATGGCTGGTACGGAGAGGTGACAGGGCTGGAGTGGCGCGGCCCGTCCGGCGGCCCGCGGTGCTGGGATGGGACCACATCCCCCGGGAAGGACCATTTCCATGTCCGTACGTACGGCCCTCACCGCCGCCGCGCTCACCGGCGGCCTGCTCGTCGGCGCCGCCGCCCCCGTCTTCGGCGCCGCCCCCGCGGCAACCGCGTCCCTGTCCGCCCCGTCGGCGGCGCCGGCTTCCCCGCACACCGTCGCCGCCCGCGCCCGCGACCGCGAGGCCACCACCGTCTCCGTGAGCGGCGAGGGCAGAGCCACGGCCGCCCCCGACATGGCGGTCCTCGCCGTGGCCGTCGAGGCCACGGAACCCACCGCCAAGCGGGCGCTCGCCGCACAGACCGTGGCCGCCGAAGCGGTGCTGGCCGCCGTACGTAGGCAGGGGATCGCCGACCGCGACGTACAGACGGAGAGCCTTTCCCTGAACCCCGTCTACCAGCACACCGACCGGGCCGCCTCCAAGCTGACCGGCTACCAGGCGGGCCAGGCCTTCTCCATCAGGATCCGCGACCTCGCCAGGACCGGTGCGGTCGTCGAAGCCGTGACGGCGGCGGCGGGCGACGCGGTGCGGATCAACGGCGTCACCTTCGACGTGGCCGACCCGTCCGCCCTGCGCGCGCGGGCCCGCGAAGCGGCCCACGCCGACGCGCGGACGAAGGCCGAACAGTACGCGCGGCTCAGCGGCCGGGGCCTGGGCCGGCTCGTGTCGGTCACCGAGACGGGCAGCGGTACGCACCGGCCCGTCGAGGTGCCCGGCGCCGCGTTCGAGGCGGGGAAGGTGCCGGTCGCGCCCGGCGAGATCCGCGACGAGGTCGCCGTCACCGCGGTGTACGAGCTGTACTGACCGCGCCGGACGCGCACGTCCGAGTCGCGTTCGTCGCGGTGACGGACCGCCACGCGGACGTGTGAGACGCACGGGATAACGTGCGGCGCATGGGCGATGCGTACGTATGGGTGGCCGATGTGGACGCCCGGCCGGAGGAAGCGGCGATGCTCGCCGGCCGGGTCATGGACTGGCTGGAGGAGCGCGGAGTCGTCCGGGGCGAGCTGACGAACTGCCTGCTCGGGGACGAGCTCGGCAGGGCGCCGGGTCCGCACGCGGCCCGCGTCGTCACGGGAGGCGAGGCGCCGCCCGGCACCGGTGCGTGCGGCGTCGGCATGGAGATCGAGCGACGCGTGTACACGGGCGCGGACGTCTGGACGGCCACCTGCCCGGTCTGCGGCGCCAGGACCGAGCCGGCCGACAGCGGTCCGGACATGTGGACCCGGGAGTGGGCCCCGCTGGTCGACGACCTGTACGCCTGGTTCGGCGGTACGGGGCCGGCCGCCGGGGCCTGTGTGCGCTGCGGCGAGCGGTCCGGCTTTCCCGCCTGGGCAATCGATCCGCCGGTCGCCGTGGCGCACCTGGGACTGGTGCTGTGGAACTGGCCGCGGCCGGCGAAACGGTTCCTGGCGGAACTCTCGGTGGTGCTGGGCGGCCACCGCCTGGTGACCGCCAGAACCACGGTCTGACGCGCGGCGACGCAGACCCGCACCGCGCCGCGCCCCGGGTGTGCCCACGCCGCCCCGGACCGGCCCCGGGC
>NZ_VBVX01000305.1 GCF_005981925.1 Streptomyces albidochromogenes
CCTCGTGCGAGTCGGCCCCCCCCCCCGCGCGCCGGAGGCTCGGGAGCAGCCACTGGGCGGGGCTCCGGCCGCTCCCTGTGCCCCGAGCCGGGCCGTGTGCCGATCGATGCGCCAGGGGTGGTGGGGATGCCGGGAATCGGGTAGATACGGTCGAGTAAACCAGCCGGTAATGCGACCGGCCGGGCCACGACTCGCGGCGAGGTGAGCTCCTCATGTCCGCACAACCGACCCAGCAGCCCAAGGTCTCCGAGCGCGAAGCACGGCAGGTCGCCGAGGCGGCGCGCGAGCAGGACTGGCGCAAGCCCAGTTTCGCCAAGGAACTGTTCCTCGGCCGCCTGCGCATGGACCTCATCCACCCGCACCCCCTGCCTCCGCCCCAGGACGCGGCGCGCGGCGAGGCCTTCCTCGCCAAGCTCCGGGACTTCTGCGAGACGCGGATCGACGGCGCGCGGATCGAGCGCGAGGCGAAGATCCCCGACGAGGTGATCAACGGGCTCAAGGAGCTCGGCGCGCTCGGCATGAAGATCGACATCAAGTACGGCGGCCTCGGCCTCACCCAGGTGTACTACAACAAGGCGCTGGCGCTCGTCGGCTCGGCGAGCCCCGCCATCGGCGCGCTGCTGTCGGCGCATCAGTCGATCGGCGTACCGCAGCCGCTCAAAATCTTCGGCACCCAGGAGCAGCGGGACGCCTTCCTGCCGCGCCTGGCCCGTACGGACATCTCCGCCTTCCTGCTCACCGAGCCGGACGTGGGCTCCGACCCGGCCCGGCTCGCGACCACGGCGGTGCCGGACGGCGACGCGTACGTCCTGGACGGCGTGAAGCTCTGGACGACGAACGGGGTGGTCGCCGACCTGCTGGTCGTCATGGCGCGCGTGCCGAAGTCCGAGGGCCACCGGGGCGGCATCACCGCCTTCGTGGTCGAGGCCGACGCGCCGGGCATCACCGTCGAGAACCGCAACGCGTTCATGGGCCTGCGCGGCCTGGAGAACGGCGTCACCCGCTTCCACCAGGTGCGGGTCCCCGCCGCGAACCGCATCGGCCCCGAGGGCGCCGGCCTCAAGATCGCGCTCACCACCCTCAACACCGGCCGCCTCTCCCTGCCCGCGATGTGCGTGGGCGCGGGCAAGTGGTGCCTGAAGATCGCCCGCGAGTGGTCGTCGGTGCGCGAGCAGTGGGGCAAGCCGGTCGCTCACCACGAGGCGGTGGGCTCGAAGATCTCCTTCATCGCCGCGACCACCTTCGCCCTCGAAGCGGTACTGGACCTCTCCTCGCAGATGGCCGACGAGGACCGCAACGACATCCGCATCGAGGCCGCCCTCGCCAAGCTCTACGGCAGCGAGATGGCCTGCCTGATGGCCGACGAACTCGTCCAGATCCGCGGCGGCCGCGGCTTCGAGACGGCGGACTCACTGGCCGCGCGGGGCGAACGGGCCGTCCCCGCCGAGCAGATCCTGCGCGACCTGCGGATCAACCGGATCTTCGAGGGCTCGACCGAGATCATGCACCTGCTCATCGCGCGCGAGGCGGTCGACGCCCACCTGAAGGTCGCGGGCGACATCATCGACCCCGACAAGCCGCTCTCGGCGAAGGCGAAGGCGGGCGCGAACGCGGCGGGCTTCTACGCCAAGTGGCTTCCGAAGCTGGTCACCGGACCGGGCCAGCTCCCGCGCTCGTACGCCGAGTTCCACCCCGCCGGACACCCCGACCTCTCCGTCCACCTGCGTTACGCGGAACGCACGGCCCGCAAGCTCGCCCGCTCCACCTTCTACGCGATGTCCCGCTGGCAGGGCCGCATGGAGACCAAACAGGGCTTCCTCGGCCGGATCGTCGACATCGGCGCGGAGCTCTTCGCGGTGAGCGCGGCGTGCGTACGCGCCGAACTCCTGCGCACGACGACCCAGCACGGCCGCGAGGCTTACCAACTGGCGGACGCCTTCTGCCGCCAGTCGCGCATCCGGACGGAGGAACTCTTCAACCGCCTGTGGACCAACACCGACGACCTCGACCGCAAGGTCGTCAAGGGCGTCCTGTCCGGTACGTACACCTGGCTGGAGGAGGGCATCGTCGACCCGAGCGGCGAGGGCCCCTGGATCGCGGAGGCCGCCCCCGGCCCCTCCGAACGGCCCAACGTCCACCGCCCGATCCGCTGACGGCACGGGGGCGCGCCCGGCGGCAGGTGCCGGGCGTGCCCCTGTACGTGTCCAAAGGGCGGAACGGACCGGGCGCGCGGGTGCGCGCGCGGCAGGATGGGGTTTCGTGACCGTCGTAGACATCCCCGGCTCCAAGTCCGTGACCGCCCGCGCCCTCTTCCTCGCCGCCGCGGCCGCCGGAACCACCACCCTGCTGCGTCCGCTGAGCTCGGACGACACCGAGGGCTTCGCCGAGGGGCTCGGCCGCCTCGGGTACCGACTGGAGCGCGAGGCCGGGGCCTGGCACGTCGAGGGGCGCCCGCAGGGCCCGGCGGTGAGCGAGGCCGACGTCTACTGCCGCGACGGCGCCACCACCGCCCGCTTCCTGCCCGTGCTCGCCGCGGCCGGAGCGTCCGGCACGTACCGCTTCGACGCGTCGCCGCAGATGCGCCGCCGCCCGCTCGCCCCGCTCACCGGCGCCCTGCGCTCACTCGGCGTCGACCTGAGCCACGAGGAGGCCGAGGGCCACCACCCGCTGCGCATCGCCGCGGCCGGCGTCAAGGGCGGCGACGTCACCCTGGACGCGGGTGAGTCGTCGCAGTACCTGACGGCGCTCCTGATGCTCGGCCCGCTCACCGCCGAGGGGCTGCGCATCACCGTCACCGACCTCGTCTCGGCGCCGTACGTCGAGATCACCCTCGCGATGATGCGCGCCTTCGGGGCCGAAGTGACGCGCGAGGGAGCCACGTTCACCGTCCCGCCCGGCGGCTACCGGGCGACGACGTACGCCGTCGAGCCCGACGCCTCCACGGCAAGCTACTTCTTCGCCGCGGCGGCGATCTCACCCGGCCGCGAGGTGACGGTCCCCGGGCTCGGCGCCGGCGCGCTCCAGGGCGACCTGCGGTTCGTCGACGTACTGGAGCGGATGGGCGCGCGGGTGCGCGTCACCGCCGACAGCACCACCGTCCGCGGCACCGGCACCCTCGACGGCCTCACGGTCAACATGCGCGACATCTCCGACACCATGCCGACCTTGGCGGCCATCGCCCCGTACGCCGCCGGACCGGTCCGCATCGAGGACGTCGCCAACACGCGCGTCAAGGAGTGCGACCGGCTGGAGGCGTGCGCGCGGAACCTGCGCCGGATGGGCATCACGGTCGCCACCGGCCCCGACTGGATCGAGATCCGGCCGGGCACGCCCCGCCCCGCCGAGATCGCCACCCACGGCGACCACCGCATGGCGATGTCCTTCGCCGTCACCTCACTGCGCACCGCCCCCGGTGTCACCTTCGACGACCCCGGCTGCGTACGGAAGACCTTCCCCGGCTTCCACGAGGCGTTCGCGGAGCTCCGGCGCGCCTGGTGAACCACGGTGATCCGCGCCCCACTTGGGGGCCGCGGACCACACGTCGAGCCCCTTCTCGTACGGGCGGACGGCCGGCCCGGGGCGGTGCCTGTGGCGCGCGCCGCACCCATGCACCACAATCGTGCACTCACCCACGCGTCAACAGAACCAGGGGTCACGCATGTTCGGGGCGGCACGGCACAGCAGGCGCAGGCGCGGCACGGCCCTCGTGATGGGCGGCGTCCTGTTCGCCGGCGCGGCCGCGTGCAGCGGCGATGACGGGGGCGACGGCGGCCGGGACGACAAGAAGCCCCGCAGCGGGGCGAAGGCGTCCGCGAGCGCCGCCGGACCCAGGGCGCTCACCGAGGCGCAGCTCACCGCCGCCTCCTTCACCGACGGCGAGAGGGTCGGCAAGTACACCGCCTCCGAGTTCACCCTCGGCGCGCCGCACAGCGACGACTACACCGCCGATCCCGCCGTCTGCCAGCCCCTCGTCAGCCTCGCCGCCGACGTCACCGACCACGACATGAGGAGCGAGGTCAACCGCCGGGTCGATGTCGCGGGCGAGATGCTCGGCGTCAGCGTCGCCGTCCAGCTCCGCTCGTACGGCGGCGGCGACGCGGCCCGCGTCATGAAGGCCCTCGACAAGGCCGGCAAGGAGTGCGCCGGCGGCTTCACCGAGGTGCGGGCCGTCGCCAAGGGCCAGTACCTGAAGGTCGAGCCCGTCCGGGCACCCGAGTTCGGAGCGGGCGCGGACGAGGTGAGGGCGTACCACTTCACGATTCTCGATGTGAAGGGGAAGCTCAGGCTGCACGACTACCTCACGGTCGTACGGTCCGGCTCGACCACGCTCTCCTTCCGCGCGGACCTCCTCGGCACCAAGGACTTCGGCGGCGTGCCCAAGGCGGTCACCGACGCCCAGTGGGAGAAGTTCCGCTCGGTCGTCGCACCCGGGTGATCCGCGAGCCGGCACCTCCGCGCCACCGCCGCGACCGCCGCGACGGCGGCGCGACGAAAGGGACTCGCTGTCCACCCAGTGAGCAGTTGCGGCAACAATGGGGGGCATGAGCGACAGTCCAGCCCCCCTCGCCGACCCGCACATCGCCTTCGACCCCTCCGAAGGCCGCCGGGACATCGTAGTCCTCGGCTCCACCGGGTCCATCGGAACCCAGGCCATCGACCTGGTACTCCGCAACCCCGACCGCTTCCGCGTCACCGCGCTCTCCGCGGCCGGCGGCCGGGTCGCCCTGCTCGCCGAGCAGGCGCGCAAGCTGCGGGTGAGTACCGTCGCGGTCGCCCGCGAGGAGACCGTGCCCGCCCTGCGCGAGGCGCTGGCGGCCCAGTACGGCGCCGGGGAGCCCCTCCCCGAGATCCTGGCCGGGCCCGACGCCGCCACCGAGGTCGCCGCTTCCCCGTGCCACACCGTGCTCAACGGCATCACGGGTTCCATCGGTCTCGCCCCGACCCTCGCCGCTCTCGAAGCGGGCCGCACGCTCGCGCTCGCGAACAAGGAGTCGCTGATCGTCGGCGGCCCGCTCGTGAAGGCCCTCGCCAAGCCGGGACAGATCATCCCGGTCGACTCCGAGCACGCCGCGCTCTTCCAGGCCCTCGCCGGCGGCACCCGCTCCGACGTGCGCAAGCTCGTCGTCACCGCCTCGGGCGGCCCTTTCCGGGGCCGTACGAAGGCCGAGCTGGCCGGCGTCACCCGACAGGACGCACTCGCGCACCCCACCTGGGCGATGGGCCCGGTGATCACCGTGAACTCGGCCACCCTGGTCAACAAGGGCCTCGAAGTCATCGAGGCACACCTCCTCTACGACATCCCCTTCGACCGCATCGAGGTCGTCGTCCACCCCCAGTCGTACGTTCACTCGATGGTGGAGTTCACCGACGGCTCGACGCTCGCCCAGGCGACACCGCCCGACATGCGCGGCCCGATCGCCATCGGCATCGGCTGGCCGGAGCGCGTCCCGGACGCCGCCCCGGCCTTCGACTGGTCGAAGGCGTCGACGTGGGAGTTCTACCCGCTGGACAACGACGCGTTCCCCTCCGTGGGACTCGCCCGTCACGTCGGTACGCTCGCGGGCACGGCCCCGGCGGTGTTCAATGCCGCGAACGAGGAGTGCGTCGACGCGTTTCTCGCGGGACGGCTGCCGTTCACCGGAATCGTGGATACGGTCGCGGAAGTAGTGGCCGAGCACGGCACCCCTCGTACGGGAACCTCGCTCACGGTCGCGGACGTCCTGGAAGCGGAGACCTGGGCACGAGCCCGGGCCCGTGAAATCGCAGCACAGGCAACAGCGGAGGCTCGCGCATGACGACGATCCTGTTGACGGTCCTCGGGATAGTCATCTTCTTCGCCGGGTTGCTGATCTCCATCGCCTGGCACGAGCTCGGTCACCTCTCGACCGCCAAGCTGTTCGGCGTCCGCGTGCCGCAGTACATGGTCGGCTTCGGCCCGACCATCTGGTCGCGGCACAAGGGCGAGACGGAGTACGGCGTCAAGGCGATCCCGCTCGGCGGCTACATCCGCATGATCGGGATGTTCCCGCCCGGACCGGACGGGAAGATCGAGGCCAGGTCGACGTCCCCGTGGCGCGGCATGATCGAGGACGCCCGTTCGGCGGCGTACGAGGAGCTCAGGCCGGGCGACGAGACGCGCCTGTTCTACACGCGCAAGCCGTGGAAGCGCGTGATCGTGATGTTCGCGGGCCCCTTCATGAACCTGATCCTGGCCGTGGCGATCTTCCTCGGCGTCTTCATGACGATCGGCCTGAACCAGCAGACGACCACCGTCGACACCGTCGTCCCCTGTGTCGTCGCGCAGAGCGAGAACCGCGACTGCCGCAAGGGTGACCCGGCGTCGCCCGCCAAGGCGGCGGGGCTGGAGAAGGGCGACAGGATCGTCGCCTTCAACGGCAGGCCGGTCGAGGACTGGACCGCCCTCTCGGACCGCATCCGCGACACCGTCGGCCCGGCCACCATCACCGTCGAGCGCGACGGCGCGCAGAAGGTCCTCAAGGCGAACCTGATCGCCAACAAGGTGGCCAAGAAGGACGCCCAGGGCCAGCCCATCGCCGACCAGTACGTCACGGCGGGCTACCTCGGCTTCGGCCCCGGCTCGGCCGTCACCCCGCTGTCCTTCGCCGACTCGCTGGACCGCATGGGCGTCATGATCGAGTCCGGTGTGGACTCGCTCATCGACCTGCCGTCCAAGGTTCCGGACCTGTGGAACGCGACGTTCAACGGCGAGGAGCGCAAGGCGGACTCCCCGATGGGCGTGGTCGGCGCGGCGCGCGTGGGCGGCGAGATCCTCGGGCTCGGACTGCCGATGGAGAACACCGTCGGGATGATGCTGTTCCTGATCGCCGGCTTCAACCTCTCCCTCTTCCTCTTCAACATGCTGCCGCTCCTGCCGCTCGACGGCGGGCACATCGCCGGGGCGCTGTGGGAGTCGCTGCGGCGCAATGTGGCGAAGGTCTTCCGGCGGCCCGACCCGGGCCCCTTCGACGTGGCCAAGCTGATGCCTGTGGCGTACGTGGTCGCCGGGATCTTCATCTGCTTCACGGCGCTCGTACTGGTGGCCGATGTGGTCAATCCGGTACGAATCTCTTGAGCGGACGTGGTGACGTGGTGTGCTCCGGGCTTTCGCGGTGACGTAACCTCGGAGTCCGGAGCCCGCCGATCTCGGGACCTTGATCCACACTTGGGGTTGCACAGCAGATGACTGCAATTTCTCTCGGAATGCCGTCCGTTCCGACGAAGCTCGCCGACCGGAGGGTCAGCCGCAAGATCCAGGTCGGATCGGTGGCGGTCGGCGGGGACGCGCCTGTCTCGGTGCAGTCGATGACGACGACGAGGACGTCCGACGTCGGCGCGACGCTCCAGCAGATCGCGGAGCTGACGGCCTCGGGCTGCCAGATCGTACGGGTGGCCTGTCCCACCCAGGACGACGCGGACGCGCTGGCGACGATCGCGCGCA
>NZ_VBVX01000306.1 GCF_005981925.1 Streptomyces albidochromogenes
GCCGTGGAGCGCGTCGTCCGACGGCGCACGCGCGCGTGTCCTGTCGGACGAGAGGAACGAGGGGGTGTCCTTGCCTTCTCCTTCTCCTGGGGGCGGTGCCGCGGCGGCGCCGGTACGGGCGGGGCAGGGCGCCCGGGGCGACGGCCGTTCCCGGGAACGGCCGTTTCTGTTCTCAGGAACGGGCTGGGCGGGTGAGCAGAGGTATGGCGGCACGTGTGCGGGGGATGTGCCGGCGGGCTGGCCGGGTATGCGCTCCGCGCTCTCCTTGGTGCTCGGTCTCGGGTTGTGCGGGGTGCCGTTCTCGGGAACGGACGTCGGTGGGTCGAGTGGTACGCCCTCACCCGAGCTGTATGTGCGCTGGTTCCAGATGAGCGCTCACCTTCCGCTGCTCCGCACCCGAGACACCGCCCTCCCGGGGCCCGGCGCGCCGTGGCGGTTCGGCCCCCAGGTGCTCGGGCATGTGCGGGCCGCGCTCGCCGAGCGGGAGAGGCTGCGCCCGTACTTCGTGACGCTGTCCCAGCTGGCCCGCCTGACGGGCGCGCCCTACGCGCGTCCTGTGTGGTGGGCGGCTCCCGCGGACCGGGCGCTGCGCGCGTGTGAGGACGCCTTCCTGCTCGGGGACTGCTTGCTGGTCGCTCCCGTGATGGAGCCCGGCGCGGACCGCAGGTCGGTGCGTCTGCCGCGCGGGCGGTGGTACGACACGGCCACCGGCAGGGCCTACGAGGGGCAGGGCCGGGTGCTGCTGGACGCGCCGCTGTCGCGGATCCCCGTGCTGGCGCGGGCCGGCGCCGTGATTCCCGTGTGCGGTGACGACGGGGGGCCGGCGCTCGACGTGTGGGCGCCGGCTGCCGGGCGGACCGGAGGCGGGCTGATGGTGACCGAGGCCGGGGACGGTTCGGGGCGGACGGAGATCGAGCGGTTCACGACGCGGATGAGCGGAGGCCGGGTGGTGGTGGAGCGCAAGGGCGGCGGGGACGTGGGGCTCCCGGTGCGGGTCCGGGGCTGCGGACGCAGGGGTACATAGCGCGGGCGGCGCGGTGGGCGCGAGGGGCGACGTACCGGGGAACGGTTATGCCGTGGGCCCGTAGCTTCCCGAGAACCATTGGCGTACGGCCTCCGTGTGGAGCGGGAACGCCAGGTCCGCGGGCGCCCGCAGAACGTGCCAGCCGGTTGTCTCGTCGGTCGGGGCGGACGGCGGCAGGTCGGCGGCGGCGCGTGCGGGGAGCAGCCCGAACAGGAGCAGGTGGCCGGCCGGGGAGCTGAGCGCGTCGGCGAGGCGCACGTCGTTCGCGGCCGCCTCGATGCCGGTCTCCTCGCGCAGTTCCCGTACGACGGCTTCCTGCCAGCGCTCGCCGTGGTCGATGAATCCGCCGGGCAGCGCCGTCCCACCGAGCTGCGGCTCGATGGCGCGGGTGATGACGACCAGTCCGCCGCCGCCGGCCGCGTCCCGTCCGCCCTGCGCGTCCTTAACGGGCAGGAGGGCGACGGCGACGGGCAGGGGGTTGCGGTAGGCCGTGTCACCGCACGAGGGGCACGTGCGGGGCCAGTGAGCGGCCGGCCGGTACGGCGCTCCGCAGCTGGAGCAGTGGGAGTGCCTGACGGGCTTCTTCGTGGGTGCGGACACGCGCGGACTGTACCGGATCGCCCTTCCCCGCAGGGCGGTTGAGCTGATAGATGGAGAGTCCATGACACGACTTGCCCCAGCACTGCGCGCTCTGGCCACCGCTGCCGTCACCCTGCTCGCCGTCACCGCGGCTTCCCCCGCGGCGCAGGCGAAGCCCGAACCCAAGGCCCCCGGGGAGTTCGTGTCCCTGCAGTCCGTGGATCCGACGATCATGCAGGAGATGCGCTACACCACCGCGCACAATTTCGTGGGTGTGCCCGTGGACGGCTACCGCCAGCCGGTGTGCATCCTGACGAGGCCCGCGGCGAAGGCCCTGCACGAGGCGCAGACGAAGTTGCTGCGGCGCGGCTACTCCCTCAAGGTGTACGACTGCTACCGGCCGCAGCGGGCCGTGGACCACTTCGTACGGTGGGCGAAGGATCTCGACGACGAGGCGATGAAGGCGGAGTTCTATCCGAGCGTCGACAAGTCGCGTCTCTTCGCGGACGGGTACATCGCGGAGAAGTCGGGGCACAGCCGGGGCAGCACGGTCGACCTGACGTTGGTGAGACTGCCCGCGAAGGCCACCCGGCCGTACGTCCCCGGCGAACAGCTCGCTCCCTGCTACGCGCCCAAGGCGGAGCGCTTCCCCGACAATTCGGTCGACATGGGGACCGGTTACGACTGCTTCGATACCCTGTCCCACACGGAGGATCCCCGCGTCCAGCGCGTCCAGCGCGCCAACCGTCAACTGCTCAAGGGAGTGCTCGGCGAGCTCGGTTTCGTGAATCTGGCCGAGGAGTGGTGGCACTTCACGTACAAGCCCGAGCCGTTCCCGGACACGTACTTCGACTTCCCCGTCGCCCGCCGGTCGGTCGCCGGGCACTGACGCGCTCCGGCGGTGCGGAAGACGGGACGGGCTGCCGGGGCCACCCCCGTGGGTCCCGGCCGCCCGTCCCGTCTCCCCTACGGACGCGGCAAGGCCGTATCCGGTTCTCCGCCGAGCCATTACCTTGCGCGTATGGAGCAGCGGACTTTCGACTCGTACGAAGAATTCTGGCCCTACTACGTCGCGATGCACTCCAGGGCGGCGACCCGGTGGGTGCACCTCACCGGCACGCTCACCGGACTCGCGGTCAGCGTGTACGGCCTGGCGCGCGGCCGGAAGCGGTACGCCGCCGCGCTGCCGCTGATCGGGTACGGCGCCGCCTGGCCGGCGCACTTCCTGATCGAGAAGAACAACCCCGCCACGTTCGGGCATCCGCTCTGGTCGCTGCGCGGCGACGTACAGATGATCCGGACGATGCTGGCGGGGCGTGACCGTGAGCTCGCGGAGACCGCCGCGAAGTGGCTCGCGGAGAATCCGTGCACGCCGGCCGCGAAGGCATCGGACGGCGGTTGCTGTCCGCGACCTTGACGCCCCATCACCACCGGTGAACACTTCCCGTTGTCAGTCGGCGTCGCCGTACGACGGCTCCCGGGAACGCGCGTAAGTCTGCTCCCGGGTCCCCCCTGTCGCTGTTCAGGGGCCTCCCCCCACGGGCGATCGCGCCGGCCCGGCACGCGCACCGGACGCCGGGCGGGGAACGGCACTCCCTGCCTCCGGCTCATCAGCCATGGAACACGCACCCTGCACTTCAGAACCGGGGCCCGCCCCCGGGCGAGGGCCTAGGAGCCGCCATGAGCAACGGGGACGTCTTCGTCGGTGAGGTCATCGGCACCGCCATCCTGATCCTCTTCGGCGCCGGTGTGTGCGCCGCGGTCACCCTCAACCACTCGAAGGCGAAGGGCTCGGGGTGGATCGTCATCTCCTTCGGATGGGGCATGGCCGTGCTGGCCGGCGCGTACACCGCCGCCCCGCTGTCCGGCGGGCATCTCAACCCGGCGGTGACCGTGGGCATCGCCGTCGACACGGGTGAGTGGGGCCAGGTGTGGGTCTACGTCCTGGGGCAGATGGCCGGGGCGATGCTCGGCGCCGTACTGGCGTATCTCGTGTACTACCCGCAGTTCGCGGCGAACAGGGACCAGGAAACGGCGCTTCCGACCCTGGGGATCTTCTCCACCGTTCCGGAGATCCGCAGCCCGGTCGCCAACCTCGTCACCGAGATCATCGCGACGGTGGGTCTGGTGCTGCCGGTCCTGGCGTTCGGAATGACGAAGGGGCTCGGTGAGTCCGGTACCCAGGTGCTGATCGTGGCCCTGCTGGTGGTGGGCATCGGCCTCTCCCTGGGCGGGCCCACCGGGTACGCGATCAACCCGGCGCGCGACCTGGGACCGCGCCTCGTCCACGCCGTACTGCCGATCCCGAACAAGGGGACCTCCGACTGGGGTTACGCGTGGGTGCCGGTTGCGGGGCCGCTGATCGGCGGGGCCCTGTCGGGTCTGATCTACAACACGGCCTTCTGAGCACGCGGCACGCGCGCGTACCACCGCACACAGCACCGCACACGCACGACGCTTTCAGCCGAGTTCGGACGAGGGGACGTCATGACGGAACGAGCCGGGCAAGCCGAGAAGTACGTCGCCGCCATCGATCAGGGGACGACATCCAGCCGCTGCATCATCTTCGATCACAGCGGCGCGATCGTCGCGATGGACCAGCGCGAGCACCGCCAGATCTTCCCGAAGCCCGGATGGGTCGAGCACGACGCGACGGAGATCTGGTCCAAGGTGCAGGCGGTGGTCGCCGGAGCGCTCGCGAAGGCCGGCCTGCGCGCCGGGCAGCTCAGCGCCCTGGGGATCACCAACCAGCGCGAGACGACGGTGCTGTGGGACCGGGCGACGGGCAAGCCGGTGCACAACGCAATCGTGTGGCAGGACACGCGTACCGCCGCCCTGTGCGGCGAACTGGGCGGCGCGGACGGCCCGGACCGGTTCCGGGAGGTGACCGGCCTGCCGCTCGCCAGCTACTTCTCCGGTCCCAAGGCGGCCTGGCTGCTCGACAACGTCCCCGGGCTGCGGACCCGCGCCGAGCGGGGCGACATCGCCTTCGGGACCATCGACTCGTGGCTGATCTGGAACCTCACCGGCGGGACGGACGGCGGCGTGCACGTCACGGACGTGACGAACGCCGGGCGCACCATGCTGATGGACCTGCGGACTCTCCAGTGGGACCCGGCGATCCTCTCCGCGATGAACGTTCCCGAGGCCGTGCTGCCGGAGATCAGGTCGTCGGCGGAGGTGTACGGGACGGCCGTGGGGCAGCTCGCGGGCGTGCCCGTGGCCTCGGCGCTCGGCGACCAGCAGGCCGCTGTGTTCGGGCAGGCCTGTTACGACGTGGGGACGGCGAAGAACACGTACGGGACGGGCAGCTTCCTGCTGCTCAACACCGGTGGGCGGCCGGTTCCTTCGAAGAGCGGGCTGCTCACCACCATGGGCTACCAGATCGGCGGGGAGGCGCCGGTCTACTGTCTGGAGGGGTCGATCGCGATCACCGGTGCGTTGGTCCAGTGGTTCAGGGACCAGCTCGGGATCATCCGTTCCGCGGACGAGATCGAAACGCTCGCGGGAAGCGTCGAAGACAACGGCGGAGCGTACATCGTTCCGGCCTTCTCCGGGCTGTACGCGCCCTACTGGCGCTCCGACGCGCGCGGTGTGGTCACCGGTCTCACCCGGTACGTCACCAAGGCGCATCTGGCGCGAGCCGTCCTGGAGGCCACCAGCTGGCAGACGCGGGAGGTCGTCGACGCGATGCACCAGGACTCGGGCGTGGCCATCACCACGCTCAAGGTGGACGGCGGCATGACGAAGAACAATTTGCTGATGCAGCACCAGGCCGACGTCCTGGGCGTTCCCGTGATCCGTCCGAAGGTCTCCGAGACGACCTGCCTGGGCGCGGCGTACGCCGCCGGGCTGGCGACCGGCGTGTGGTCGGACCTGGACGAGCTGAAGTCGCACTGGCAGCGGGACGTCGAGTGGACGCCCCGGATGGAGGCACCGGAG
Source organism: Streptomyces albidochromogenes (assembly GCF_005981925.1). Classification (GTDB taxonomy): domain Bacteria; phylum Actinomycetota; class Actinomycetes; order Streptomycetales; family Streptomycetaceae; genus Streptomyces; species Streptomyces albidochromogenes. The sequence goes on from NZ_VBVX01000306.1 coordinate 5,546, forward strand.
CGCGACCGTGAGTACCGCAACTGGCGCAAGGCCGTGGAGCGGAGCTTCGGCTGGGACGAGGAGGGCGGGCAGGGCTGAGCCCGCCGGCAGCGCGACCCCGTGACCGCGGTCCGTACCCCTGTCGGTGGGGGTGCGGACCGCTCAGGTGGACGCCGTCTGGCGCCGGTCCGCGGACCGTGCCAGCGCGTGCTCGACCACCGCGATGAGCACCGCCTTGACGGCCTCGCGGTCCCGCGCGTCGCACAGCAGAAGGGGCACGCCCTCGTCGAGGTCCAGGGCCGCCCGTACCGTCTCCGGCGGGTAGCGGTCGGCGCCTTCGAAGCAGTTGACGGCGACGGCGAAGGGGATGCCCCGGCGCTCGAAGTAGTCGATGCCGGCGAAGCAGTCCTCCAGGCGGCGGGTGTCGGCGAGGACGACCGCTCCCAGGGCCCCCTGGGCCAGCTCGTCCCACAGGAACCAGAAGCGGTCCTGGCCGGGCGTACCGAAGAGGTACAGGACCAGGTCCTCGCGGAGTGTGATCCGTCCGAAGTCCATAGCGACGGTGGTGGTGTTCTTGTTCTCGACGCCTTCGAGGTCGTCGACGGGGCGGCCCGCCTCGGTGAGCGCCTCCTCGGTGCGCAGCGGCCTGATCTCGCTGACCGCGCCCACCAAAGTGGTCTTGCCCACCCCGAAGCCACCCGCGACGAGGATCTTGAGCGTCACCGGTTCGACCAGTCGCTTCTTGCGGCTAGAGCGCCCGAAGACCATTGATTACCTCGCGAAGGATGCTCTCGTCCGGCAGCTCGGCCGGAGGTACGGGTCGGGTCACATGCACGAGCTCGTCCTCGACGAGGTCGCCGACGAGCACTCTGACCACCCCCACTGGGAGGTCGAGGCCCGCCGCGAGCTCTGCGATCGACTGCGGCGTCTCACTGCACAGTTCTACGATCTCGACGTGTTCGGGAGCGAGCGTCTGGTCGCGCCCGGGATCGTCTGCGGCCGGCTCGGGGACGACCAGTGCGATCAGGTCGAGCCGGTGCCGGCTCGCACTGCTCGTACGGCCGCGCGTCATCGCGTACGGGCGCACCACCGGGCCCGCGTCGTCGTCGAACCAGTGCGGCGATCCCTGCTGGCCTGCTGCTCTCATGTCAGCCCACTCACCCTCCGGCGGGCAGACCGGAGCGGGGAGCGGTCGTCAGGTGGACTCCGACCCGCTTGACCATCAGTGTCATCTCGTACGCCACCTGTCCGACATCGGAGTCGGAGTCCGACAGCACGGCTAGGCAGCTGCCGTCGCCCGCGGCCGTGACGAACAGGAAGGCGTCGTCCAGTTCCACCACGGTCTGGCGCACGCGCCCCGCGTCGAAGTGGCGGCCGACACCCTTGGCGAGGCTGTGGAAACCGGAGGCGACGGCGGCGAGGTGCTCGCCGTCCTCGCGGGTGAGGTCGCCGGAGGTGCCGGTGGGGAGGCCGTCGCTGGAGAGCACCAGGGCCTTGCGGATGCTGCCCACGCGGTCGACGAGCTCGTCGAGGAGCCAGTTGAGCTCCCCCGAGCCCCGGCCGGTGGTGTCGTGTGCTGTGGCGTGCGGTGCGGTCATCGACCGTCCCTCTCTGGTCTGGTTCCTGGAGCGGTGCCGCCGGGGCCCGTCTCGTCCTCGGCGTTCTGCCGGCGGCCGCGCTGCCAGCCGCGCTGGAGCGAAGCCATCCGGCTGCGTGCCTGCTCCGCCTCGCGCTGGGCGTCCTGCTCGGTGGCCGGTACGTCGTCGACGGGTTCGGGGCGGGCGGTGGAGGTGTCGCGCAGCTGGGGGGCGAGGTTGGCCTGGCGGACGCGGCGGGGCAGTCCGCCCAGCGGGGTGTGGGCCTGGGGCTCGTCCCTGGGGGCCTGTTCGCGGGCGGGTGGTGCGTGCGG
>NZ_VBVX01000307.1 GCF_005981925.1 Streptomyces albidochromogenes
GCGTAGGGCGGGGGGACGGCGTACGGACGGGCTCGGTCACCGGGCCGCCTCCGACGCGTTCCGTGCGCCCTCCGGCAGATCCGCCTCGGTCACCGTCCACCAGGGCAGCACCCGGTGGGCCGGCCTGGTGTTCGTCTTCTCCTCGCTCCACGACGGCGCCTTCACCCATCTGGTCTCGGATCTGACCTGTATCCGCTCGATCTCGCCGCCCAGGTCCTGCTGGGCGAGGCGCAGCATCACCGTGCGCCGGACATAGCGCTCGGAGAGGGCGCCGCGCATGCCGTTCGGCTTGTTCGCGGTGTCGTGGGAGGCGGTGTAGAAGTCCCAGGCCCGCCGCAGCGCGTTCTGCACGGTGTGGCTCGGCAGGAGATTGCCGCGGATCGCCTCGCCGTCCTGCGCGGACAGGTCGATCCAGCCGGTGGTCCTCCACTGGCCGTCGGCGGTGCGGACCTGCGCCCGCACCTGGACGGCGATGTTCTGCTGGAGCGGATTGGGAGCGAAGAGCTTCCAGTTCTGCTCGAACTCGGGGTACACCCAGTCGTCGATCGCCTCACCGTTCTGCTTGGTGAGGGTGTTGGACGGCGCGACGTGCAGGAAGACCATCCCGAGATGCACGCAGGCGATGACCCCGACGACGGCGAGCGCGAGGGCCGCCACCGCCTGGTACGGCAGGGAGAGGGCCGCGATGCCGCCCCCCGGTATGCCAGGCGCGCGCGGGGCCTGCGGGGCGTCCGCGGCACCCGGCCCGGGACCGTCGTCCCGTCCGGCGCTCACGCCCCTGTCCTCGTACGAATCCATCCCGCCCCGATCACCGTCGGCCCGCACAGTTATCCACAGGGTTGACACCCTACGGGCCGTCGACTCACCATTGAAGTCATCGGACCGAACGATCGGTCGGTCGGGACGCCGGCAAGGACGACACCGGCAGGGACGGCAGGGGGCTCGGATGGCTACAGCAGCTGCGCACCGCACGACGGCTGAGGCGCAGGCCGCGGAGGCGGAGCGCACGGCCGCCCACGAGGCGGCGTTCGACGCCGCGGTGGCGGCGGACGAGCGCATCGAGCCCCGGGACTGGATGCCGGACGCCTACCGGGCTTCGCTGGTCCGCCAGATGGCCCAGCACGCCCACTCGGAAATCATCGGCATGCAGCCGGAGGCCAACTGGATCACGCGCGCGCCCTCGCTGCGCCGCAAGGCGATCCTGATGGCCAAGGTGCAGGACGAGGCGGGACACGGGCTGTACCTCTACAGCGCCGCCGAGACCCTGGGCACCGGCCGCGAGGAGCTCCTCGACAAGCTCCACTCGGGCCGCCAGAAGTACTCGTCGATCTTCAACTACCCCACGCTGACCTGGGCCGACGTCGGCGCCATCGGCTGGTTGGTGGACGGCGCCGCGATCACCAACCAGGTGCCGCTGTGCCGCTGCTCCTACGGACCGTACGCACGGGCGATGGTCCGGATCTGCAAGGAGGAGTCCTTCCACCAGCGCCAGGGGTACGAGCTGCTGCTCCACCTCAGCAACGGGACGCCCGAGCAGCACGCGATGGCGCAGGACGCGGTGGACCGCTGGTGGTGGCCGTCGCTGATGATGTTCGGCCCGCCGGACGACGAGTCGGCCCATTCGGCCCAGTCGATGACCTGGAAGATCAAGCGCCACTCCAACGACGAGCTGCGCCAGCGCTTCGTCGACATCGCCGTCCCGCAGGCCGAGGCGCTCGGGCTCACCCTGCCCGACCCGGACCTGCGGTGGAACGAGGAGCGCGGACACCACGACTTCGGCGCGATCGACTGGGACGAGTTCTGGGACGTACTGAAGGGCAACGGTCCCTGCAACGAGCAGCGGATCTCACAGCGGCGCACGGCGCACGAAGAGGGCGCCTGGGTCCGGGAGGCGGCGAGCGCGTACGCCGCGAAGCACGGGAAGGCAGCAGCATGACCCACTCCGACTGGCCGCTCTGGGAGGTGTTCGTGCGCTCGCGCCGCGGACTGTCCCACACCCACGCCGGCAGCCTGCACGCACCGGACGCGGAGATGGCCCTGCGCAACGCCCGCGACCTCTACACCCGCCGGTCCGAGGGCGTCTCGCTGTGGGTCGTCCCGTCCACGGCGATCACCGCCTCCTCGCCGGACGAGAAGGACCCCTTCTTCGAGCCCGCCGCGGACAAGCCCTACCGGCACCCCACGTTCTACGAGATCCCCGAGGGAGTGCGGCACCTGTGAACCGCGTACCCGTGACCGCCGCACCCGCAGCCCTCGCCCTGGGCGACGACGCCCTGGTCCTCTCGCACCGGCTGGGGGAGTGGGCGGGCCACGCCCCCGTGCTGGAGGAGGAAGTGGCCCTCGCGAACATCGCGCTGGACCTGCTGGGGCAGGCCCGTGTCCTACTCTCCCTCGTCGGCGACGAGGACGAGCTGGCGTACCTCCGCGAGGAACGGGCCTTTCGCAACCTCCAGCTCGTCGAGCAGCCGAACGGCGACTTCGCCCAGACCATCGCGCGCCAGCTCTACTTCTCCACCTACCAGGAGCTGCTGTACGCCCGGCTGGCGGCCGGGGACGGCGAGTTCGCCCCGCTGGCGGGGAAGGCCGTCAAGGAGGTCGCGTACCACCGTGATCATGCCGAGCACTGGACGCTGCGCCTCGGCGACGGCACCGCGGAGAGCCACGAGCGGATGCAGCGGGGCTGCGACGCGCTGTGGCGCTTCACCGGCGAGATGTTCCAGCCCGTCGAGGGCGTCGACGCCGACTGGCAGCAGCTGGAGGACGACTGGCGGGAGTCGGTCGGCGCGGTGCTCCAGCGGGCGACGCTCACCGTGCCCGAGGGGCCGCGCAGCGGCGCGTGGACGGCCGGAGCCGGCCGCCAGGGCCTGCACACGGAACCGTTCGGGCGGATGATCGCCGAGATGCAGCACCTGCACCGCAGCCACCCGGGGGCGACATGGTGACCGAGACGCACCTGGAGGCCGAGCTGCGCCGGGTCGCGGGCTCCGTCCCCGACCCTGAGCTGCCGGTCCTGACCCTGGAGGAGCTCGGCGTCCTGCGCGCCGTCCACGTCTTCGGACCCGGCAGGGTCGAGGTCGAGCTGACCCCGACGTACACCGGCTGCCCGGCGATCGAGGCGATGTCCTCGGACATCGAGCGCGCGCTGCACGACCACGGCATACCGGAGGTCTCGGTGCGCACCGTGCTGTCCCCCGCCTGGTCGACGGACGACATCAGCGCCGAGGGCCGCCGCAAGCTGGCGGAGTTCGGCATAGCCCCGCCGCGCCCGCAGCCCGCCGACGGCGGGCCCGTACCCCTCACGCTGTCGGTGCGCTGCCCGCACTGCGGCTCCACGGACACCGAACTGCTCAGCCGGTTCTCCTCCACCGCGTGCAAAGCGCTGCGCCGCTGCGTCTCCTGCCGCGAACCGTTCGACCACTTCAAGGAGTTGTAGATGCTGTCCTCAGACGCCGGACGGGCTGGGTTCCATCCGCTCCGGGTCCGCGAGGTCGAGCGGCTCACCGACGACTCCGTGGCCGTCACCCTCGCCGTGCCGCCCGAGCTCCGCGAGACCTTCCGGCACGCGCCCGGCCAGCACATAGCGCTGCGCCGCGTGGTGGCCGGCGAGGAGATCCGCCGTACGTACTCGATCTGCGCGCCGGCCGCCGAAGCACCGCTGGAGCCGGTGCTTCGGGTGGGCATCAGGCTCGTCGACGGCGGCGACTTCTCGACGTACGCCCTCAAGGAGCTGAGCGTCGGCGACACGGTCGAGGCGATGGCGCCGACGGGGCGCTTCGTCCTGGAGCCGCGCCCGGGCCGCTTCGCGGCCGTGGTCGGCGGCAGCGGCATCACGCCGGTGCTCTCGATGGCGGGCACGCTGCTGGCGCGGGAGCCCGACGCCAGTTTCTGTCTCGTCCGCAGCGACCGCACGGCGGCCTCCACGATGTTCCTGGACGAGGTGGCCGACCTCAAGGACCGGTACCCGGACCGGTTCCAGCTGGTCACCGCGCTGTCCCGGGAGGAACAGCAGGCGGGTCTGCCGTCCGGCCGGCTCGACGAGGAGCGGCTGACGCAACTGCTGCCCGCGCTGCTGCCGGTGGCGGACGTGGACGGCTGGTATCTGTGCGGGCCCTTCGGGCTCGTGCAGGGGGCCGAGCGGGCGCTGCGCGCCCTCGGGGTGGCGCGCAAGCGCATCCACGAGGAGATCTTCCACGTCGACGACGGCACGGCCACGGTTACGAGCAGTCCGGTGCCGGCCCCGGCGAGCAGCACCCTCACCGCCACGCTCGACGGCCGGTCGGGCAACTGGCCGGTGCTGGACGGCGAGTCGCTGCTTGAGACGGTGCTGCGCAGCCGCGCGGACGCCCCGTACGCCTGCAAGGGCGGGGTGTGCGGCACCTGCCGTGCCTTCCTGGTCTCCGGCGAGGTGCGGATGGACCGCAACTACGCGCTGGAGCCGGAGGAGACCGAGGCGGGCTATGTCCTGGCCTGCCAGTCGCACCCGGCGACGGCGGAAGTGGAGCTCGACTTCGACCGCTGAGTCCCCGGCTTCCGCCGAGTCCGCTGCCGGGCCCGCGCTCCGGGCCTGTGCTCCGGTGCCCGCGCTCCGGGCCCGTTCCTTCCCCGGCTGTGTTCTTTTTCAGGAACGTGTTCTATCTTGACGCTCCGTCAGGTGACGGACGTCGGATGTGCGCGGTTTCCGGGGCGCGGGAGGGCAAGGACGTGGACTTCACCTTCACCGAGGAGCAGCAGGCGGCCGTCGAAGCGGCGAAGGCGGTCTTCTCCGGCGTCGCGCCCGACCGGGTGCCGAGCCCCGCGCTGTCACCGGGCGCTGTGGCCGACGACTTCGACCGGCCGCTGTGGGCCGGGCTCGCCGGATCGGATCTGCTGAGCCTGGTCCTGGCCGCCGAACACGGCGGGGCGGGTCTCGACCCCATCGCCCTGTGCCTCGTGCTGCGCGAGTCCGCGAAGGTGCTCGCCCGGGTGCCGCTGCTGGAGAACAGCGCGGTCGCGATGACCGTACAGGCTTACGGCAGCCGGGAGTTGGCCGCACAGATCCTGCCCCGGGCAGGCCGCGGCGAGCTGGTGCTGACGGCCGCCGCCAACGGCCGGACGGGTCACGACCCGGCCGAGCTGGCCGTCACCGCGCGGCGACAGGACGGTTCCTGGCTGCTCCACGGGGTCCAGACGGGCGTGCCGTGGGCGCAGAGCGCGGACCGTATCGCCGTGCCCGCTCACACGGAGCCGCACGCGGACCACGCGGACGCGTACGGGGGGACGGCCCGAGCCGTGGTCGCGCTGGTCCCCCGCGACCACCCGGGCGTCACCCTGGCCGACCAGGTCTCCACCAACGGCGAGCGCTTCGCCGAGGTCCGCCTCGACGCCGCGAGGGTCGGCGACCACGAGGTGATCGACGCCGAGGGTGCCTGGGAGTGGCTGCGTGATCTCCTCACCACCGGGACGTGCGCGCTGGCGCTGGGGCTCGGTGAGCGCGTACTGGCCATGACGAGCGAATACACCGGTAAGCGCGAGCAGTTCGGCTTCCCCGTCGCCACCTTCCAGGCGGTGGCCGTCCAGGCCGCCGACCGCTACATCGATCTGCGCGCGATGGAAGTGACCCTCTGGCAGGCCGCCTGGCGGCTGGCCACGCGCTCTTCGGGCGCGCTGCCGGTGTCGGGCGACGTGGCGGTGGCGAAGATCTGGGCGTCCGACGGGGTACGCCGTGTCGTGCAGACCGCGCAGCATCTGCACGGCGGCTTCGGTGCGGACACCGACTACCCCCTGCACCGCTACCACGCGTGGGCCAAGCAGATCGAGCTGTCGCTCGGTCCCGCCGCCGCGCACGAAGAGGCACTGGGCGACCTGCTGGCCGCGCACCCCCTCGGCTGAACCGGCGCCGACGACGGCCCCGGACCCGCCCCGGGTAGCCGGAACCCCGAGGACGGGAGCGCGGTCCGGCGGCGGGAGGGGTGGTCAGAGGACGAAGGCCGGGGAGCCGTTGTCGGTGACCATGGGGCGTCCCGCGCCGTCCCAGGCGAGCATCCCGCCGTCGACGTTGACCGCGTCCAGGCCCTGCTGCACCAGGTACTGCGTGACCTGCGCGGACCGGCCGCCGACGCGGCACATCACGTGGACCCGCTGCCCGTCCTCCGCCGCTTCGGTCAGCTCACCGAAGCGGGCCACGAAGTCGCTCATCGGGATGTGCAGGGCCCCCTCGACGTGACCGGCTGCCCACTCGTCGTTCTCCCGTACGTCCAGCACGAAGCCGTCGGCCGGGACCGCGGCGGCGGCGACGGAGGGGAGCGGGGCGAAATTCATGGGTCATGCCTTCTCTCGTACATACAACCGTGTGTACTCAGTGTGCTCGTCGCAGCGGGGTCTCGTCCGGCGATCTCTCGTCCGGCAACCTACTGCACCAGTCTCGCCAGCTCCGCCTCACGCTCGGAGACCTGCGCGAGCAGCTGCTCGGCGATCTCCTCCAGCAACCGGTCCGGATCCTCGGGCGCCATCCGCAGCATCGACCCGATGGCGCTCTCCTCCAGCTCCTGGGCGATGACCGACAGCAGCTCCTTGCGCTGGGAGAGCCACTCCAGCCGGGCGTAGAGCTCGTCACGCTCGGGCCGCAGCTCCTTGGGTTCGGGCCCGGCCGCCCACTCCTCCGCGAGGGCGCGCAGCTGCTCCACGTCACCGCGCCCGTACGCGGCGTTGACCCGCGTGATGAACTCGTCCCTGCGGCTGCGCTCCGTCTCGTCCTGCGCGAGGTCGGGGTGCGCCTTGCGGGCCAGCTCGCGGTAGAGCTTGCGGGCCTCCTCGGTGGGCCTGACCCGCTTCGGCGGCTGCACGGTCTGCCCGGTGAGCATCGCCGACGCCTCGGGCGAAAGGCCGTCGGAGTCCATCCAGTCGTGGAACAGCTCCTCGACGCCGGGCATCGGCATGACGATCGCCCGCGCCTCGTCCGCCTTGCGCCGGTCCTCCGGATCGCCCGTGCGGGCGGCCTTCGCCTCCGCGATGCAGGCGTCCAGTTCGTCGAGGCGCGCGTACATGGGGCCGAGCTTCTGGTGATGGAGCCGGGAGAAGTTCTCCACCTCGACCCGGAAGGTCTCCACCGCGATCTCGAACTCGATCAGCGCCTGCTCGGCGGCGCGCACGGCCTTCTCCAGCCGCGCCTCCGGCCGCTCCGCGGCGGCCTCCTGGGCCGGTTCCCGGTCACCACCGGCCGCCTGCCGACCGGCGGCGTCGTGGTCGGCCGTGCGCCCCGTCGCGGGCCCGGTCTCCTGACCGGCCGCGTGCGGGTCCTGCGCGTCGTCGTTCCGGGTCGTCGGCTCCCCGGGAGCTTCCTGAGTCACCCGACCAGCGTACGGGCGAGCGGGGCACCCGCGCTCACACCCCCGCAGACCCCCACGTCACACCGACCCCACAC
>NZ_VBVX01000308.1 GCF_005981925.1 Streptomyces albidochromogenes
GTCTCCGGCCGCTGGGCGCGGCGGGCCTGACCGGGGTGGGCGGTGGTGTCGGAGTCGGGGGGCGAGCATGAGCCCTGCCCGGCCACGGGCGGCGCCGCCTCGGGCCCGGTGACGGACGCGGGTGCGGCGGCGGGTGCGGCGGCGGAACCGCCGGTCGCGGCCGCGAGGGACAGCAGGGCGAACACCGCGAGCAGCAGCGCCTTGGCGGCAGCGGTGATCCGCAGCACGGTCCTCCCTCCCCGGGCGTCGTGGCGGCGCGGTGCCGTGCGATGCCGCGACGGGCGTCGCGGCATCCTGTCGAGTACCGGCGCCATTGTGTCCAGGAGGAGGCACCGCGCCGCAACTCGGCGTATGACAACGGCGTTAACTCTCCGCGAACGCGAACGCGAACGCGAACCCGTCGCACTCGCGGTGATGCCGGCGGCCGGGTGGCCGCCGGCACGACCGCGGCGTGCGGCCGTCAGCGACCGCCGCCGTGCACCTCCAGGGCCGCGCGGACCGCCGACTCCAGCGCCCCCTCGATCCAGGCGGGCTTGAGCGAGGTGTGGCACCCGGCGAAGTGCAGCGGGCCCTCCGGGGTGCGGGTGTCCGGGAAGATCTCCGTGTGCTGCCCCGGCAGGAGCACGGACGCCTCGCCGTACGCGTAGGGGTCGCGCTGCCAGCTCTGGGTGCGGCCGGCGCCCGTGAAGAAGACCTCCAGCCGCTGCCCGTACACCTCCTGCATGCCGCGCAGCGCCAGCGCGTACCGGGCCTCGTCGTCGTAGGAGTCCCAGCGACGCGCGTCGTCCGCCCAGCTGTACGAGGCGAGTACGACGCCTCCGTCGCTGCCCGGCACCGGGTGCGACGGGTTGAACATGAAGCGGTTCGGGTTGTCCGTCACCGACCCGCCGCCGATGACCTCCGCCGCCTCCGGCTGGTCCCGGGAGACCCAGCAGTGCGCCGCGTAGTGCGTGCGCTGCTGCTCGGAGAGGTGGCCGGGCGGTACGGAGGGGTGGGCGCCGAGCAGCCGCCCGTCGTCCGGGACCCGGCCCTTGCGGTAGGCGTCGTACAGCCCGGGGTCCATGGCGTTCAGCTCGCGCTTCCAGTCGTCCTCGCTCATCTCCCACCAGCGGCGGCTGAATTCGAGGAGGACCTTGGTGGCGCTGTCGTAGTGGAGCTCGCAGACGGCGCGGCGCTTCTCGTAGGAGAGCTGGGGCGAGACCTGCACGTGCCGCAGGCCCGAGAAGGGGATGGTGACGATGGCGGTGTCGCCGGAGAACTCCTCGCGCACCACGCGCCCGTCGCGCCCCTCGGAGACGGTGTGCAGCCGTACGCGGGGGCCCGCTGCCCCCTCGCCGCGCGTCTCGATGCGTGTGACGCGCCGGTCGAAGCGCACCTCGTCGCGCACGTCGTCGAGGAGGGCGTCCGCGAGGACCGCCGTGCCGCCGGTCAGCTCGTAGAACTTGGTGCCGGGGCTGATCAGGGACGCGCCCATGAAGCTGTGCATGAACGACAGCGGCAGCCGGGACGTCATGTTCTCCAGCGTCCCGATGAGGTCGACGGTGCGGGTGTCGAGCTTGGCGTGCTCGGTGAGGAAGCGGTACATCGACCAGTCGCCGAAGCGCTGGATGATCCGGGCCCAGCCTTCGACCAGTTCGGGCATCGGCTTGTTGACGCGGGTGCCGTCGGGGCGGCGGGTGCTGTACTCGTCGCGCACCGGGTCCAGGGCCCGCCGGACGATCTCGGAGGCCGGGACGTCGACGTTCTTCCGCGGCACGCCGAAGGACCGGTTGATCGCCTGCGGGTTCTTCGCGTAGTCGGCGCGCCGCGCTCTGATCCCGTTGACGCGGATCCAGGTGCGGTACGCCGGCTTCCCGTCGGGGTCGGTGTCGATGTAGTGGAAGGGCCGGCGCTCGATCCCCAGGCGGTCGATGAGACCGATAACGAGCGGGTGGCTGCCGGGGATGCGCATGGCGCCCGCCTCGGCGTACTGCTTCGGGTCGGCGAACGGCGGCTCGGCGTTCTCGTGGCCGCCGGTGCGGAACGTCTTGATGCGGCCGCCGGCGCGGTTTCCGTTGGCCTCGACGATCGTGACGCGGTGGCCCGCGCGCTTGAGCAGCGACGCGGCGACCATGCCGGAGGGGCCGGCGCCGATCACCAGTACCTTCTTCGGCGCGCCCGCTCTCGGCAGCCCGTCGCCGAGGAGGATCTTCTCGTAGCGCGGCACCAGGGGCTTGTCGTCCTCGTCGACCACCAGCAGGGCGCGGGCGACGGCGAGGCAGGTCTGCCAGTCGGCGGTGGAACGGGGAGCGGCGGGCGCCGAGGGCGCGGCGGCGGCCGTGTGCACGGGGCCCACCGTCCCGGCGACGGTGGTGACGGCAGCGGCGGCGGCCACCGTCCCGGTGCGGGCGGTGAACTGACGGCGCGTCAAGTCTAAGGATTCCATGATCCGAGGGAACCGGATCTTGGTGCGCCGGGCAGCGAGTCCGTCGCAATTCACCCGAAAGGGAAAGGTCAGATGAAGTTGAGCGCCGCCGCGCCGCCCACTCCCCCGAGCAGCATGAACGCCGGCATCAGCACCTTCAGCTCGACCCAGCTGCCCGCGCGGAACCGCAGCGCCTTCGGCGGCCCGACCGGGTACCAGCGCTTGCGGCCGATCGGGATGGGCCACAGGATCGGGCAGCCGGAGACGGTGAGCGCGTCACCGATGTCGTGGACCAGCGCGCCGAGCACGATCGGCAGGCCGAGCCAGAGGTACTCCTGGCCGTCGCCGGTGAACAGCCAGTCGGCGCCGTTGCCCGGTTTGTCCAGTACGCCTGCCAGGATCCACGCACTGGTCGCGCCGAGCAGCCACACCAGTATGTCGCTGGACACCCGGGCGGCCCGCCACAGCAGGCCCTCCACCGCCAGCACCAGATGGACGAAGAGGAGGACGAGCACCGCCCAGCGGCCACCCGTGTACGCCGCGAGGGACGCGCCGCCGCCGATCATGACCGCCCAGAGCCAGGTGTGGGTGAGCGTGCGGTGGCCACCGGACCTGCGCGGGTCGCCCTGCTTCTTCGTGGCCTTGTAGACGGCGTACGACAGCTTGTCGACGATCTCGCACATGCCCCTCGACACGGGGCCGAAGGCGCGCGAGATGGTCGCGGACTTGTGGTCGAGGTCGGGCGCGAGAGCCGCGCCGGCGCAGATCAGGGCTCCGACGACGAGCACGGGCCAGGGCATCGGATGTCCGGCCGCGGCCGCGGCCGCCCCCACCCCCAGCCAGGCCGCTGCCCCTGACAGTGAGTGCGCCGGTCCCATCATGGTCGTCCCCGCCCCGTTTGCTCTTGTGGTGTGCCCCCGCCGACACGGCAGCGTATCGCTCATGATCTTCGAACGGCCGACCGGTTCCGTGTTCAGGGGGGAAGCCAGGCAAGATGGGGGCGTGACCCTTATCGATCAGATGCCCCCGACCGCCGACCCCGATGCCCTCTTCGAGGCTTTCACCTCTTGGGCCGAGGGCCAGGGCATCAGTCTCTATCCCGCCCAGGAGGAGGCGCTGATCGAGGTCGTGTCCGGTGCGAACGTGATCCTGTCCACGCCCACCGGCTCCGGCAAGAGCCTGGTCGCGGCGGGCGCGCACTTCGCCGCCCTCGCCCAGGACAAGGTCACTTTCTACACCGCGCCGATCAAGGCGCTGGTCTCGGAGAAGTTCTTCGACCTGTGCAAGCTCTTCGGCACCGAGAACGTCGGCATGCTGACGGGCGACGCGTCTGTCAACGCCGACGCCCCGGTGATCGCCTGCACGGCGGAGGTGCTCGCCTCCATCGCGCTGCGCGACGGCAAGCACGCCGACATCGGCCAGGTCGTGATGGACGAGTTCCACTTCTACGCCGAGCCGGACCGCGGCTGGGCGTGGCAGATCCCGCTGCTCGAACTGCCGCAGGCGCAGTTCGTCCTCATGTCGGCGACCCTCGGCGACGTCGCGATGTTCGAGAAGGACCTGACCCGCCGCACCGGCCGCCCGACGTCCGTCGTGCGCTCCGCGACCCGGCCGGTCCCGCTGTCGTACGAGTACCGCCTCACGCCGATCACCGAGACGCTGACCGAGCTCCTCGAGACCAAGCAGGCGCCGGTCTACATCGTGCACTTCACGCAGGCGGCGGCTGTCGAGCGGGCGCAGTCGCTGATGAGCATCAACATGTGCTCGCGCGAGGAGAAGGACCAGATCGCGGAGCTGATCGGCAACTTCCGCTTCACCACGAAGTTCGGCAAGAACCTCTCGCGGTACGTGCGGCACGGCATCGGCGTGCACCACGCCGGCATGCTGCCGAAGTACCGCAGGCTCGTCGAGAAGCTCGCGCAGGCGGGCCTGCTGAAGGTCATCTGCGGTACGGACACCCTCGGCGTCGGCGTCAACGTGCCCATCCGCACGGTGCTGTTCACGGCGCTCACGAAGTACGACGGCACGCGCGTGCGCACGCTGCGCGCCCGTGAGTTCCACCAGATCGCGGGCCGCGCGGGCCGCGCCGGCTTCGACACGGCGGGGCTGGTCGTGGCGCAGGCGCCGGAGCACGTCGTGGAGAACGAGAAGGCACTCGCCAAGGCGGGCGACGACCCGAAGAAGCGCCGCAAGGTGGTCCGCAAGAAGGCCCCAGAGGGCTTCGTCGCCTGGTCCGAAACGGGCTTCGACAAGCTCATCACGTCCGACCCCGAGCCGCTGACCAGCCGCTTCCGGGTGACGCACACGATGCTGCTGTCGGTCATCGCCCGCCCCGGCAACCCCTTCGCAGCGATGCGCCACCTGCTGGAGGACAACCACGAGCCGCGCAAGGCGCAGCTGCGGCACATCCGGCGGGCCATCGCCATCTTCCGCTCGCTGCTCGACGGCGGCGTGGTGGAGATGCTGGAGACTCCGGAGGCCGACGGCCGTACCGTACGGCTGACCGTCGACCTCCAGCAGGACTTCGCGCTCAACCAGCCGTTGTCGACGTTCGCGCTCGCCGCGTACGAACTGCTGGACCCGGACTCCCCCTCGTACGCCCTGGACATGGTGTCGGTCGTGGAGTCGACCCTCGACGACCCGCGCCAGATCCTCGCCGCCCAGCAGAACAAGGCGCGCGGCGAGGCGGTCGGCCAGATGAAGGCGGACCGGGTCGAGTACGAGGAGCGCATGGAGCGCCTCCAGGAGATCACGTACCCCAAGCCGCTGGAGGAGCTGCTGTGGCACGGGTACAACGTCTACCGCAAGAGCCACCCGTGGGTCGGCGACCACCCGGTGTCGCCGAAGTCCGTGGTCCGTGACATGTACGAGCGGGCCATGACCTTCTCGGAGTTCACCTCGCACTACGAGCTCGCCCGCACCGAGGGCATCGTGCTGCGCTACCTCGCGGGCGCGTACAAGGCCCTGGAACACACCATCCCGGACGACATCAAGTCCGAGGACCTGGAGGACCTCATCGCGTGGCTCGGCGAGCTGGTGCGCCAGGTCGACTCCAGTCTCCTCGACGAGTGGGAGCAGCTCGCCAACCCCGAGGTGGAGACGGCCGAGCAGGCCCAGGAGCGCGCCGACCAGGTCAAGCCGGTCACGGCCAACGCGCGGGCGTTCCGGGTACTCGTGCGCAACGCCATGTTCCGCCGCGTCGAGCTGGCCGCGCTGGACAACGTCCGGGAACTGGGCGAGCTCGACGGCGAGTCCGGCTGGGACGAGGACAAGTGGGGCGAGGCCATGGACGCGTACTGGGACGAGTACGAGGACCTGGGCACCGGGCCGGACGCCCGCGGCCCCAAGCTGCTGATGATCGAGGAGGACGCCGCCCACGGCCTGTGGCGCGTCCGCCAGACGTTCGCCGACCCGAACGGCGACCACGACTGGGGCATCAGCGCGGAGGTCGACCTCGCCGCCTCCGACGAGGAGGGGCGGGCGGTCGTCCGCGTCACCTCGGTCGGCCAGCTGTAGCAGACGGCCCCGGGCCGGTGCCGAGAAGCAACCCAAGGAGAAACGTCCCGTGACGACGAACCCCGCCGAACGGCTCGTCGACCTGCTCGACCTGGAGCAGATCGAGGTCAACATCTTCCGCGGCCGCAGTCCGCAGGAGTCGCTGCAACGCGTCTTCGGCGGGCAGGTGGCCGGCCAGGCGCTGGTCGCGGCCGGGCGTACGACCGAGGGCGACCGGCCCGTGCACTCGTTGCACGCGTACTTCCTGCGTCCCGGCCGCCCCGGGGTGCCGATCGTGTACCAGGTGGAGCGGGTGCGGGACGGGCGCTCCTTCACCACGCGGCGGGTCACGGCGGTCCAGCAGGGCCGGACGATCTTCAATCTGACCGCGTCGTTCCACCAGCCGGAGGAGGCCGCCTTCGAGCACCAGCTGCCGCCCCGCCTGGACTTCCCCGACCCGGACGCGCTGCCGACGGTGGTGGACGAGATCCGCGAGCACCTCGGGGAGCTGCCGGAGGCGCTGGAGCGGATGGCCCGCCGCCAGCCGTTCGACATCCGGTACGTCGACCGGCTGCGCTGGACCGCCGAGGAGGTCAAGGAGGCGGACCCGCGCAGCGCGGTGTGGATGCGCGCGGTCGGCCCGCTGGGCGACGACCAGCTCGTGCACACGTGCGCGCTGGCGTACGCGTCCGACATGACCCTGCTCGACGCGGTGCGGATCCCGGTGGAGCCGTTGTGGGGGCCGCGCACCTTCGACATCGCGTCGCTGGACCACGCCATGTGGTTCCACCGGCCGTTCCGCGCCGACGAGTGGTTCCTGTACGACCAGGAGTCCCCGGTGGCGACGGGCGCGCGAGGGCTGGCGCGCGGGCGCATCTACGACCGGGCGGGCAACCTGCTGGTGTCGGTGGTGCAGGAAGGCTTGTTCCGCCGGCTGCCGTCCGCCTGAGCGCCCCGCCCTTCCCCGCCGCGGGCCAGGTGGCGACAATCGCACCATGACCTCTTCTCCGGGCGCCGGCCCGCCCGCTTCCTGGCCCGAGCACCTCGACGTGGGGGCGGTGCGGTTCGCCCGCCCCACGGCGCGCTACGACGACGTTGTCGCCTTCTACCGGGACGACGTGGGGCTGCCGGTCCTGGGCCAGTGGCGCGGCCACGAGGGGTACGACGGGGTCCTGTTCGGCCTGCCGGGGACGCCGGTGCACATGGAGATCACCCAGCACGGCGCGCCGCCCAGGATCCCGGAGCCGCATCCGGAGAACCAACTGGTGCTGTACGTGCGGGGACCGCAGGCCGTGGACGCGGCGGTACGGCGGCTGCGGGAGCGCGGCCACGAGCCCGTGCGGGCGGCGAATCCGTACTGGCCGGACCGGGGCGCCGTGCTGTTCGCCGACCCGGACGGCTGGCTCGTGGTGCTGGCGCCGTGGGTCTTCGGACAGGACCCGGTGCCGGCGCCCGGCGCCTAGCCACCGGG
>NZ_VBVX01000309.1 GCF_005981925.1 Streptomyces albidochromogenes
GGGCGACGGCGGCCGCGGTGCGTCTGGAAGTGGAGAGGCGGGAGGTACGGGAGAGGTTCATGTGGGGGCTCCGGGATTCCGTACGGGGACAGACGGAACGTGCGAGACGCCCCGTGACGCGGGTGGCGGCGCGGGGCGTTGGAGCTGGTGGTGCGCAGGGCTGAGCATGGCTGTGCGTGAGCTGTGCGTGCTGAATGTTCAGCGAGAGTTTGACTGTGCGTCAAGAGCGGAAACCGGTCAGCGCTGTTCGGATGCCGGACGGCGTGCGAGGTACGCGAGACCGCCGCGCGTGGCCGGCCCCCGGTCGGCGGTGAAGGCGATCGAGCCCGCACGCGTGGTGAGGGCGAAGGTCCGCGCGTGCGGCGTGCCGGCGCAGGCGAGGCGCTGCCGGGCGGTCGCCCTGCCCGAGGTGACGGTGAGCGTCACGGAGCCCTCGCCCACGCAGGCCGCCTCGACGACCAGGGGAGTGCCGGGAGCGATCTGGCTGCGGCTGTCGGTGCCCTCGACGGCGCCGGTGGCCGACAGGACGAACGTGCCTGCCTCGTCGAGTGCGTCCGGGTCGCTCAGGGCCTCGGCCGCCGCCTCGGCGAGCTGCTGATCGCCGGGCGGCCGGGAGGGCGCGCTCAGGGTCCGCTGCGGCTCGGGAGCCGTCGGCGTGGCGCAGGCGGCCGTACCGGTGAGAAAGGCGAACGCGGCGAGTGCCGCGCCGGCCGGGCGTATGGCGTCCTTCATCGGGTCCCCCGTCGGTTCGGTCGCTGATGGGGGGACCATGCCGCCCGGCGGGGCGGGCCAACCCCGACTTGAGCCAAGTCAGAGCTTCGGGGCCGGCCCGCGCTGTCACTGCACGCAGAACTCGTTGCCCTCGGGGTCGCTCATGACCGTCCATTCCCCGCCCGGTTCCTTCACGTGGCGGACGACCGCCGCGCCGAGCGTCTCCAGGCGGGCGACCTCCGCGTCCCGCGTGCCGGGCTCGCTGTGCACGTCGATGTGCAGGCGGTTCTTGACCGCCTTGCGCTCCGGTACGCGCTGGAAGAGGATCCGGCGGCCGAGCCCCATCCCGCTCTCCTCGTCGTACGGGTCGTCCGGATGCCGGACGGCGACCAGATCCCGCCATGCGCGGCGGCCGTGGGACTCCACGGTGAGTTCCGGCGGCGCGGCGCCGATGCCGATGAGGCGCTCGATGAGCGCGTCGTTGTCCTCCACCGCGTATCCGAGGGCGGCGGCCCAGAAGTCGGCCTGCGCGTGAGGGTCGTTGGCGTCCACGACGAGCTTCCAGTGCAGTGTCATGCTAACCAGTTATAGTGGTTACGTGACTGAGCTCGCAACAGACTCGCCCGGCCTCACCCTGCGTACGCCGGAAGGCCGCCCCTACCTCTTCGACCCGGGCGCCCTGTGCCTTGAGCTGCTGCCGACCGGCGGCCCCGGGCTGCTCGCCCGGTACGAGGTGCTGCACGAGCCGGCCGACCTGGCGCGCTGGGCGGCGCGGAGCCGGCTGCCGGACGGCCTCGACCTCACGGTGGGCGCGGGCGAGCTCGCGGACGCGCGCGCCCTGCGGGACGCCCTTCACCGGCTCGCGGGGGACCGGGCCCACGGCCGCGCCCTGGCCGCCCGCGACCTGGACGTGGTCAACGAGCGGGCGGCGCGCGAGCCCTTGGTCGCCCGCATCGAGGTGGGCGCGGGCGTGGGCGCCGTACGGGCGTGGGCGCCGGGCGCCACCGGGGACCAGCTGCTGTCGACGGTGGCCCGCGACGCGGTCGACCTGTTCACCGGGCCGCACGCCCACCGCATCCGCGAATGCGGCTCGCACGACTGCCATCTGCTGTTCGTCGACACCTCGCGCCCCGGTCGCCGCCGCTGGTGCGCGATGGAGCGCTGTGGGAACCGGAGCAAGGCGCGGGCCCACCGGGCGCGCCAGGCCCGGAGCGGGGCAGGCGAGGGGAGCGAAGCAGGCGGAGGAGGATCCTGATGCCCACCGGACTCACCCGCGACGCGGGCCGGGAGACCGGAGTCGATGGCGCCCGGGTCGCCGGGCGGCCCGGGGGCTAGGTCGCCGACTTCGCCGCCGGCGCGGCTTCCGCCGTCCTGGCCGTCGGCGCGGGCTGCGCCGACGCCGGGTCGCCGGACGGACCGCCCGTCCCGGCGGCCGCAGCCGCCCCGGCGGCGACCGCCGCCAGCCGCAGCGCCTGGGCCCGCCCCCTGCGGGCGGAGCGCAGCGCGTCCCACGTCAGCAGCGCCAGCGCCGCCCACACCAGCGAGAAGCCGGCCCACCGCTCCGGCGGCATCGCCTCGTGGAAGTACACGACGCCCAGCCCGAACTGGAAGACCGGCGCGAGGTACTGCAACAGCCCCAGCGTCGACAACGGCACGCGTATCGCCGCCGCCCCGAAGCACACCAGCGGCACGGCGGTCACGATGCCCGTGGCGGCGAGCAGCGCCGCGTGGCCGGGCCCCTGCGCGCCGAACGTCGCGGTCCCCTGCGACCCGATCCACAACAGGTAGCCGAGCGCGGGCAGGAACTGGACGGCGGTCTCGGCGGCCAGCGACTCCACGCCCCCGAGGTTGACCTTCTTCTTGACCAGCCCGTACGTCGCGAACGAGAACGCCAGGACCAGCGAGATCCACGGCGGCCGCCCGTAGCCCACCGCCAGTACGAGCACCGCCGCGAAGCCGACTCCGACCGCCGCCCACTGCGCCGGCCGCAGGCGTTCCTTGAGCAGCAGGACGCCCATCGCGATGGTGACCAGGGGGTTGATGAAGTAGCCGAGGGATGCCTCGACGACCTGGCCGTTGTTGACGGCCCAGATGTAGAGCCCCCAGTTGACGGTGATGACGCTCGCGGCGACGGCTATGAGCCCCAGCTTGCGTGGCTGGCGGACCAGCTCCCCGACCCACGCCCACCGGCGTACCAGCACGAGGACCACGCCGACCACGGCCAGCGACCAGACCATGCGGTGGGCCAGGATCTCCATCGCCCCGGCGGGCTTCAGGAGCGGCCAGAAGAGGGGGACGAGCCCCCACATCCCGTACGCGCCGATGCCGTACAGCAACCCCGACCGCTGTTCGTTGACCGACTTCACAGGCCCTCCCGACGCGCGCACACCAATCTGCTGAAGGTAACGCCGACCTGCCGTGCTTGTCATGTCCGTATTGCGTGACGGTCATGACAGCCGGTGGCGCGCGGACGCGGGGAGGGCGTGCGCGGGAACGAAGAGGGGCGCCCGGTCCAGAGACCGGGCGCCCCTCTTCGCGTATCGGAAAGGAAGGATTCAGCCGACGACGGTCCAGGTGTCGTTGCCCGCGAGCAGCGCGCTCAGATCGCCCTTGCCGTGCTGCTCGATGGCGGCATCGAGCTGATCGGCCATGAGCGTGTCGTAGACCGGCCGCTCGACGCTGCGCAGCACCCCGATGGGGGTGTGGTGCAGCGTGTCCGGGTCGGCCAGCCGCGAGAGGGCGAACGCCGTCGTGGGCGAGGCGGCGTGCGCGTCGTGGACCAGGACCTGCGACTCGTTCTCGGCGGTCACCGCCACCACCTTGAGATCTCCGGTGGCCGCGTCCCGTACGACGCCCTTCGATCCCTCGGCGCCGAAGCGGATCGGCTGCCCGTGCTCCAGCCGGATCACCGCCTCCTCGGCCTGCTGCTTGTCCTTCAGGGCGTCGAACGCGCCGTCGTTGAAGATGTTGCAGTTCTGGTAGATCTCCACCAGCGCCGTGCCGGGGTGGTCGGCGGCCTGCCGCAGTACCTCGGTGAGGTGCTTGCGGTCGGAGTCGACCGTACGGGCGACGAATCCGGCCTCGGCCCCGATCGCCAGCGACACCGGGTTGAAGGGCGCGTCGAGCGACCCCATCGGCGTCGACTTGGTGATCTTGCCGACCTCGGAGGTGGGGCTGTACTGGCCCTTGGTCAGCCCGTAGATCCGGTTGTTGAACAGCAGGATCTTCAGGTTGACGTTGCGCCGCAGGGCGTGGATGAGGTGGTTGCCGCCGATGGACAGCGCGTCGCCGTCACCGGTCACCACCCACACGCTCAGATCGCGCCGCGAGGACGCGAGACCGGTGGCGATCGCGGGCGCGCGGCCGTGGATCGAGTGCATCCCGTAGGTGTTCATGTAATACGGGAAGCGGGACGAGCAGCCGATCCCGGAGACGAAGACGATGTTCTCCTTCGCCAGTCCGAGCTCGGGCATGAAGCCCTGCACGGCGGCGAGGACCGCGTAGTCGCCGCAGCCGGGGCACCAGCGCACTTCCTGGTCGGACTTGAAGTCCTTCATCGACTGCTTGGCCTCGGCCTTGGGGACCAGTGAGAGCGCCTCAGTCATGGGTGGCCTCCTTGAGGGCCGTGGCGAGCTGCTCGGCCTTGAACGGCATTCCGTTGACCTGGTTGTACGAGTGGGCGTCGACCAGGTACTTCGCTCTGAGCAGGGTGGCCAGCTGCCCGAGGTTCATCTCGGGCACGACCACCTTGTCGTAACGCGCCAGGATCTCGCCCAGATTCCGGGGGAACGGGTTGAGGTGGCGCAGGTGCGCCTGCGCGATGGGCGTCCCGGCGACGCGCAGCCGGCGTACGGCGGCCGTGATCGGCCCGTACGTCGAGCCCCAGCCCAGCACCAGGGTTCTGGCGCGGTCCGGGTCGTCGACCTCCAGGTCGGGGACCTCGATGCCGTCGATCTTGGCCTGGCGGGTGCGGACCATGAAGTCGTGGTTGGCCGGGTCGTACGAGATGTTGCCCGTGCCGTCCTGCTTCTCGATGCCGCCGATGCGGTGTTCGAGACCCGGAGTGCCGGGCACCGCCCACGGACGCGCCAGCGTCTGCGGGTCGCGCTTGTACGGCCAGAACACCTCGGTGCCGTCGGCGAGCTCGTGGTTCGGGCCGGTCGCGAACTGCACGCGCAGGTCCGGGAGCTCGTCGATCTCCGGGATCCGCCACGGCTCGCTGCCGTTGGCCAGGTAGCCGTCGGACAGCAGGAACACCGGCGTCCGGTACGTCAGCGCGATCCGCGCCGCGTCCATGGCCGCGTCGAAACAGTCGGCGGGGGTGCGCGGCGCGACGATCGGCACCGGGGCCTCGCCGTTGCGCCCGTACATCGCCTGGAGCAGGTCGGCCTGCTCGGTCTTGGTCGGCAGACCGGTCGACGGGCCGCCGCGCTGGATGGCGACCACCAGGAGCGGCAGCTCCAGCGACACCGCGAGCCCGATGGTCTCCGACTTCAGCGCCACCCCGGGCCCCGAGGTGGTGGTCACCGCGAGCTGCCCGCCGAACGCCGCGCCCAGCGCCGCTCCGATGGCGGCGATCTCGTCCTCCGCCTGGAAGGTCCGCACGCCGAAGTTCTTGTGCCGGCTCAGCTCGTGCAGGATGTCGGAGGCGGGCGTGATCGGGTAGGAGCCCAGGTAGAGCGGCAGGTCCGCCTGCTGCCCGGCGGCGATCAGCCCGTACGACAGGGCCAGGTTCCCGGAGATGTTGCGGTACGTCCCCGGGGGGAACGCCCGGGTCGCCGGGTTGACCTCGTAGGAGACCGCGAAGTCCTCGGTGGTCTCGCCGAAGTTCCAGCCGGCCCGGAACGCCGCGACGTTGGCCTCGGCGATCTGCGGCTTCTTGGCGAACTTCGCGCGCAGGAACTTCTCGGTGCCCTCGGTCGGCCGGTGGTACATCCAGGACAGCAGCCCGAGCGCGAACATGTTCTTGGAGCGCTCGGCCTCCTTCCGGGACAGGCCGAAGTCCTTGAGCGCCTCGATCGTCATCGTGGTCAGCGGCACCGGATGGACGTTGTACGCCTCCAGCGAGCCGTCCTCCAGCGGAGAGGTCTCGTAGCCGACCTTCGCCATCGGGCGCTTGGTGAACTCGTCGGTGTTGACGATGATGTCGGCCCCGCGCGGCACGTCCCCGATGTTCGCCTTCAGCGCGGCCGGGTTCATGGCCACCAGGACGTTGGGCGCGTCGCCCGGCGTCAGGATGTCGTGGTCCGCGAAGTGCAACTGGAAGCTGGACACGCCCGGCAGGGTGCCGGCGGGCGCCCGGATCTCGGCCGGGAAGTTCGGCAGCGTCGACAGATCGTTCCCGAAGGCCGCCGTCTCCGAGGTGAAGCGGTCACCCGTGAGCTGCATTCCGTCACCGGAGTCACCCGCGAATCGGATGATCACCCGGTCCAGGCGGCGGACCTCCTTGTCGGAGGCCCCGCGGCCCGGAGTGCTGCGCTGTTCCCCGACGACGGTGTCGTGTGCTGCGTCGGCACCGTCGGCGCCGTCGGATCCGTCGGCCTTCTCGGCCGGGCTACTGACCTGGCTGGTCACTGAACTGGACCTCCCTCGAGGCGGCTGCTCGGGGCCGGCCGGCCAGCCGGTGGCCCCAGGGCCCACCCTACGTCGGTAAGGGTGCCCTTCCCTGGGTCAATCGCATACTGGACCCCGATGTGAGACGCACTATTGCCCTGTTTTGCCATAGTTCACTCGCCCCCCGGCGTTCTGCTCGACGACGCTCCGTAGTCATCCTTCGGTCCTAGGACCCGCGTGCTCAGTTCCTCAGGTACGTCAGAACCGCCAGCACCCGGCGGTGGTCACCCACGCTCGGGGAGAGTCCGAGCTTAAGGAAGATGTTGCTGACGTGCTTCTCGACCGCGCCGTCGCTCACCACGAGCTGTCCGGCGATCGCCGAGTTCGTCCGGCCCTCGGCCATGAGGCCCAGGACCTCCCGCTCACGCGGCGTCAGCCCGGCCAGCACGTCCTGCTTGCGGCTGCGGCCCAGCAACTGCGCCACGACCTCGGGGTCGAGCGCGGTCCCTCCCCGGGCCACCCGGACGACCGCGTCCACGAACTCGCGCACCTCGGCCACCCGGTCCTTGAGCAGATAGCCCACGCCCCGGCTCGACCCCGCGAGCAGCTCCGTCGCGTACTGCTCCTCGACGTACTGCGACAGCACCAGGACCCCGATGTCCGGGTGCTCCTTGCGCAGCCGCACCGCCGCCCGCACGCCCTCGTCGGTGTGGGTCGGCGGCATCCGTACGTCCGCGACCACGACGTCCGGCAGCTCGTCCTGGGCCGCCAGGTCCCCGATGGTCTTGATCAGCGCTTCCGCGTCTCCGACGCCCGCGAGGACGTCGTGTCCCAGATCGGTCAGAAGCCGGGTCAGTCCCTCCCGAAGCAACACCGAGTCCTCGGCGATGACGACCCGCACCCTGTCCTCCACGGCCCTGTAGCCCCCCAGCACTTGACTGCTCCTCACCACGACGCCCCCAGCATCCCAGCATCCGAACCGGCGTGCGGCCAGGCGTGCGGATTAGTGGCGTACGACTCGGGAGAAGTCCGCTGGTCGCCTCGCGCGGACGGCGGCAGGTCAGGGGAGGACGCGACGGCACCGAGGGGGGAGAGC
>NZ_VBVX01000030.1 GCF_005981925.1 Streptomyces albidochromogenes
CCTCCTCGAAGGGGCGTGGCGCGCCCTGGTCGAGCCCGACTGGCCTCGGCTGCGGGCGCTGCTGGAGGCGGACGTGGCGTTCCACTCGCGGCGGTTGGCGGAGGTGGGCCTGGGCGGGCTGCTCGGTGAGCTGAACCCCCGGCTCGCGTGGGCGGACGACGGCCGTACGCTCACGATCGACCGGCCCGGCGCGTACGAGCGGACGCTGGGCGGCCAGGGTCTTGTGCTGATGCCGAGCGTGTTCTGCTGGCCCGATGTGGTGAGCGGCTTCGAACCGCCGTGGCAGCCGACCGTCGTGTATCCGGTGCGCGGGATCGGCGGGCTGTGGACCGGGTCGGCCGAGCGTACGCCTCAGTCACTGGCGCGGTTGCTGGGACGGGGCCGGGCGGATGTCCTGTGCGCGCTGGAGGAGCCGGCGTCCACGTCGGCGCTGGCGCACGCGCTGGGGCTGGCCCCCTCGTCGGTGTCGGCGCACCTGTCGGTCCTGCGGGACGCGGGCCTGCTGGTTTCGCGCCGCTACGGCCATCAGGTTTTGTACGCGCGCACCCCTCTGGGCGTCGCCCTCGCCTCGACGGAGGCGTAGCTCCAGGGCCCCCGACTCCCCGCCGCCCCTCCGGTCGGCGGTGGTGTCGCAGCCGGGGGCGATATAGGTGTTATGCAACGATTGCTCGGTCCCTATCGTCGCCCAGTCGAACCGTGCAAGGGGGCTGGATGTCCGGCCGCAGTCCGACCCGCTCGCTCATCGCCGCAGCCGTCGCCTTCCTCGCGCTGGGCGTCGCCGCCTGCTCAGGCTCCGGCGGTTCGGCGCCCGGCCCCGGGTCCCGGCAGGAGGGCGAGTCCACCGCCGCGCGGAGCCGGGGGGAGGGCCAGGACTCGTCCCCGTACTGGGTCGACCCGAAGAGCGACGCCGCCCGCCAGGTCGAGGCGTGGGACGCGCAGGGCCGCGACGCCGACGCCGACGTCCTGCGGCGCATCTCCGAGCGGCCGGTCGCCGGCTGGCCGTCCGGCGACGATCCCGCGCCCGACATCCGCGACGCGGTGCGCGGCGCCGCCGAGGCCGCGCGGACCGTCGTCCTGGTCGCGTACAACATCCCGCACCGCGACTGCGGCCAGCACTCCGCCGGCGGCGCGGCCGACGCCGACGCCTACCGGCGCTGGATCGGCACCTTCGCCGACAGCATCGGCTCCGCGCCGGCCATCGTGGTCCTGGAGCCGGACGCGGTGGCGCACATCGTGGACGGCTGCACTCCGCCGGAGGAGCACGACGAGCGCACCGCGCTGCTCTCCGAAGCCGTCGACCGGCTGAAGCGGCAGCCGAAGACCAAGGTGTACCTGGACGCCGGCAACCCGGCCTGGATCGACGACCCCGGCAAGCTGGTGGAGCCGCTGCGGCGCGCCGGCGTGGAGCGGGCCGACGGCATCTCGCTCAATGTCTCCAACTTCCAGACCGACGAGGCCGTCAAGTCCTTCGGCTCCCGGCTGTCCGCCCTGCTCGGCGGCGCCCACTACGTCATCGACAGCAGCCGCAACGGCAACGGCCCCCTGTCCGGCGGCCGTACCGACGCCTGGTGCAACCCCACCGGGCGCGCCCTCGGTACGCCGCCCAGCGACCGCACCGGGGACCCGCTGCTCGACGCGTACCTGTGGATCAAACGGCCCGGCGACTCGGACGGCGAGTGCCGCGGCGGCCCGGCGGCGGGCACCTGGTGGCCGGACTACGCCCTGGGGCTCGCCCGCCGGGCCAAGGTGTAGCCACGAGCACCCGGCCGGGGCACGGGCACGTGGTGTAGCCACGAGCACCGGCCGGGGCACGAGCACGCCCCGAGGTCCGGCCGGCCGCAGGCCCCGGGGCCCGGCCGCATGGCCCGGAGGCAAGGCCGCCCGGGCTCGCGTAAGCACCCGCCCCTACGGCACGTGGATCCACTTCGCCTCGGACGGTGTCCCCTCCGCGTCCGTGACGAAGAGCATGTACCAGCCGGGCGGCACCAGCGACTTGTCGCCCGGCACCTCCACCGTCACCGCGCTCCGGCCCTTCCTCAGCTTCAGTTCGATCGAGCGCTGCTCGACGTCCGTCGTGTGCGTCACGGCGCTCGGCCGCATCAGCCGGGCCCGCGCGACCCGCTCCGGGTGCGCGGTACGGAACGTCGCCACGCCCGACGCCGGCAGCTCGCGCGGTCCGGCGCCCAGCACCGGCCGCAGCGCCTTGTCCCGGAAGAGGTACGGCGGGGTGTAGATCTCCATCCGCTGCTCGAACTTGCCCAGCTTCGTGTTGTCCTTGTCGCCGAAGAGCGAGTCCGAGCCGAAGGTGACCACCCGGCCGTCGGGCAGCAGCAGGGCCTCGGAGTGGTAGTTGCGGCCCACGGTCGGCTCGGCCGCCGCCTTGAAGGCATTCGCCTTCGGGTCGTAGAACTGCGCCTTGAGGATGTTGCTGGCGCCGCGCCCCCGGTAGTCCGTCGAGCCCCCGCTGGTGAAGACGGTGTCGTCCGGCATGATCACGCTGTTCAGGTACCGCGTCCCTTGCGGGAGTTGGGGGCCGGTCTTGAAGACCGGGCTGTCCTCGTCCAGGTCGATGATCGCGGTACGGCCGGTCGCCTTCTCGGACTCGCCGACCCCGCCGCCGCCGAGGATCATCACCCGCTGGTCCTGGGCGGGCGGCAGGACCAGCGAGGCCGCGGTCTCGGTCTGGTCGAGGTCGGTCAGCCCGCCGACCTTCTTGAAGGTGTTCTTCTCCAGGTCCCAGATGCCCGGCTCGCGCCCCTTGTCGGCCGGACCGTATCCGGCGTTCGCCCCGGAGTAGAAGACCTTGCCGCCCTTGGTGAGGAACAGGGCCGGGTACGTCGGGAAGTACCGGAAGGGCGCCTTCGACCACTTCTTCGTCTTCGGGTCGTAGTACTCGTTGTCGCCGGAGAGGATCGCGCCGACGTCGTCGAGCCCTGAGACGGCGAGCACCTTGCCGTCCTGGAGGGTGACCAGGGTCGGGTACCAGCGGGCCTCCTTCATGGGGTCGACGGGTATGTACCGCTCCGCCTTCGGGTCGAACTCGTACGCCGCCCTGATCCCCTGGAAGTCCTGCTTGTCCATGGTGATCGCCTCGGCGAGGCCGTAGGCGTTGTCGGCGTCCTCGCCCTTGAGCCCGACGATCTCGTACTGCGCCGACTCCTTCGTGACGGCCCGCGGTCCTTCCTCGGCGGCCTCGACGAACACGCGGGCCTCGGCCGCCTTGACGGTGGTCTTCCAGGGCAGCATGCGCCCGCTCTTGGCGTACGAGATCTTGAACTGGCGCTTCGCCTTCGGCACGGTCACGTCGAACTTCGACACGTACGTGACGCCGGAGGGCGAGCGGAAGCGGGTGCCCTTCTTGAAGGTGATGGCCTTGTCCGGGTTCTCGTTCTTCACGCGCATGCCGCCGCCGGCCCGCATGACCTGGTCGCCCAGCACCTCGTAGCGCGCGGTGCCGCCGGCCACCAGCAGCCGCCCGTCGGGCAGTTGGGCGTGCCCGGCGCAGAAGAAGTCCTCGGGCGTCGGGACCAGCTCGAAGGAGTTGTCCTTCGGGTCCCACAGCACGGTTTCGAAGGTGCCCTCGTCGAACTTCTTCTGTTCGTTGCCCGAGCCCGCGATGATCAGCACCTTGCCCGTGTTGAGCAGGGCCGCGTGGATCGCGTTGGTGCGGTACTTCTCCGGGATGTCGACGGTCGACCAGGAGCCGTACTGCGCCTTGTAGCCGGGCTGGGCGATCTTGTACGCGTGGTACTTCTCCTCCGCGAAGGTCAGCGTCGCCGGGGCGTTGAGTCCCGCGAGGACCACGACGGCTCCGCCGCCCAGCAGGGTCTTCTTGAACTTCTTCGTCGGCCGGTAGGCCATGGGTCAGTTCCCTCCGGTCGTCGTGGCCAGCGCGGGCTCCGGCTCCTCGCCCGGTACCGCACCGCTCGCGTGGCCCTTGGCGGGCCTGAGCGCCTTGGCCTCGGCGCGCTCGCGTGCGGAGGTCCAGCACCACACCGCGACCGGTGAGAGTGCGATGACGAGCGCCAGTACGGCCCAGGTCCGCATCGCCGCGTGGGTGTGACCGAGGTGGACGGAGGCGACGAGCGAGCAGACCAGCACGGCCGCCCAGGACAGGTGGATACGGAAGGTCAGCAGCCGGTCGGGGCTGGCCTCGCCGCCCTTGGGGGTGACCACGAACCTGCCCCGGGTGCGCAGCACCGCCGAGCCGAGGGACTTGGCGTAGATCGGCGCGCAGAGCGCGGACATCGCCATGCCGGCCAGCCCGCCGGAGCCCTCGGGCTCGTGCGGTGAGACGTTGTGCCGCCTGTTCCACAGGTAGAGCCCGATCTGGAGGGCGGCCGCGTCGCTGTAGAGCATCAGCCAGACCGAGGACGAGACCTGGGTGCCGGACGCCCCGAACCACAGGAACAGGACGCAGCTGAGGATGCCGAGCATCCAGTTGACGGCGGTCATCGGGTAGTAGACGAGCATCAGCGTGTACGTGAGCAGCCGGCCCGGCGGCACCCGGAACGGCGCCTTCCAGAACTGCTTGAACAGCGTCTCGTACGTGCCGCGCGACCAGCGCAGCTGCTGGGTGAAGAAGTCGGTCCAGGAGGCGGGTCCCTCGCCGACGGCCAGCACGTCCGGGGTGTAGACGGAACGCCAGAAGCGCCCGGTCTCCCGGTTCCTCCTGCGGTGCAGTTCGAAGCCGGTGGCCATGTCCTCGGTGATCGAGTCGTACAGGCCGCCGACCTGCATGAGGGCCCGCACGCGTACGACGTTGTTGGTGCCGACGAACATGGGGGCGCCGTAGCGGTTGCCCGCACGCTGGATCAGCGCGTGGAAGAGGAACTGCTGCGATTCGGCGGCCTTGGTGACGCACGTGTCGTAGTTGCCGTACACCTGCGGTCCGACGACGAAGGCGACGTCGGGGTCCCGGAAGTAACCGAGCATGCGTTCCAGGAAGTTGGGGAGCGGCACGTGGTCGGTGTCGACCGAGGCGAAGAAGTCGTAGGCGCCGCCGTGCATGGCGAGCCAGGCGTTGTAGTTGCCGTGCTTGGTCTTGGCCCGGTGCGGTCCCCTCCGGGTGTTCCACTCCGGTATGCCGCTGCGGGTGAAGTGCCGTACGCCCAGCTCCGCGCAGAGCGCGCGGGCCAGGTCGTCGTCGCCCTCGTCCAGGAGCCAGATGTCGAGCGGCCCGTCGTGCCGCAGCCGGACCGCGCCTTCGAGGGTGGCGCGCACCATGGACAGGGCTTCCTTGCCCGGTACGTACGTCGTGAGGAACGCGACCCGGGTGCCGGGCTCGGGGGTCACGGGTACCGGGTCCCGGGCGACCAGCGTGGCGTGGGCGATCGACACGACGTTGACCAGCATGAAGAGCATGATCAGGCCGATCGAGGCCAGCATCACCATGTCGAGGTGGACCAGCCACCGTTCGCCGCCCTCGCGTTCGGTCCAGTGCGTGGGCCAGACGAGGTAGACCAGCAGGAGCGCCGAGAGCAGCGGAGCCAGCGTCATCAGCAGCACGGCGCGTATTCGGTGCGGTTCCTGCGCCATCAGACTCCGGTACTGCACCCGGTACCCGGTGGCGACGGGCTCGGTCAGCGGCCCGGCGAGCCGGCTGTGGGTGTCGTAGTCGTAGCCGTCCGGCCGCACTGTGCCTCCCGCAGTCGAGGGCGTTCGATACCCCCACATAAAGGGACATTTGGCGGCGTGTCGAACCGGGTCGTCCGAGCGGGCGCATTTCGGCGCCGAGTTGTTTGAACGGCGAAGCGGCGGCGGAACCGCGACGGGGCGACGACGAAGCCCCCGGCCGCGCCGTGGCGGTCGGGGGCTTTCGGACGGCCGGATCAGGCGCTCAGATGGCGCTCCACCGTCTCGACCTTGGAGGTCAGGCCGTCGGTGACACCGGGACGGATGTCGGCCTTCAGTACGAGCGAGACGCGCGGGGCGCGGGCCTCGACGGCGGCGACGGCGCGCTTCACGACGTCCATCACCTCGTCCCACTCACCCTCGATCGAGGTGAACATCGCGTCGGTGCGATGGGGCAGCCCGGACTCGCGGACCACGCGCACCGCGTCGGCGACGTACTCCCCGACGTCCTCACCGACACCCAGCGGGCTGACGGAGAAGGCGACGATCATGCGCCGACCACGCCCTCCTTGCGGGCGCGGCCCGCGATGACCGCGTCCTCGGCCTCGCGCTTGAGGCGCTTGTCGGCGAAGAAGCCGCCGGTCGGCAGGACCGACATGGCGAAGTAGAAGACCGCCGTCCCGAGCGACCACTTCGTCCGGTTCCAGGCGTCCGCCCAGAAGAGCACGTACAGGACGAAGAGCAGACCGTGGATCGCGCCCATGACGGGGACGGCGTTGAACTCCGTGGTGCGCTTGAGCACCGAGCACACGAGCAGCAGCAGGAAGGAGACCGCCTCGGGTACGGACACCAGGCGGAGGCGGCGGAGTGCGGAAGCGGTCTTGATGTCCACGGAGGGGCAACCTTCGTCGTCGCAGGGAACGGTCGATCTTGTGAACGGACGCACAAGCTCGCAGCCCATTGTGGCAGCCCGCTCCCGCCGCCCTTTATCAGGGTCGGGGTCACGGGATACCGTCACCCACGTGGCTCAGTTCCGACTCCAAGGCAGCAAGGTGCTCGCCGTCGACATGACCGGCGACGCCGTCAAAGCGAAGAACGGCTCGATGGTCGCGTACGACGGCCAGATGGCCTTCAAGAAGATGTCCGGCGGCGGTGAGGGCGTGCGCGGCATGGTGACCCGCCGCCTGACCGGCGAGCAGATGACCATGATGGAGGTGAAGGGGCACGGCACGTGCTGGTTCGCCGACCGCGCGAGCGAGATCAACCTCGTCCAGCTGCACGGCGACAAGCTGTACGTCGAGTCCAGCAACCTCCTGTGCGCGGACGCGGGCCTGCGCACCGGCACCTCCTTCACCGGCCTGCGCGGTGGCGCGACGGGCAACGGCCTGTTCACCACGACCGTGGAGGGCACCGGGCAGGCGGCGATCATGTCGGACGGCCCGGCGGTCGTACTGCGCGTCTCCGCCCAGTACCCCCTCCAGGTCGACCCCGGCGCGTACATCGCCCACCAGGGCAACCTCCAGCAGCACTTCCAGTCGGGTGTGAACTTCCGCACGCTCATCGGCGAGGGCTCGGGCGAGGCGTTCCAGATCCGCTTCGAGGGCGAGGGGCTGGTCTACGTGCAGCCGAGCGAGCGCAACACCGTCGGGGGCGACGTCTGATGCCGTTCCGGGAGATCAACTCGAAGATGGTCGAGGCGCGGGTCGCGCCCGGCCAGAAGATGTTCAGCCAGCGCGGCGCGATGCTCGCGTACCAGGGCGACGTGTCGTTCACGCCGAACATCCAGGGCGGTCAGGGCGGCGTGATGTCCATGATCGGCCGGCGGGTCGCCAACGAGGCCACCCCGCTGATGACGGTCGAGGGCTCGGGCACCGTGCTCTTCGGCCACGGCGGCCACCACATCCAGGTGATCAACCTGACCGGCGAGACCCTGTGCGTCGAGGCGGACCGTCTCCTGGCCTTCGACGGCACCCTCGCCCAGGGCACGATGTTCATGGGCTCGCAGGGCGGCGTCATGGGCATGGTGCGCGGCCAGGTGACCGGCCAGGGCCTGTTCACGACGACGCTCAAGGGCCACGGCGCGGTCGCCGTGATGGCGCACGGCGGCGTGATCGAGGTCCCCATCACACCCCAGCGGCCGATTCACGTCGACCCGCAGGCGTACGTCGCGCACCACGGCGACGTACGCAACAAGCTCTCCACCGCACTCGGCTGGCGCGACATGGTGGGCCGCGGCTCGGGCGAGGCGTTCCAGCTGGAGCTGTCCGGCAGCGGCGCGGTGTACGTACAGGCCTCGGAGGAGAAGCTGTGACCGGCCCCGTGATCTTCGACCCGCACACGCTCCCCTCGGACGACAACGTCAACCCCTACACCTTCTGCGTGGAGCTCAAGGGGAGCCAGTGGTTCCTGCAGAAGGGGAAGATGATCGCCTACTACGGGCGCATCGACTTCAACGGCATCGGCCACGGCCGTTTCGAGCGCCTGCTGCGCACCAGCTTCCACTCGCCCCTGCACGCGAGCGACTGGGTGGTGGCGGAGGGCCAGGGGAAGATGCTGCTCGCGGACCGCGCGTTCGACGTCAACTCCTTCGACCTCGACAACGGCAACCTCACCATCCGCTCCGGCAACCTCCTCGCGTACGAGCCGAGCCTCGCGCTCAAGCAGTCGATCGTGCCGGGCTTCCTGACCCTCATCGGCACGGGCAAGTTCGTGGCGGCCTCCAACGGCCCCGTGGTCTTCATGGAGCCGCCGATCCGCGTGGACCCGCAGGCGCTGGTCGGCTGGGCGGACTGCCCGTCGCCGTGCCACCACTACGACCACGGCTACATGACAGGCGTCATGGGCGGGATCAGGTCACTCACGGGCCTCGGCGGCACGTCGGGCGAGGAGCACCAGTTCGAGTTCGTCGGGGCCGGCACCGTGCTGTTGCAGTCCACCGAACTCCTCATGGCGGAGCAGGCCACGGGCGCGGTCCCGTCGCAGGCGGGAGTGCCCGGCGGGCACGGCGGCGGGGCGGGGCACCACGGCGCCGCACCGCGCCTTCCCGGTCAGCTGGGGGACCTCCAGCGTCGCTTCGGGCTGTGAGCGGTAGTCTGCGGAGTGTGACGTCGAACGTCTGCGCCCTTGTCGCGTGCCGGGCGTCACACTCCGCAACTTCGTCCAGTTTTCAACTTCTTAGGTAGAATCCATATATGGAGACCGAGACGGCCACCCCCTGGCTGACCGATGCCGAACAGTGCGCCTGGCGGACCTACCTGGACGCCAACAGGCTGCTGACCTATCAGCTCGAAAAGGATCTTCAGCCGTACGGGCTGACCATCAACGACTACGAGATCCTGGTCAACCTGTCCGAGTCGCAAGAGCGCCGGCTGCGGATGAGCGACCTCGCCGCGGCGACCCTCCAGTCCAAGAGCCGCCTCTCCCACCAGATCACCCGCATGGAGAACGCGGGGCTGGTCCGCAGGGAGAACTGCGAGTCCGACCGCCGCGGCCTGTACGCCGTGCTGACCGACCAGGGCAGCGAGACCATGCAGCAGGTAGCCCCCCACCACGTGGAGTCCGTACGCCGGCACTTCATCGGCATGCTCTCCCCCGAAGCACTCGCCGACATGAAGGCCGCCCTCACTCCCGTCGTCGAGCAACTGCGCGGCCGACGGGGCAGGATCTAGCCGGCCGGCCCGGCGTGGGAGAGCACCGCCGCGCTCTCCTTCCCCAGGGTCCGCCCCCAGCTGTCAGGAACCCGCCGCGCCGGCCGCCACCGGCAGGCGAAGTTCGAACAGCGCGCCCCCCAGCGGCCCCCGCGCCACCGACAGCGTGCCGCCGTGCCGGCGCGCCACATCGCGGGCGATGGCCAGGCCGAGGCCCGCGCCGCCGTCGTCCCGGCTGCGGGCGTCGTCGAGCCGTACGAACCGCTCGAAGATCCGCTCGCGCTCCGCGGCCGGCACCCCCGCCCCGTCGTCGGCCACGCCGAGCACCACCGCGCCGCGCTCGCGCCGCACGGACACCTCGACGCGGCCACGCGCGTGCCGCTGCGCGTTGTCGAGCAGATTGCCGAGCACCCGCGCCAGCTGACCGCGCGAACCGGCCACCTCGTACGGTCCGGACCCCTCCGCCACCGTCACCGGCAGCCGGTCGGTCCGCTGCGAGACCTCCTCCCGCACCAGCGCGCCCAGATCGACGCGCCCCTGCCCGGGCCGCTCGCCGGCGTCCAGCCGGGCGAGGAGCAGCAGGTCGGCGGCGAGGGCCTGCAGCCGTACGGTGTCCCGCACCGCGCCCTCCACGTCCAGCAGCTCCGGATGCGCGGCGCCCACCTCCAGCTGCGTGCGCAGCGAGGCGATCGGACTGCGCAGCTCGTGCGAGGCGTCGGCGACGAACCGCCGCTGGCGTTCCACCGACGTCTCCAGGGCCGCGAGCGTCTCGTTGGTGGTCACGGCCAGCCGCGCCACTTCGTCGTGCGCGTCCGGCTCCGGGACCCGCCGGGACAGGTCCTCCGACGCGGTGATCGCGGCCATCTCGCGCCGGATCCCCTCCACCGGCCGCAACGCCCGCCGCGTCACGAGCCAGGTCACCCCGCCCACCACGGCCAGCAGCGCCGGCAGGCCGATCAGCATGGCCTCGCGCACCGTGTTGACGGCGTCCTGCTCGGCGGCCAGCGGCGCACCGGCGTAGACCGTGACGTCCTGGCCGCGAGCCGTGCGCACCTCGACGGCGGCGAACCGGTAGTCGGCCCGCTCGCCGTCCACCGTCGCGCTCCCCGACGACATGCGGGGCTCGTCGTCGGACACCTCCCCCGGCCCGGGGTCGTCGTCCCCGCCCTCGCGGGCGTCCCGCACCCGCACCTCGGAACTCCCCGCCCCCTCGATCGCCTCCAGGTCGTCGCTCACGGCGACCACCCGCCGGTCCTCGTCCACCACCTGGGCGGGACGGTCGTCGGGCCACTCCACGTCCGCGTACGGCCGCCCCAGGGCCACCTGCGAGGCGACGTTCTGGGCGCCGACCTCTGCCTGGAGGTCCGTCTGGTCGATGAGGTTGGCGCGCAGCACCAGCAGCACGGCCAGCCCGGCGGCCACCAGGGCCACCGCGACGACCGCGGTGGCCCCGAGCGCCGCCCGGGCCCGTACGGACCCGAACAGCCGCCTCATGCCGCCACCAGCCGGTATCCGGCGCCGCGCACCGTCTGGATCCTCGGCGCGCCGAGCTTGCGCCGCAGGGCGCTCACGTACACCTCGACGATGTTGGGATCGCCATCGTACGCGAAGTCCCACACGTGCTCCAGGATCTGCGCCTTGCTGACCACCTCGCCGGCCCGCACCGCGAACTGTTCCAGTACGGCGAACTCCTTGGCGGTGAGCACGACTTCGTCGTCACCCGCGTAGACCCGCCGACTGGCGGTGTCCACCCGCAGGTCCCCCACCACGACGACCGGGGAGGCCCCCGCGCCGGCCCGCCGCCGCAGCAGGGCCTTGACCCGGGCGACCAGCACGACGTACGAGAACGGCTTCGTCAGGTAGTCGTCGGCGCCCGTGTCGAGCCCCTCCGCCTCGTCGTACTCCCCGTCCTTGGCGGTCAGCATCAGGATCGGCACGTCGTTGCCCGCCGCCCGCAGCGCCGAGCACACCCGGTAGCCGTTCATGCCGGGGAGCATGATGTCGAGCAGGACGAGGTCGTACGCGCCCTCACCGGCCCGGTGCAGCCCTTCCAGCCCGTCGTGCACCACGTCCACGGCGAAGCCCTCGGCGGTGAGCCCCTTGGCCAGGGCCACCGCGAGCCGCCTCTCGTCCTCCACGATCAACAAGCGCATGCGCCCAGGTTCGCAAACCGAACCTGAAGACGGCTTCAGCAGGCTTCAGGCCACGTTCAGCATCGCTGGGCCAGATTGATTCCCGTAGCAACCAACCGCTCGGGAGGAAACCTCATGAAGCGCAAGATCGTCATCGCGACCGCCGTCACGGCCCTGCTCATCGGCGGCGGCACCGCGACCGCGTTCGCCACCTCGGACGACGACGCGAAGCCGGCCACGAGCGCGATCACCCTCGACGAGGCGACCACGGCGGCCGTGAAGTCCGCACCGGGCACCGTCACCGGGGCCGAGCTCGACGACGACGAGCCCACCTGGGAGGTCGACGTGTACGGCAAGGACGCCAAGTGGCACGACGTCGACGTGGACGCCGCGACGGCGAAGGTCACGGGCGAGCACGCGCAGGACGACGAGGACGACCGCGCCCCGAAGAGCACGAAGGTCACCATGAGCGAGGCCGCGAAGGCGGCCCTCACGGCGCAGCCCGGCACGCTGACGTCCATCGACCTGGACGACGACGGCGGCTGGGAGGCGGAGGTCCGGTCCAAGGACGGCAAGGAGCACGAGCTGACCGTCGACGGCACGACGGCGAAGGCGACCCCGGAGAAGGACGACGCGGACGACTCCGACCGGGCCGACGACGCCGACGACAACGACTCCGACTGACGGGGCAGGCCCCGCACCGCGCCCACCGGCGCAGGGGGCGCACGCACGGGGGCGGTGTCCGGGACAGTCCCGGACACCGCCCCCGAAGCGACCGCTATCCCGCCTCCGTGACCCCCGCCACCAGCTCGTCGGCCGCCGCGTACGGGTCGAGCTCGCCCGCGACGATCCGGTCGGCCAGTGCCCCGAGCCGCCGGTCGCCCCGCAGGTCCCCGATCCGCTCGCGCAGCGCGGTGACCGCGATCGTCTCGACCTCGTGCGCCGCGCGCTTCGCCCGCCGCTCCCCGAGCACCCCGCGCTCCTCCATCCACGCCCGGTGCTTCTCCAGGGCCTCGACGACCTCGTCGACGCCCTCGCCCCGCGCCGCCACCGTCTTCACGATCGGCGGCCGCCAGTCCCCGGGGCCCCGGGACTCCCCGAGGCCCAGCATGTGGTTGAGCTCCCGGGCAGTGGCGTCGGCCCCGTCCCGGTCGGCCTTGTTGACGACGTACACGTCGCCGATCTCCAGGATGCCCGCCTTCGCGGCCTGGATCCCGTCTCCCATGCCCGGCGCCAGCAGCACCACCGACGTGTCGGCCTGCGAGGCGATCTCGACCTCGGACTGCCCGACGCCGACCGTCTCGACCAGCACCACGTCGCACCCGGCGGCGTCGAGCACCCGGATGGCCTGCGGCGCCGCCCAGGCCAGACCGCCCAGGTGTCCGCGGGTGGCCATGGACCGGATGTAGACCCCGGGGTCCGACGCGTGCTCGGACATCCGCACCCGGTCGCCGAGCAGCGCACCGCCGCTGAACGGCGACGAGGGGTCCACCGCCAGGACCCCGACCCGCTTCCCGGCCCGCCGGTACGCCGACACCAGGGCCGAGGTGGAGGTCGACTTGCCCACGCCGGGTGAGCCGGTGAGCCCCACGACGTACGCGTTCCCGGCCAGCGGAGCCAGCGCCGCCATCACCTCACGCAGCTGCGGGGACGCCCCCTCGACCAGCGAGATGAGCCGGGCGACGGCACGCGGCCGGCCCTCTCGCGCCTGAGCCACCAGCCCGGGGACGTCCTGCATCACAACTCCGCTCCTCGATCAAGCACTACGGAAGGGTTACGCGCCCGTGAGCGCTCGCCGCGCTACTTGCCCGCGACCTTGATGATCAGCGCATCGCCCTGACCACCGCCACCACACAGCGCGGCAGCGCCGACACCGCCGCCCCGCCGCTTCAGCTCCAGCGCCAGGTGCAGCACGACGCGCGCGCCGGACATCCCGATGGGGTGTCCCAGGGCGATCGCGCCACCGTTGACGTTCACCTTTTCCGGGGACACCCCGAGGTCCTTCATTGACTGGACGGCGACGGCCGCGAAGGCCTCGTTGATCTCGATGAGGTCCAGGTCCTCGACGCCGATCCCCTCCTTGCCGAGCGCGTGGGCGATGGCGTTGGACGGCTGCGACTGGAGCGAGTTGTCCGGGCCGGCCACGTTGCCGTGGGCTCCGATCTCGGCGATCCACTCGAGACCGAGCTCCTCGGCCTTGGCCCGGCTCATCACGACGACGGCGGCGGCGCCGTCGGAGATCTGCGAGGCGGTGCCGGCCGTGATCGTGCCGTCCTTGGCGAACGCGGGGCGCAGCTTGCCCAGCGACTCGGCCGTGGTCTCGGGCCGGATGCCCTCGTCCTTGGAGAACAGGACCGGGTCGCCCTTGCGCTGCGGGATCTCGACGGGCGTGATCTCGGCCTCGAAGAGCCCGTTCTTCTGCGCGGCGGCGGCCCGCTGGTGCGACTGGGCGGCGAACTCGTCCTGCGGTCCGCGGGCGATCCCGAGCCGGGTGTTGTGCTTCTCGGTCGACTCGCCCATCGCGATGCCCTCGAAGGAGTCGGTCAGGCCGTCGTGGGCCATCGAGTCGAGCATCTCGATGGCGCCGTACTTGAAGCCCTCACGGGACTTCGGCAGCACGTGCGGCGCGTTCGTCATGGACTCCTGGCCGCCGGCCACCACGATGTCGAACTCTCCGGCGCGGATCAGCTGGTCGGCCAGCGCGATGGCGTCGAGCCCGGAGAGACAGACCTTGTTGATGGTCAGGGCGGGCACGTTCATGGGGATGCCGGCCTTCACGGCCGCCTGACGGGCGGGAATCTGGCCCGCGCCGGCCTGGAGCACCTGGCCCATGATCACGTACTGGACCTGGTCGCCGCCGATGCCGGCCCGCTCCAGGGCCGCCTTGATGGCGAAGCCGCCGAGGTCCGCGCCGGAGAAGGACTTGAGGGAGCCGAGGAGCCGGCCCATGGGCGTACGGGCGCCAGCGACGATGACGGACGTGGTGCTGTTCGTTCCAGACATGAGGCACGGCCCCTAGGGATGAGGAGTGAACGAGGGTTTACCTCAATGTACTGAGCGGTACCTGTGCGGTCACCGGGCAGCAAGTGTGATCGCGCGCACGTTGCGTAACCACCCCCAACCGCGCTGCACTGTCCCCATGCTGACGCGAATCGACCACATCGGAATCGCCTGTTTCGACCTCGACAAGACCATCGAGTTCTACCGTTCGACCTATGGCTTCCAGGTGTACCACTCGGAGGTCAACGAGGAGCAGGGCGTCCGTGAAGCCATGCTCAAGATCAACGAGACGTCCGACGGCGGCGCCTCCTACCTCCAGCTCCTGGAGCCCACCCGCGAGGACTCCGCGGTGGGAAAGTGGCTGGCCAAGAACGGTGAGGGGGTCCACCACATCGCGTTCGGCACCGCCGACGTGGACGGCGACGCAGCGGACATCCGCGACAAGGGCGTACGGGTCCTGTACGACGAGCCGCGCATCGGTTCCATGGGCTCCCGCATCACCTTCCTGCACCCCAAGGACTGCCACGGAGTACTGACGGAACTGGTCACTTCGGCCCCCTCCTCCGCCACGGAGCACTGACCGGAGCACTGTCCCGCTGATCCCACGCCGGTAGAGTGGGCGGTTCCGGTCCGGGGCCGGACCGGGGCCTGTGACTCATGCCTCACTGTTGATCTGAGACCATTCCCCCCGGGGGCCGCCCGAAGTCGGGGCGGTGCTTGTTTCGGAGAGTTCGGAAGAGTTGCGACCAGGGGACGGATGGGACCGCGCAGTGCGGGGCTACGAACGGCACGAGCCTGACGACCATCTCTCGCGGTTCGAAGCCGAGATGGAGCGGCTGAAGACCGAGCGGGAGAAGGCGGTTCAGCACGCCGAGGACCTCGGCTACCAGGTCGAGGTGTTGCGCGCCAAGCTCCATGAGGCGCGCCGCAACCTGGCGTCCCGTCCCGCCTACGACGCGGCGGACATCGGTTACCAGGCCGAGCAGTTGCTGCGTAACGCCCAGATCCAGGCGGATCAGCTGCGTACCGACGCCGAGCGCGAACTGCGCGACGCCCGGGCGCAGACGCAGCGGATCCTCCAGGAGCACGCCGAGCACCAGGCAAGGCTCCAGGCCGAGTTGCACACGGAGGCGGTCACCCGCCGCCAGCGGCTCGACCAGGAGCTCGCCGAGCGCCGGCAGACCGTCGAGGCCCACGTCAACGAGAACGTGGCCTGGGCCGAGCAGCTGCGCGCCCGTACCGAGGCGCAGGCCCGCCGGCTCCTGGAGGAGTCGCGCGCCGAGGCGGAGCAGTCCCTGGCCGCCGCCCGCGCCGAGGCCGAGCGCGTCGCCCAGGAGGCCCGCCAGCGCCTCGGCTCCGAGGCCGAGAACGCCCGCGCCGAGGCCGAGGCGATCCTGCTGCGCGCCCGCAAGGACGCCGAGCGCCTGCTGAACGCCGCCTCCAACCAGGCGCAGGAGGCGACCACCCACGCCGAGCAGCTGCGTACGTCGACGACCGCCGAGTCCGACCAGGCGCGCCGGCAGGCCGCGGAGCTCAGCCGTACCGCCGAGCAGCGGATGCAGGAGGCCGAGACGGCGCTGCGCGAGGCGCGCGCCGAGGCCGAGAAGGTCCTGACCGAGGCGAAGGACGCGGCGGCCAAGCAGCTGACCACGGCCGAGTCCGTCAACGAGCAGCGCACCCGTACGGCCAAGTCCGAGATCGCCCGGCTGGTCGCCGAGGCCACCAAGGACGCCGAGGCGCTCAAGGCGGAGGCCGAGCAGGCCCGCGCCGACGCCCGCGCCGAGGCGGAGCGGCTGGTCGCCGAGGCCGCCGAGAAGGCCCGCACCGCCGCCGCCGAGGATTCGGCGGCCCAGCTCGCCAAGGCGGCCCGTACCGCCGAAGAGGTCCTCACCAAGGCGTCCGACGACGCCAAGGAGACCACCCGCAAGGCGTCCGAGGAGGCCGAGCGGATCCGCCGCGAGGCCGAGGCGGAGATCGAGCGGCTGCGCAGCGAGGCGGCGGCCCAGGCCGACCAGCTCAAGGGCGCGGCGAAGGACGACACCAAGGAGTACCGGGCCAAGACGGTCGAGCTGCAGGAGGAGGCGCGCAGGCTGCGCGGCGAGGCCGAGCAGCTGCGGGCCGAGGCGGTCGCCGAGGGCGAGCGGATCCGCGGCGAGGCCCGCCGCGAGGCCGTCCAGCAGATCGAGGAGGCGGCCAGGACCGCCGAGGAGCTGCTGACCAAGGCGCGGGGCGACGCCGACGAGCTGCGCACGTCCGCCTCCGCCGAGAGCGAGCGGGTGCGCGGCGAGGCCATCGAACGCGCCACGACGCTGCGCAAGCAGGCCGAGGAGACCCTGGAGCGCACCCGCGCCGAGGCCGACCAGCTGCGCGCCGAGGCCGAGGAGCAGGCGCAGCGGACCACCGCCGGCGCCGAGGACGCCGCCCGCGCGCTGCGCGAGGAGGCCGAGCGCGGCATCGCCGCCCGCCAGGCCGAGGCCGCCGAGGAACTGGCCCGGCTGCACACCGAGGCCGAGCAGCGCGTCACCGCCGCCGAGCAGGCACTGGGCGAGGCGAGGGCCGAGGCCGAGCGGCTGCGCCGGGAGGCCGGCGAGGAGATCGAGCGGCTGCGCGCCGAGGCGGCCGAGCGAGTACGGACGCTCCAGGCGCAGGCCGAGACCGAGGCGGAGCGGCTGCGCACGGAGGCGGCCGCCGATGCCTCGCGCTCGCGCGCCGAGGGCGAGGCCGTCGCCGTACGGCTGCGCAGTGAGGCGTCGAACGAGGCCGAGCGGCTCAAGACGGAGGCGCAGGAGAGCGCGGACCGGATCCGGTCCGAGGCCGCCGCTGCGGCCGAGCGGGTCGGGGCCGAGGCCGCCGAGGCGCTGGCCGCCGCCCAGGAGGAGGCCGCGCGCCGCCGCCGGGAGGCCGAGGAGACGCTGGCCGCGGCCCGCGAGGAGGCCGAGCGGGAGCGGGCGCAGGCCCGCGAGCAGAGCGAGGAGCTCCTCGCGTCCGCCCGCAAGCGGGTCGAGGACGCGCAGGCCGAGGCGCAGCGCCTGGTCCAGGAGGCGGACTATCGGGCCACCGAGCTGGTCGCGGCCGCCGAGCAGACCGCCCAGCAGGTACGGGACGCCGTCGCCGGGCTGCAGGAGCAGGCCGAGGAGGAGATCGCCGGGCTGCGTTCGGCCGCCGAGCACGTGGCGGAGCGTACGAAGACCGAGGCGCAGGAGGAGGCGGACCGGCTCCGCGCCGACGCGTACGAGGAGCGGGAGCGGGCCACCGAGGACGCGAACCGGCTGCGCCGGCAGGCGCAGGAGGAGACCGACGCGGCCAAGTCGCTCGCGGAGCGCACGGTCGGGGACGCGATCGCGGAGGCGGAGCGGCTGCGCACCGACTCCTCGGAGTACGCGCAGCGCATTCGCACGGAGGCGTCCGACGCGCTGGCTTCGGCCGAGCAGGACGCGTCGCGTTCGCGCGCCGAGGCCCGTGAGGACGCCAACCGCATCCGCAACGAGGCGGCGGCGCAGGCGGACCGGCTGATCGGCGAGGCGACGGGCGAGGCCGAGCGCATGGCGGCCGAGGCCGTGCAGTCGCTGACGGCCGCCGGGCAGGACGCGGCCCGGATGCGGGCCGAGGCCGAGCAGATCAAGGCGGACGGCGAGACCGGGGCCGAGCGGCTGCGGGCCGAGGCGCGCGAGGAGGGCGAGCGGGTCCTCGACGAGGCGCGTGAGGCGGCCGACAAGCGCCGCGCGGACGCGGCGGCCCAGGCCGACAAGCTCGTGTCCGAGGCGAGCGGCGAGGCGGACAAGCTCGTCGCCGACGCGAACAGCGAGGCCGAGCGGCTGCGCGCGGAGGGCGAGCGGGTTCTGGACGAGGCGCGCGAGGCGGCCGACAAGCGGCGCGCCGACGCGGCGGCGCAGGCGGACCGGCTCGTGTCCGAGGCGAGCGGCGAGGCGGAGCGGCTGCGTGCGGAGGCCGCCGAGATGGTGACCTCCGCCCAGCAGGCGGCGGAGCGCATCAGGT
Source organism: Streptomyces albidochromogenes (assembly GCF_005981925.1). Lineage (GTDB taxonomy): Bacteria > Actinomycetota > Actinomycetes > Streptomycetales > Streptomycetaceae > Streptomyces > Streptomyces albidochromogenes. The sequence goes on from NZ_VBVX01000030.1 coordinate 18,350, forward strand.
CGGAGGCGCAGAAGGTCAAGGCGGACGCCGAGGAGGCGGCCGAGCGGATGCGCGGCGACGCCCGTACCGAGGCGGACCGGCTGCTCGACGAGGCGCGTCAGGCGGCGTCCAAGCGCCGTTCGGACGCGGCCGAGCAGGCCGACCAGCTGATGGCGAAGGCCCAGGAGGAGGCGCTGCTCGCCGCGACCAAGGCGGAGGAGCAGGCCGACACGATGGTCGGCGCGGCCCGCAAGGAGGCCGAGCGGCTGGTCGCGGAATCGACGGTCGAGGGCAACTCGCTGGTCGAGAAGGCCCGTACGGACGCCGACGAGCTGCTGGTCGGGGCCCGCCGGGACGCGACCGCCATAAGGGAGCGGGCGGAGGAGCTGCGCGCCCGTACCGAGGCCGAGATCGAGGAGCTGCACGAGCGGGCCCGCCGGGAGACGTCCGAGCAGATGCGGACCGCCGGCGAGCGGGTCGACAAGCTGGTGAAGGCCGCGACGGAGCAGCAGGCCGAGGCCGAGGCGAAGGCCAAGGAGATGATCTCCGAGGCGAGTTCGGAGGCGGGCAAGGTCCGCATCGCCGCGGTGAAGAAGGCCGAGGCGCTGCTCAAGGAGGCCGAGCAGAAGAAGGCCGAGCTGGTGCGCGAGGCGGAGAAGCTGCGTACGGAGGCCCAGGCGGAGGCCGAGCGCATGGTCGACGAGGGCCGGCGCGAGCTCGATGTACTGGTCCGCCGCAGGGAGGACATCCAGGCCGAGATCTCCCGTGTCCAGGACGTACTTGAGGCGTTGGAGTCCTTTGAGGCACCTTCCGGGGGCGGCAAGGCGTCGTCGAACAGCGGCTCCGGCGCGGGTGGCGTGAAAGCCGGCGCGGCGGCGGGTTCCACTCGTTCGAGTGGCAAGTCATCCGACGGTTAGCCACTCAAAAGGGGTGTCATTCTCCAGATCAAACGGGCATTGACTCGATGACACGCCGCTTCGGCCCCTAGGATTCCCCCTAACACCTCACCGGTCACATTCGACAGGAACCCAGGAACCCCATGAGCGACACTTCCTCCCCCTTCGGCTTCGAGCTCGTGCGGCGTGGTTACGACCGCGGTCAGGTGGACGACCGCATTACCAAACTCGTCGCCGACCGTGACAGTGCTCTGGCCCGAATCACTGCTCTGGAAAAGCGCATCGAGGAACTCCACCTCGAGACGCAGAACGCCCAGGCCCAGGTGAGCGACGCGGAGCCGTCGTACGCCGGGCTCGGTGCGCGCGTCGAGAAGATCCTCCGCCTCGCCGAGGAGGAGGCGAAGGACCTGCGTGAGGAGGCCCGTCGCGCCGCCGAGCAGCACCGCGAGCTCGCCGAGTCGGCGGCGCAGCAGGTGCGCAACGACGCCGAGTCGTTCGCGGCCGAGCGCAAGGCGAAGGCCGAGGACGAGGGCGTTCGTATCGTCGAGAAGGCCAAGGGTGACGCCTCCACGCTGCGCAGCGAGGCGCAGAAGGACGCGCAGCAGAAGCGCGAGGAGGCGGACGCCCTCTTCGAGGAGACCCGCGCCAAGGCCGCTCAGGCCGCCGCGGACTTCGAGACGAACCTGGCCAAGCGCCGCGAGCAGTCGGAGCGCGACCTGGCTTCGCGTCAGGCCAAGGCCGAGAAGCGTCTGGCCGAGATCGAGCACCGCGCCGAGCAGCTTCGCCTGGAGGCCGAGAAGCTGCGCACGGACGCGGAGCGCCGTGCCCGTCAGACGGTGGAGACCGCGCAGCGCCAGGCCGAGGACATCGTGGCCGACGCGAACGCCAAGGCCGACCGGATCCGCAGCGAATCGGAGCGCGAGCTGGCGGCGCTCACCAACCGCCGCGACTCGATCAACGCGCAGCTGACCAACGTCCGCGAGATGCTGGCCACGCTGACCGGTGCGGCTGTCGCCGCCGCCGGCGCCCCGGCCGACGACGAGCCGATCACCCGCGGCGTCCCGGCGCAGCAGACCCGCTAGTCCCCGGGCCCGCCCCGGCGAGAAGCGGAAGCAGTCAGACCGCAAAGCCCCCCGTCATTCCGGTGGCGGGGGGCTTCGCGCGCCCTTAGCGTGGCCGGCATGCTGTGCTCTCCCGGGGGGCGCCCCCCGGACTTCCAGCCGGACGGACAGGCCAGCCGCCTGCCCGAGGTGCCTTCGCGAGGTGGGTTTGAGTGATCGAACTGACGGGGCTGACGAAGCGTTACGGCGAGAAGACGGCCGTCGATCAGCTGACCTTCACCGTGCGGCCGGGCATCGTGACCGGCTTCCTCGGCCCCAACGGGGCGGGCAAGTCGACGACCATGCGGATGATGCTGGGCCTGGACAACCCGACGGCCGGTGACGTCCGCATCGACGGCAAGCACTACGCCGAGCTCAAGGATCCGCTGAAGTACATCGGCGCGCTCCTCGACGCCAAGGCGATGCACGGCGGCCGCAGCGCGTACAACCACCTGCTGTGCCTGGCCCAGAGCAACGGCATCCCGCGCAGCCGGGTCTCCGAGGTCCTGGAGACGGTGGGCCTGACCTCGGTCGCCAGGAAGCGCGCGAAGGGCTTCTCGCTCGGCATGGGGCAGCGGCTGGGCATCGCGGGGGCGCTGCTGGGCGACCCCGAGATCCTCATGTTCGACGAGCCGGTGAACGGCCTCGACCCCGAGGGCATCCACTGGATCCGCAATCTGATGAAGGCGCTGGCCTCCCAGGGCCGTACGGTCTTCGTCTCCTCCCACCTGATGAGCGAAATGGCGCTCACGGCGGACCACTTGGTCGTCATCGGCCAGGGACGGCTGCTCGCCGACACGTCGATGGCCGGCTTCATCAAGGAGAACTCGCGCAGTTACGTGCGCCTGCGCTCTCCGCAGCAGGAGCGGCTGCGTGACGTGATGCACGAGGCCGGGATCACGGCGGTCGGCGCGGCCAACGGGTCGCTGGAGGTGGACGGGGTGAGCGCGGAGCAGCTCGGCGAGCTCGCCGCCCGGCATCAGCTGGTCCTCCACGAGCTGAGCCCCCAGCAGGCGTCGCTGGAGGAGGCGTTCATGCAGCTGACCGCGGAGTCCGTCGAGTACCACGCGCATTCGGACGGCGAAAGGCCCGCGCCGCCCGGGGCCGGTTGGGGTGCGGGAGTCCAGCAGCACAAGACGACCGGGAAGGGGGCCTGAATCGTGGCTGCCACACAGGTTCTCAAGTCGGAATGGACCAAGATCAAATCCGTGCAGTCCACAGTATGGACACTCGGCCTTGCCGCAATCGTCACCATCGGCCTCGGCGTACTCATCAGTATTCTTTCGAAGAACGAATTCGCGAAGATGGACGCCGAGGACAAACTCGCCTTCGATCCGACGTTCGTGAGTTTCGCGGGCACGAGTCTTGGGCAGCTTGCAATGATCGTTTTCGGTGTGCTCGTCGTGTCGAACGAATACAGCACCGGAATGATCCGCATGTCGCTCGCGGCGGTCCCGCAGCGCGCCACCTTCCTCTTCAGCAAGATCACCGTCGCGGCGGCCCTCGCCCTGGCCGTCGGTATGATCACGAGCTTCGCCGCCTTCTTCCTCGGCCAGGCGATGCTCGGCGACCTCAGGGCGGACATCGGCGATCCGGGCGTCCTGCGCGCGGTGATCGGCGGCGGGCTCTACATGACCCTGATCGCGCTGTTCTCGATGGGTGTGGCCTCGATGCTGCGCAGTCAGGTGCTGGCCCTCGGCGTCCTGATGCCGTTCTTCTTCCTGCTCGCGCCGATCCTGGGCAACGTCTCCGCCACCAAGAAGGTCGGCCAGTACCTCCCCGACCAGGCCGGCAGCAAGATCATGCAGGTGGTGCCGCCGCTCGACGACAGTGCGCCGTACGGGCCGTGGGGCGGGCTGCTGATCATGTGCGCGTGGGTGCTCGCGGCTCTGGTGGGCGGCTTCGTCCTGCTGAAGAAGCGGGACGCGTAGCCGGGGCTCCGGACCCGGCGGCCCCGTCCCGGCTTAGCGGGAACCGTCAGCCCACGGTTATCCTCCTAACCCTTACGGGGGCGTTCGGCCAAGAGGTCACAGCCCCGACGACCCGACCTGTCGATGGGGCTGCACACAATGATCGAGGCAGTCGGCCTGACGAAGCGCTACGGCGCCAAGACAGCCGTGTACAACCTTTCCTTCCAGGTGCGCCCGGGCACGGTGACGGGCTTCCTCGGCCCCAACGGCTCCGGCAAGTCCACGACGATGCGGATGATCCTCGGGCTCGACGAGCCCACCTCGGGCCATGTCACCATCGGCGGTCACCCCTTCCGCAAGCTCACCAACGCCCCCCGCCAGGTCGGCGCCCTGCTCGACGCCAAGGCCGTGCACGGCGGCCGCAGCGCGCGCAGCCACCTCTTGTCGCTGGCGCAGCTCTCCGGCATCCCCGCCCAGCGGGTCGACGAGGTGCTCGGGGTCGTCGGCCTCCAGGACGTCGCCAAGCGGCGCTCCAAGGGCTTCTCGCTCGGCATGGGGCAGCGCCTGGGCATCGCCGCCGCGCTCCTCGGCGACCCGCAGGTGCTGCTCTTCGACGAGCCGATCAACGGCCTGGACCCCGAGGGCATCCACTGGGTCCGCAACCTCATGAAGACGCTGGCCGCCGAGGGCCGTACGGTCTTCGTCTCCTCCCACCTGATGAGCGAGATGGCGGTCACCGCCGACCACCTGATCGTGATCGGCCGGGGGCAGCTGCTCGCCGACATGAGCGTCAAGGACTTCATCTCCGCGAACTCCGCGGACTTCGCCCGGGTGCGTACGCCGCAGACCGAGCCGCAGCAGCGCGAGAAGCTGTCGTCCGTGCTGACGGAGGCCGGCGGGCACGTCATGACCGAGCAGGACGGTGCGATGCGCGTGACGGGGCTGGCGCTGCCGCGCATCAGCGACCTCGCGCACGAGGCCGACGTACGGCTGTGGGAGCTCTCGCCGCACCAGGCTTCGCTGGAGGAGGCGTACATGCGGATGACGCAGGGCGCCGTGGACTACCGCTCGACGGCCGACCAGCTGGCCGGCTTCCAGCAGCCGCCGCAGCAGCCCGGCGGTTACGCCGAGCCCGCCGCGCCGCAGCAGGGCTGGTACGCCCCGCCGCCGCCCCAGCCGGGCGGCGGGGGTTGCGGTGGTTGCGGGGGTCCTGCGTGCGGTCCGCCGCCGTGGGGGCCGTTCCAGCCCGAATCGTGCGCCACTTTCACTCCGTTGCGTTCCAGGCCCTGACCGGGCGGTACACCGTATCGGGTGGCTGTCGCCCGACGGAACGCAGTTTGCGGGCGCGCGGCCGCCCGGCGGGCGGGGCACCGGCGGCGCGGCGTTGTGTACGGCCGTACACAACCATGTGTACTCTCGTACACATGCCCACGCCCTACGTACTGCTGGCCGCGGCGATCGCGGCGGAGGTGGCCGGGACCACGGCCATGAAGTACAGCGACGGATTCACCAAGCTGTGGCCCTCGCTCATCACGGCCGCCGGCTATCTGCTCGCCTTCACCCTGCTCGCCCAGACCCTCAAGTCCATGTCGGTCGGCACCGCCTACGCGATCTGGGCGGGCGCAGGCACCGCCGCCGTCGCCGCGATCGGCATCTTCTTCCTCGGGGAGTCGGCGAACGCCGTCAAACTGGCCGGGATCGGCCTGGTCATCGTCGGCGTGGTCCTGCTCAACCTCGGCGGCGCGCACTGATGGCCCGCCGGTACGACCCCGAGCGCCGCCGGCGCATCATCGACGCCGCGATACGCGTGGTGGGGCGCAAGGGCATTGCGGGGCTGAGCCACCGGTCGGCCGCGGCCGAGGCGGACGTACCGCTCGGCTCGACGACGTACCACTTCAGGACGCTCGACGAGCTGTTGGTCGCCGCGCTACGGCAGTCCAACGAGGGGTTCGCGAAGGCGGTGGCCGCACACGGCGCCTTCGAGGACCCGCGGGCCGACCTGGCGGACGAGCTGGCCCGGATGCTGGGGGACTGGCTGTCGGGGGACCGCACCGGCGTGGAGCTGGAGTACGAGCTCTACCTGGCCGCGCTGCGCAGGCCGGCCCTGCGCCCGGTCGCCGCCGAGTGGTGCGCGGGCATGGCCGACCAGCTGGCGCGGCGCACCGATCCGGTCACGGCGCGGGCGGTGGTCGCGCTGATGGACGGGATCTGCCTCCAGGTCCTGCTGACCGGCGCGGCGTACGACGCGGCGTACGCGCGCGAAATGCTCGCCCGGGTCATCGGCCCACAGGCGCCGGCCGGCTGATCCCGCGTCACACCCGCTGCCCACCGGCGCCCGCACCCGCGCCCCCGGCCCGCGTTCGGCAGGCGGCCCCGCGTCACGGCCCGGCCCGCCTGCTCCGGCGTCGTCAGCGGCCGAGGCCGGCCAGCGCCGACTCGACGCTCGCCGTGATGTCCGTGACGGGGTAGTGGACCTGGCGGATCGTACGGTCGCGCTCCACCACCAGCGTCAGCCGCTTCAGCCGGCTGACGCCGGCCGCGCGGAACGTCGGCAGGCGCAGGGCGGCCGCCAGGGTGAGGTCCGCGTCCGACAGGAGCGGGAAGTCCAGCCGCTCCGCGTCCGCGAACGCCCGTTGCTCGTCCGGGCGCTGGGCGGACACGCCGTGCACGGTCGCGCCCGCGGCGGCGAACTCGGCCGACCGGTCGCGGTACGTGCAGGATTCGAGCGTGCAACCGCGCGCGCCGGGGATCTCGGCCCAGCCGGGCGGATACGCCTCGGGGCGGGCGTACGCGCCGGGGAAGCAGTACAGGACGGTGTACGGCGTGTCCGCGACGGGGTCGCGCGGCTCGCCGTCCAGGTCGGGGAGCCACAGCGCCGGCAGTCGCGTGCCGACGAGCCGGTGCACGCGCTCGGCCTCCCGGGACGCCGGCTCCGCCGTCGCGGTCGTCTCCCCGTCGCCGAGCAGCCAGGTGTCGCCCCAGTCCTGGAGCGCGATCAGTACGGGCAGGAGCGCGCGGCCGCGCCGGGTGAGGCGGTACTCGTACCGCGGGGGCCGCTCCTGGTACGGCTCCCGGGCCAGTACGTCCGCGTCCACCAGCAGCCGCAGCCGCTCGGCGAGGACCTTGCGGGACATGCCGGTCTCCGCCTGGAGCGCGTCGAAGCGGTGCACGCCGCGGGCCGCGTCGCGCACGATCAGCAGGGTCCACCAGTCGCCCACGACGTCAAGGGCCTGGGCGATGGCGCAGTCGGCGTCGCCGAGGCTGGTGCGTTGTGCCATGGGGCTCATGCTGGCATAGTCCGTTCCCAAAGGGAACTTACTCGGAACTCGCGCAGGGGGCGGGCAGGTTGGGGTCACTCCGGGATGTGCCGAAGGCCGTATGGCACCTGGCGTTCGGCATCTTCTTCAACAGCGCCGTCGCCTTCACGTTCATCTATCTCTTCGTCTACCTCACGGACGAACGCGGCCTGGCGGTCGCGCGGGCGGGCGTGCTCAGCGGCATCGGCGGGCTCGGCCTCGTCGCGGGGAACTTCACCGGCGGCTGGTTCGGCGACCGCTTCGGCCACCGGCGCACCCTGCTGACCGCCTCCGTGCTCGGAGGTGCCGGCCTGGTGGCGCTGCCCTCCCTGCCGGACGCCGTGCTGTACGCCGCGCTGCCGCTCGCGCAGTACGCGCTGGGGGCGGTGCGCGCCACGAACTCCGCCCTCATCGCCGTCTCCGTACCCGACGGATCGCGGCGCCAGGGCTTCGCCGTGATGCGGATGGCCGGGAACGCGGGCTTCACGGTCGGCGCGCCGCTCGGAGCGCTGGTCGCCGCGGAGTTCTCGTACACGGTGATCTTCGTCGTGGACGGCATCGGCACGCTCCTGTTCGCGCTGTACGCCGCCGCGGTCCTGCCCGCGCCGCGCACCGGGCGGACGACGGCAGGAGAACCGTCTTCGCTGCCCGCCGCGCCGGGCCTCCGGCGGGAACTGCGCGCCCGTCCCCAGGTCCTCGTCCTCCTGGTGGCGGTCTTCTTCGCGGACATCGTCTACCGGCAGATGTTCTCCACCGTGCCGGTCTTCCTCGGCGACCACGGCATGGACACCCGCGCGTACGGCTGGCTGATCGCCGTCAACGGCGCGGTCATCCTCTGCCTGGAGATCCCGGCGGCCGTCGCCCTGCGCCGGCGCGCGCCCCTGACGATCGTCGGCGCGGGACTCGTCCTGGTCGGCCTCGGCTACGGCGTGCTGATGCTGGGGGCGGCCATCGGTGTCGCCGTGGTGATGATGCTGCTCCTCACGGCGGGCGAGATCCTCTACAAGACCCCGGCCACCGCCTTCGTGGCCGACCAGGCCCCCGCGCACGCGCAGGGCCGCTTCCAGAGCCTGTACGCCGGTGTCTCGGTCAGCGGCGTCATCCTCGCCCCACCCCTGGGCGGGGCCCTGTACGAGGCCGCGCCGGGCCTGCTCTGGCCGCTGAGCGCGGCGCTGGCGCTGGCGGCGGGCGGCGCGGTGATCGCGGCGGGGCGGCAGGCAGGCACGGCGGGCGGAACGCCGCCCGGCCCCGGCCCCGGCACAGCGGCCGACGGGGCCGGCGGGGAGCCCGGGCGCCCGGCATCCGGGACCGGTTCGCCTCGGCACGCCGGAGCCGGTTAGCGTTCGGGCATGACCGATACGACTGCTACTCGCACCACCGGCGCCGTCGCCGCCGGCCTCGCCACCCTCGCCGCTGACGGCACCGTCCTGGACACCTGGTTCCCCGCCCCCGAGCTGGTCGCCGAGCCCGGCCCCGCCGGCACCGAGCGCCTCACCGCCGAGCGCGCCGCAGAGCTGCTCGGCGCCTCCGCGCCGAAGGCCCTCGGCCCCGACGCCCGGCGCGGCGTCGAGGTCGTCGCCGTCCGTACGGTCATCGCCTCGCTCGACGACAAGCCGCTGGACGCCCACGACGCGTACCTGCGCCTGCACCTGCTCTCGCACCGGCTGGTCCAGCCGCACGGCCAGAACCTGGACGGCGTCTTCGGCCTCCTCGCCAACGTCGCCTGGACGTCGCTCGGCCCGGTCGCCGTCGACCAGCTGGAGACCGTACGGCTGAACGCCCGCGCCGAGGGCCTGCACCTCCAGGTGACCTCGGTCGACAAGTTCCCGCGCATGACGGACTACGTGGCGCCCAAGGGCGTGCGCATCGCCGACGCCGACCGCGTCCGCCTCGGCGCGCACCTCGCCGAGGGCACCACGGTGATGCACGAGGGCTTCGTCAACTTCAACGCCGGCACGCTCGGCACCTCCATGGTCGAGGGCCGCATCTCGGCCGGCGTCGTCGTCGGCGACGGCTCCGACATCGGCGGCGGCGCGTCCACCATGGGCACCCTCTCCGGCGGCGGCAACGTCCGCATCGTCATCGGCGAGCGCTGCCTGGTCGGCGCCGAGGCGGGCGTCGGCATCGCGCTGGGCGACGAGTGCGTCGTCGAGGCCGGCCTGTACGTCACGGCGGGCACCCGGGTCACGATGCCCGACGGCCAGATCGTCAAGGCCCGCGAACTCTCCGGCGCCAGCAACATCCTCTTCCGCCGCAACTCGGTGACCGGCACCGTCGAGGCCCGCCCGAACAACGCGGTCTGGGGCGGCCTGAACGAGATCCTGCACAGCCACAACTGATCATCGGCGGACGTGCGGCCGCTGTGTCGATCAACGCCTTGACCGGCCGCTGAGCCGCCGGCGTCCGTCGGGGCCGGTCGTCATCGAGCGCCCTTCCACGGCCCAGGACGGCCCGGAAGGGCGCTCGTGTCCGAGCACAGCACGAGCACTGCCTCGCTCGCGCGACACGTCAGCGCTCAGGGTCGCCGGTCAGCCAGGGTTTCGGTCAGTTCCGCCGTGAGGGCCTGGGCCGCCGCGTCCGGGTCGGCGGCGGCAATGGCGTCGATCAGGGCGGTGGGGCCGGCGTCGGCGGCGAGGTCCGGAGGGGGCGTCGCGGCCTGGCGCAGGGCCGGTGCGAGCTGGGCGAAGAGGTCGACGAGCACGGGGTTGTGCGCGGCGGCCACCACGGCCGCGTGCAGGGCGAGGTCGGCGTCGGCGAAGGCCGGGCCGTCGCCGTCGGCCGCCGCGCGCCGCGCCTCCAGCGCGGTGCGGAGCGCGGTGAGGTCCCCGTCGGTCCGGCGTACTGCCGCCAGGCGGGCGGCCTGTACCTCCAGAAGCATCCTCACCTCGAACACGTCGGCCACGGCCGCCCGGCGCAGGCGCGTGGGCCAGTCCTCCTCCGGCCGGGTCGCGATGACGAAGACGCCCGCGCCCTGCCGGGGCTGCACCAGGCCCGCCCCCGCCAGGGCGCGCAGCGCCTCGCGGACCGTCGAGCGGCCCACGCCCAGGGTCTTGGCGAGGGTCGTCTCACCGGGCAGCCGCGTGCCGACCGGCCAGTGGCCGCAGGAGATCTGCTCACGCAGGTTCGCTGCCGCCTGCTCGACCAAGGGACTGGGGCGAGGAGCACCGAGGGTCATGTGGCTCTCACCTCTCACCTCTCAGGTTTCCGGTGGGGCGGATGGGATTCGTGTGCCGCCATGTTGCCGCGTCGCACGCCCTCGCACGTCCTCGCGCGCCGTACTCGCCGCCGCGACCTCACACTCACACGGATGACGTCGCGTGACCTCTGGGCCGTTCGGGTGGATAGGCAGGGTGGATAAGCGGGTCGGCACATCGCACGATGATTCAGGGCGAGGGAGCGGCATGACGGCGCAGCAGGTACGGGCACTGGTACGACGGGTCACCGGATGCGGTGCGGTTCTGATGGCGGTGGGCCTGTCCACGGGCATGGCCCACGCCGACGAGACGCACACCAACGCGCACAACGCGCCGCGCGTCATGCTGATCTCCACGGGGCAGATCGACGATCCGCTGGAGGACGTCCTGGAGCACACCGCGATCCTCAGCCGGATCGGCGTCTCCGGCTGACGCCGGATCAGTCCAGGGCCTCGTAGGCCGCCAGCAGCCCGTCGACCGTCGTGCGGTCGGCGGGCCGCAGCGGTTCGCGGACCGGGCCGGACGGCAGCCCGAGCGCGCCGAGCAGGCCCTTCGCGGTGACCGTGCCCGGCAGGCCCGACGCCATCATGAGTGTGATCAGGGGCAGCGCGCGCCCGTGGGCGCGCGCGGCGCCCGCCGTGTCACCGGCGTCGTACGCGTCCAGAACGGCCCGTACCGCGCGGGGCGCGCAGTTGGCGACCGTACTGACACAGCCCGCGCCGCCCAACGCATAGAGCGGCAGGTTCAGTTCCTCGCTGCCCGAGTAGTAGGCGAGATCCGTCCTCGACATGACGGTGGCGCTGCCCAGCAAGTCGTACGCGCAGTCCTTGACGGCGATGATCCGGGGATGGCCGGCGAGGCGCAGCATCGTCTCCACCTCGATGCGGGTGCCGGTGCGGCCCGGGATGTCGTACAGCATCAGCGGGACGCCGACCGCGTCCGCGACCCGCCGGAAGTGCGCCTCCACCGCGTCCTGCGGCGGCCGGCTGTAGTACGGCGTGACCACCAGCAGGCCGTCCGCGCCCGCCCGTTCCGCCTCCCGCGCCAGTTCGACCGTGTGCCGGGTGTCGGCGCTTCCGACGCCCGACAGGAGGGCCGCCCGGTCGCCCACCGCCTCGCGGACGGCCCGTACGAGCGCGCTCTTCTCGGCGTCGGTGGTGGTCGGGGACTCACCGGTGGTGCCGTTCAGCACGAGCCCCTCGCAGCCCCCCTCGGACACCAGGCGGTCGGCGAGCGACTGGGCCCCGTCGAGGTCCGGTTCTCCGGCGGAGGTGAAGGGCGTGATCATGGCGCACAGGGCGCGGCCGAAAGGGCTCGATGCGGTCATACGGGAAGTCTGGGTGGCCCGACGGTGAAGGTCCACTTAGATCTCCTTCGTGGAAGCGTCAAGCAACGCTGAACAGTGCGCGACGCCGCACGGGCCTGTCTGGCATGATCGCCTGCGCGCGGCAGGCCGTATCAAGGGGAGGTACCGCTCGATGAGCGAACAACGTGTGGCCCTGGTGACAGGGTCGTCCTCGGGGATCGGCGCGGCCGTGGCCCGTCGGCTCGCCGCGGCCGGCGTCCGGGTGATCGTCAACTCCGCCCGCTCCGTGGAGGCGGGACAGGCACTGGCCGACGAACTGCCTGGCGCCCGTTACGTCCAGGCGGACATGGCCGTCGAGGAGGACGCGAAGCGGCTCGTGGCGAAGGCGGTCGCGGCGTACGGACGCCTCGACGTCCTGGTCAACAGCGCCGGCACGACCCGGTTCATCCCGCACGACGACCTGGAAGCCGCGAGCCCCGACGTGTGGCGCGACATCTTCGACGTCAACGTCATCGGCGTCTGGCAGACCATCACCGCCGCGGCCCCGCACCTGCGGGCGGCCCCGGACGGCGGGGGCTGCGTGGTCAACGTGTCCTCGCAGGCGGGCGTACGGCCGGGCGGCAGCTCCATCCCGTACGCCGTGAGCAAGGCGGCGGTGAACCACATGACGAAGCTGCTGGCCAAGACCATGGGGCCGGACGTACGGGTCAACGCCGTCGCGCCCGGCATGATCGACACCCCGTGGTTCGACGGGCTCGACGGTGCGGACAGGGTGAAGGAGCAGGTCGCGGGGTTGGTGCCGCTGGGCCGGGTCGGCAGACCCGAGGACATCGCGGACGCGGTGTACGACCTGACGCGCGCCGCGTACGTCACCGGCGAGGTGCTCCTCGTCGACGGTGGAGGACACCTGCTGTGACGACCGGCCGGGGGAGTGGAGACGTGGGGCTACGCGGAGCCGGCGGAGCGGTGGCCTGGGCGGTGGCGGCGGTGCTTGCACTGGCGGGGTGCGACTTCCTCGTACCCGAGGGCGAGGGCGAACCGAAGCCCGCACCCCCGGCGGAGCCGGCGGTGACGCGGAGCGCCACGGCAGCCCCCACGCCACCGGCCCCCGGCTCCCCCGGGCGGGAGCCCCGGCCGGCCGGCTGCTCGTCCGGCGCTCCCGAAGTGTCCATGGGCGAGGTGCAGGCGGCCCTCGGCCACCGCGCCGTCGGCCTCACCCTGACCAACTGCGGCAAGGACCCCTACCAGGTCTACGGCTACCCGAGCGTCCAGGCGCTGGGCACCGACGGCGAGGTGCTCGACGTCTGGGTGAAGCGCGGTTCCTCGTACATGGGCGCCGACGAAGGGCCCACGTCGGTGGTCCTCGCCCCCGGTGAGAGCGTGCGCTCGCTCCTGTCCTGGACGAGCAACCCCAGAACCGGACGCCTTCAGCAGGCGTCCGCCCTCGACATCGCCCCGGCCGCCGGCGAGAAGGCGCGGAGGTTCCCGCTGGAGGGCAGCGATGTGCGCACGGTGGACGAACTCACCCTGACCGCCTGGCACACGGCTCCCACCGACTGACCCGGCACACGGCTCCCACCGACTGACCCGGACGAGCCCCCGGCGGGCTCAGAGCGCGCGCTTGAACCCCGTCGTGGCCGCGCGCGCAGCCGAGCGACGCGCAGAAGCGGTGCGCCGTTTGTCGCTCGTCGGCCGCACCGGCGCGCAGCCGCGTTCCCGGGCCCGCTCGACGGCGCGCCCCATCAGCTCCCGACCGGGCCCCGCACCTCGCCGGTCCGGATTCCGGCACGGTTGACCTCAACCGCGCTTGTGGTTCCAGGATGGTGGGCACGGGAGCGCGCCGCGTCGGCGCGCCCAGTGAGGAGATGCCGCCATGTCCGTACGCAGCACGCAGGTCGACTCCCGTCCCACGATGGACCGTCCGGACTCCAAGGTGGTTCTGGTCAGTACCTGGCGGGTCGGCACCCCCGAGCGCCAGAGGGCCGCGGTCGAGGCCGTCGCCGAGGCGTGGCGGAGCCGGCCGTGGCCGGACGTCGGGCCGTTGTCGTACAGCGTCCACACCGGGGAGGACGGCGACACCCTGCTGCACTACTCGCAGTGGCGGAGCATGGACGATTACCGGAAGTTCTTCGGCACGGAAAGGGACGGCCGCAACGCCGAGATCGACGCCGCCGTGCCGGGGATCGAAAGGGTCGGGCTGCACGCGTACGAGCTCTACCGCAGCACGGTGCTCGCGCCCGACGCACCGGAGCGCGAGCCGGGCTGCGTCGTGATCGTCGACGTCGAGTTCGATGGGCCCGACCCCGCCAGGCAGCGGGACTGGGTGGACGCGGTCTTCGAGGCGCTCGCGACGGACCCCGGCCTGCACCCCGGCGGCATCGCCGGGCACTTCCACGTCAGTACGGACGGGACGCGGGTGCTCAACTACGCCGAGTGGGAGAGCGCCGGGGCGCACATCGAGGCGCTGGGCGGCACCGGCGGCGTGGGCGCGCCCACCCCGCAGTGGCGCAAGGTGCACGGCTACCCGGGCGTGACCGGCGGCCGGGTGACGCGCTACACGCCCGCGCTCAGCCTGAGCGCGGGCGTGTGACGGGGCCCGCGACTACGGGCGGAAGCGGATGACCTGCGGGTCGTGGTCGCTGTTCTGCTCGGCGAACTCCGCGTTGATGTGGACGCTGTCGTAACGGAACGACTTGATCGACGGGCTGGTCAGGATCTGGTCCAGGACCTGGCTGTTGCCCTGGTAGACGTACGAGTAACGCTCCGACCGGGGCAGGGACTTGATCGCCGGGTAGAGCGCGCCGTCCGCCGTCAGCGCCTTCGTCGTAGCCGAGAACTCGAAGTCGTTGATGTCGCCGAGGACGAGCACGTCCGCGTCGCGCTGCGCCTTCAGGATGTCCTTGACGAAGGCGTTGACCGACTGCGCCTGCTCCAGCCGCTTGACCTCCGACTTGCGCACCGGCGGCTGGTGGTGCGACGGCAGACCCTCGTCGCCGCCCTTCGAGCCGAAGTGGTTCGCGATGACGAAGACCGTACGGCCGCGGAAGGTGAACTCACCGGCCAGCGGCTTGCGGCTGTTCTCCCAGGCCGCGTTCGCCGGGTCGATGCGGCCGGGGGAGTGGGTCAGGGCCGCGCGGCCCTTCTCCCGTACGACACCGGTCGCGGTGGCGGCGTCGCCGGCGCCGCGGTCGGTGAAGGAGACGCGCTCGGGGTTGTAGAGGAAGACCTGGCGGATGTTGCCGCCGGGCTCGCCGCCGTCCTGGTTGTTGACCGGGTCGATCGTGCGCCAGGCGTACGACGGGCCGCCGGCGGCGGCGATCGCGGTCGTGAACTTCTTCAGCGTCTCCTCGGCGGAGACCGTGCCGTCGTTCTTCGCGCCGTTGTCGTCCTGGATCTCCTCCAGGGCGAGGATGTCGGGCGAGGCCAGGTTCTCCACGACGGCCGAAGCCAGCGCGTCGAACTTGTCCTGCGGGTCGCTCGGGTCCAGGTTCTCGACGTTGTACGTCGCCACCGCCAGCTCGCCGCGGCGCTGCGGCCGGGTCGACTCGCGCTCCAGGCCCCGGTCGGTGACCGTGCCGAGCGTGCGGGCCGTCAGGGTGTATCCGCCGAACTGGTTGAAGTCCAGGGGGCCTTCGGTCGTACCCGAGAGCACGTCACCGACGTTCGCCTTCGGGAACGGCTTCTCGGCGATCGGCGCGAGCTGCTGGATCTGGAGCCGGCCGGTGTTCTGCGCGGTGTACGAGCCGTAGACCGCGCCGCCGCGCCGGTTGTCGTTCTCGCGCGGCTTCACCGTGACCCACAGCTCGGAGTACGGGTCGGTCGCGCCGACCACGCGCGACGAGCCGATGCGGATGTTGCTGCCCTCCAGCGACTCGTAGTAGTCGAGGGCGTACGCGCGCGGCTTCAGCGGGAGCGCGTTGATGCTGCCGCCCGCCGCCGGGTCGCCCTCGGGGGCGTACGCGGAGGGAACGGACTTCGCCGAGACGGTGACCGGCGCGGGCAGCGGGTTGCCCGAGGAGACCACGGTCACGGTGGGCTTGGCGATCTGGGTGAGCGACTGGTTGCCCGAGGCGGCGCCGCCGGGGACGTACTCGCCGACCGTGCCGGACACCTTGACCGCGTCGCCGACGGCGACGGTCGGCGCGGAGCCGGTGAAGACGAAGATTCCCTCGCTGGTGGCGGCGTCGGCGTCGGCCTCGGGGTCCTGGAACCAGAAGCCCTTCGAGCCGTAGGTCCGGACACCGGTGACGATGCCGGACACGTCGGTGACCTGCTGTCCCACGAGCGGGGATATGCGGGTGGTGCCCTGGATGTCGTGGATCCGGGTCTCCGCGGCCGAGGCGGCCGCGGGAGAGGCGGAGGCCGAGCTCGCCAGCAGCCCGCCGGCCAGTGCGGCGGCTGCGACGGCCGCGACGGCGGCGGATCCGGGGAGGGAGGAACGGGAAGTCATCTCGTGGCTCCGAGTGCGATGGATGAGGGGTGGAGCAGTGTTCTACGCGCGTCAATCTCTTGTGTGCGACAGGGGGTTGTCAAGGGTCCCCGGGTGTACGGATCCTGACGGGTACATGAACCCGGTGGCATGGGGGCAAATACGTCTACGCTGGGGGCCGCCCGACCCGCATGCGCCAAGGAGAACCCCCAGATGTCCGGTGACCGCCCGACCCTGCCGCCGGTGCGGCTCCACTCCGACGCCGAGCTGGCGCGGGCGGCGCTCACCTCGCCGCTGCTCGCGCGCGCCGCGCGGCTCGCCCGGTGGGCGGGGCCGGCGACGCGGGTCGGCGCCGGCGGTGAACTCGCCGACGAGCAACTGCCCGAGGCCGCCGAGCACCTCGGACTCCCCGCCGACGAGGACGGTGCGGCGGAGGCGAGCGAGGCGTGGCGGCTGGCCGTCGACACGGGGCTCGTCGAGGTGACGGACCCGGCCGAGGACACCGAGGGCGTGAAGGGCGTCGAGGACCTGGAGGGCGGGGCGGAGACCGCCGGCACCGTCACGGCCGGCGAGAACCTGGCGCTGCTGACCTCCGGCAGCCCCCAGGACGTCCTCGCGATCTGGCTCGACGCCTTCGACGCCGTGTTCGCCGACGCCACCGCGCCCGTACTGGACGACCTCGCCGACGCCATCGACGAGGACGGGCAGATCGATCTGGAGGCGCTGGACTGGGACCCGGAGGCGGAGGCGGAGTTCCTGGAGGGCGTGCTCGGCAACCTGTACCTGCTGACCGTTTCCGAGGGGGCCGCCGAGGGCCCGGTGCCGCTGCCCGCGCTCGCCGCGTCCATGATCGTCCCGGACGACATGGGCGAGCCCACCGACGACGTACTGGAGCAGGTGTCGGACGCGATGATGCGGCTCGACGACCAGTTCAGGGTGCTGGAGCCGATCGGGCTCGTCGCCTACCGGCCGGTCGACGAGGCGCTGATGGCCGAGGAGGGCGCGGAGCCCGAGGCGCCCGTCGACGACGAGGACGTGACCCGGTACGGCATGGTCGGGCTCACCCCGCTCGGCCTGTACGGGGTCAGGGCCCGGATGCTCGAAGCGGGCGTCGACGCGCCCGCGGTCGGCGATCTCGCGGACAAGGGCGCGGAGGCGCTGCTCGACGGCATCGCGTACTTCCCCGAGGCGTCGGCCGGAGCGGAGACGCAGCTGTGGCTCGCCCGGCGCGAACCGGCCGCCGCCGCCCGGGAATTGCTCGCCGCCGCGCGCGGTACGGACAGGGGCGCGCCGCTGCGCAGGCTGCGCAGCCAGCAGGCGCTGTCGCTGGTCGGGCCGGAGGCGGAAAACGCGGTGCGCGAGGTGCTCGACAACGCGGAACTCGGCGGCCTCGCCCGCGTCTGGCTCGCCGAGCACGGCGCCTCCGACGTACCGCCGCCGCCCGAGTCGATGATCTTCTGGCTCGCGATCGACACGATCGCCGCGCAGCTCGACGCGGACGGGGAACCGGACGAGCTCCAGGGCCTCGTGGCGGGGCTGACCGGCCGGCACAGCGGCTTCTTCGACGCGGCGTGGCGCGTGGACCACCCGGCCACGGCGGACGTCCTGGAGGCGATGGGCCGGCTGCACCCCGACAAGAAGGCGGCGAAGGAAGCCCGCAAGTCGGCGTTCAAGGCACGGTCGCGCGGGGAGAACTGACGCCGGGGGCGGCCGGCGCGAGCGCCGCGGGAGGGACGAGGGCCGGGGCGGACGGGGGAGCGTACGGGCGACGGGACGTAAGGGGCGGCCCAGGAGTGGGCAAGGCGCGCGGCGGCCGGGCCGGCGGAGAGCCCGGGCGGCCCTGCGGGCTGCCGCCCACTCGGTCCCACCCCCCCCTCCCGGCTGCGGCTCCCCCCCTACACCCCGTCTCTTATACCCATCTGACGCCGCCGACGATCGCATAA
>NZ_VBVX01000310.1 GCF_005981925.1 Streptomyces albidochromogenes
CTTCGCGTGAGGGCTTCGGGGGCGGTGCCGCGCCGGGGCGTCTCCTCGGGTGCCGAACGTGCGGCAGCGGTTGCCCGCGACGCCCAAGGTTGCGTTCGACACCCTGCGGGGAGCGCCCCGGCACGTCCCCTCACGGCGGTAAAAGTCCGAAGCCAGTGGTGGGGCGGCCGGTCGGAGGTGACACCCCCGCTCGTGGGGAGCGCCCCGCACGTCCCCTCACGGCGGTGAAGGGCGAAGCCAGTGGTGGGGCGGCCGGTCGGAGGTGACACCCGCTCGTGGGGAGCGCCCCCGCAGGTCCCGCATGGTCGCGAAGGGCGAAACCAGTGGTGCGGCGGCGGGTCAGAGGGTTACGCCTACCGTCACCGGTTCGTTCACCAGGGTCACGCCGAACGCCTCGTGAACGCCCGCCACCACCTCGCGCGCCAGCGCCAGCAGGTCCTCGGTCGTGGCCTCCCCGCGGTTGGTGAGGGCCAGCGTGTGCTTGGTGGAGATGCGGGCGGGGCCCGTCCCGTACCCCTTGGTGAAGCCGGCCTTGTCGATCAGCCAGGCCGCGGAGGTCTTCGTCATGCCGTCGCCCGCCGGGAACGCCGGGGGCGTCACCTCGGCTCCGAGGCGCTCCTGGGCGCGGGCCAGGAAGGCGGCGTACTCCTGGTCGGTGAGGATCGGGTTGGTGAAGAAGGAGCCCGCCGACCACGTGTCGTGGTCCTCCGGGTCCAGGACCATGCCCTTGCCCGCGCGCAGCTTCAGCACCGTCTCGCGGGCGACGGCGGCCGGGACCCGGTGGCCGGCCTCCACGCCGAGGGTGCGCGCGGTCTCGGGGTATTTGATGGGGGCCGACATGCCGCCCGCGTCCTCCAGCGCGAAGCGCACGCGCAGGACGACGAAGCGGTCCGGGTGCTGCTTGAAGCGGCTGTGGCGGTACGAGAAGTCGCACGCGGCGGCGGGCAGGGTCACCGTCCCGCCCTCGCGGCGGTCGTAGGCGACGACCTCGGTGATGACGCTGGAGACTTCCTGGCCGTACGCCCCGACGTTCTGGATCGGGGTGGCGCCGGCGGAGCCGGGGATCCCGGCGAGGCACTCGATGCCCGCGAGGCCGGCCTCGACGGTGCGGGCCACCGCGTCGGTCCAGACCTCGCCGGCGGCCAGCTCCAGCGACGTGCCGTCGAGGTGGAAGCCGGTGGTCGCGATGCGCAGGGCGGTGCCGTCGAAGCCCTTGTCGCCGATGACCAGGTTGCTTCCGCCGCCGATGACGAGCAGCGGGGTGCCGGTCTCGTCGGCCTCGCGGACGGCGGCGATCACCTCGTCGTCGGTGGTGGCCGTGACGAGGCGGGTCGCGGGGCCACCGAGCCGGAAGGTGGTCAGGGGGGCGAGGGGGGCGTCGTGGAGTTCCTGCACGGGGACAAGCGTACGGGGCGCCTCCGGCCGGCAGAGGCGCCCCGTCGGCGTCAGGCGAGCCGGACCACGGCGCGGGACATGCCCAGGACCTTCTGGCCGGCGCTCATCGCCGTCAGGTCCACGCGGACCTTGTTGTCGTCCAGCACCGCGCCGATCTTGGCGGACACCTCGATCAGCGCGCCCTCGTCGTCGTTCGGCACGACGACCGGCTTCGTGAAGCGCACGCCGTACTCGACGACGGCGGCCGGGTCGCCCACCCAGTCGGTGACCACCCGGATCGCCTCGGCCATGGTGAACATGCCGTGCGCGATCACGTTCGGCAGCCCGACCTCGGTGGCGAACTTCTCGTTCCAGTGGATCGGGTTGAAGTCGCCCGAGGCGCCCGCGTACCGCACGAGCGTGGCGCGGGTCACGGGGAAGGACCGCGCCGGCAGCTCGGTGCCGACCTCGACGTCCGTGTAAGAGATCTTCGCCGCCATCACGCCTCCTGGGCCGCGCGCGCGACGAGCTTCGTCCACGCCGTCACGACATGCTCGCCGGACTCGTCGTGGACGTCACCGCGGATGTCCAGGATGTCGTTGCCGGCCATCGACTTGACCGCCTCTATGGTCGAGGTGACCGACAGCCGGTCCCCCGCGCGCACCGGGCGGTTGTACGCGAACTTCTGGTCGCCGTGGACCACGCGGCTGTAGTCGAGTCCGAGCTGCGGGTCCTCGACGACCTGGCCGGCCGCCTTGAAGGTAATGGAGAAGACGAAGGTCGGCGGGGCGATCACATCGGGGTGACCGAGTGCCTTGGCGGCTTCCGGGTCGGTGTACGCGGGATTGGTGTCGCCCACTGCCTCGGCGAACTCGCGGATCTTCTCCCGGCCGACCTCGTACGGTGCGGTGGGCGGATAGGCCCGCCCCACGAAGGACTGGTCGAGCGCCATGGACTCGTACCTCCTGATGCCTGATGAATCGACTGATACCAAACGACGCGAGGCCGCCCCCGAAGTGGGGACGGCCTCGCATACGAGCCTGTGTTTAGCGGGTTTCGCGGTGCGCGGTGTGCGAGTTGCAGCGCGGGCAGTGCTTCTTCATCTCAAGACGGTCCGGGTTGTTACGCCGGTTCTTCTTGGTGATGTAGTTCCGCTCCTTGCACTCCACGCAGGCCAGCGTGATCTTCGGGCGGACGTCGGTGGCAGCCACGTGAGTGCTCCTTGGACGGACGGTTGACGGATGAACGCATAAAAGAGTAGCCGATCGAAGGACCGACCCCACAATCGGCTACCGTGTGTAGCGGTGACCGGACTTGAACCGGTGACACAGCGATTATGAGCCGCTTGCTCTACCGACTGAGCTACACCGCTTTGATGGCCGGATCCCCCCGCCCGAAAGCGGGGGATCACCGATCACCAGAGCCCCAATACGGAATCGAACCGTAGACCTTCTCCTTACCATGGAGACGCTCTACCGACTGAGCTATTGGGGCGAGCGATGAAGACATTACACGGTCGCCCGCCGATCGCCCAAATCCGTTTCCCGTACCCCCGCGCGTGCCCATCACAGCGGTCTCGTACGCCACTCGTGCCCCACACCGGTACGACTTTTCCGCTCCTCCTCGAAGGCTGGTTTGCGGGCCCCTAGGCTCGACTCACGCTGCGTGATCTTGATCTTGCACGCCAGAGCCCCACCAGGAGCCCGATGTCCGACAGCCAGCCGCAGCCGCCCCGATCGCCCGGCGGCACCCCTGGGAACAGCGACGGCTTGCCCAGCACCGACAGCAACACGCTCCTGCTGTGCGCGGCTCGTCTCACCGACGGCCGCACCGTGGACGTGCGCCTCAGCGGCGGCCGCATCGAGGCGGTGGGGACGGCGGGCAGCCTGCCCGCGGTGGGCGCGCGCGTGGACCTCGGCGGCCATCTGCTGCTGCCGGCGCCCGCCGAGCCGCACGCCCACAGCGACACGGCCCTGACCGCCGACGCCGGTCCCGTGTCGTACGGCACCGAGGACGTCCAGCGACGCGCCACCGAGGCCGTACTGCTGCAACTGGGGCATGGGGCCACGGCCGTGCGCACGCACGTGCGGATCGGGGACGTGCAGGGGATCCGGGCCATGGAGGCGGTGCTCCAGGCCCGGCGCTCGCTGCGCGGGCTCGCCGACCTGACCGCCGTGGCCGTTCCCCGGCTGCTGACGGGGCTGGCGGGCGCGGACGGTCTCGCGATGCTGCGGGACGCCGTGAAGATGGGCGCCGGCGTGGTGGGCGGCTGTCCGGATCTCGACCCGGACCCGGCCGGGTACACCGAGGCCGTCCTGGAGATCGCCGCCGAGCACGGCTGCCCCGTGGACCTCCACACGGAGGGTGACGATCCGGCGCGGCTCGCGCGGCTCGCGGCGATGGTCGGCGGGCTGCGGCCCGGGGTGACCATCGGCCCGTGCGCCGGGCTCTCCCGGCTTCCGCTGGACGCCGCGACGCGCGCGGCCGGGCAACTGGCCGCCGCCGGGGTGAGCGTGGTGTGCCTGCCGCAGGGCGACTGCTCCGGGGTGGAGCGCCGGGGTGGCGCCCCGGCTCCCGTACGGCTGCTGCGGGCCGCCGGGGTGCGGGTCGCGGCGGGCAGCGGGGCGCTGCGGGACGTGGCCAATCCGGTGGGGCGGGGCGATCCGCTGGAGGCCGCCTATCTGCTGGCGTCGCAGGGCGGCATGCGGGCCGCCGACGCGTACGGCGCGGTGAGCGCGGCGGCGCGGGAGGCGATGGGGCTGCCCGAGGTGCGGGTGGAGGCGGGGTTCCCGGCCGAACTGGTCGCCGTGCGCGGGGACCGGATCGCGGGCGTGCTGTCCCTGGCGTACAGCCGTGTCGTCATCCACCGCGGGCGGGTCGTGGCCCGAACGAGCGCGGTCCGCGAGTACTGCGACTCGGCGGCCGCCGTCGCGCTCGATCTGCCGCGCCAGGGCCGGGGCTGAGTCCGTATCAGGCCCGTGCGGCCCGGCCCTGAGCACGAGCGCGCCGGGGCGCGTACGGTCGGAGGCATGCGCATTGTCATCGCTGGTGGACATGGACAGATCGCGATGCGGCTGGAGCGGTTGCTCGCCGCGCGCGGGTACGAGGTCGCGGGCGTCGTCCGCGACGTGAAGCAGAGTGAGGATCTGCGGGCGGCGGGCGCCGAACCGGTCGTCCTGGACCTGGAGTCGGCCACCGTCGAGCAGGTCGCCGACGTCCTGGAGGGCGCCGACGCCGCCGTCTTCGCGGCGGGCGCGGGCCCCGGCAGCGGCACCGAGCGCAAGGACACGGTGGACCGGGGCGCGGCCGTGCTCTTCGCCGACGCCGCAGAGCGGGCGGGCGTACGCCGCTACCTCGTGGTGTCGTCGATGGGCGCCGACGAGCGGCGGGCGGGCGACGAGGTGTTCGACGCGTACCTGCGCGCCAAGGGCGCGGCCGACGCGGACGTACGGTCGCGGGCCGGCCTGGACTGGACGATCCTGCGGCCGGGCAGCCTGACGAACGACGCGGGCACGGGCCTTGTGACGCTCGGCGCCTCGACCGGGCGCGGTCCGGTGCCGCGCGACGACGTGGCGGCCGTCCTGGCGGAGCTGCTGGAGACCCCGTCGACGGCCGGGCTCACCCTGGAGCTGATCAGCGGGTCGGTGCCGGTTACGGTCGCGGTGAAGGACGTCGCCGGGAACTGAGCCGGAGGGGCCGCGTCGAAGACCTGTCGGCGCGGGCCGGCGCGGTGCCGTGGGAACGAGAAAACCCCTTCCGGTCTGCTTCTCAGCAGTCCGGAAGGGGTTCCCCCACCTGTGGCGGCGCCAGGATTCGAACCTGGGAAGGCTAAGCCGGCGGATTTACAGTCCGCTCCCATTGGCCACTCGGGCACACCGCCATGGGATGTCGCTCCGGGACGACCGCCTGGGCGGTTGTTCCGTGGCAACGACGTAAACGATACCCGATGCCCGGGGGTGCTCCGCCACCGGATTGATCAGCCCTCGGGGCGGGTGCGGGTGGCTAGGCTTTACCGCAGCGGCCCGGGGCGCCCGGCCGCGCGCCCGCCCCGTGCGGCACCCCGTACCGGTATTCCGTCCCCCGAGCACAAGGAGCCACAGGACATGGCCGACTCCAGTTTCGACATCGTCTCGAAGGTCGAGCGGCAGGAGGTCGACAACGCCCTCAACCAGGCCGCGAAGGAGATCTCGCAGCGCTACGACTTCAAGAACGTCGGCGCCTCGATCGATTGGTCCGGCGAGAAGATCCTGATGCAGGCCAGCTCGGAGGAGCGGGTCAAGGCGATCCTCGACGTCTTCGAGACCAAGCTGGTCAAGCGCGGGATCTCGCTCAAAGTGCTGGACGCCGGCGAGCCGCAGCTCTCCGGCAAGGAGTACAAGATCTTCGCGTCCATCGAGGAGGGCATCTCCCAGGACAACGCCAAGAAGGTGGCGAAGATCATCCGTGACGAGGGCCCCAAGGGCGTCAAGGCGCAGGTCCAGGGCGACGAGCTGCGGGTCAGCTCGAAGAGCCGTGACGACCTCCAGGCCGTGCAGGCGCTGCTGAAGGGCAAGGACTTCGACTTCGCGCTGCAGTTCGTGAACTACCGCTGACCGCGGCCGCCGGTCGCCGTGACGGTGGCACGCGTCGGAACGGGGGTGGGGGCGGCTCGGCCGGCTCCGCCCCCGTCGCGATGTCCGAAACCCGCCAGCCGGGACGGGCGGGGCGGCGCAGACTCGTGGTGACGGGACGTACCGCGAAGGGAAGGAAGCCATGACGCTCTACGCGACCATGGACAGCCCGCTCGGCGAGTTGCTGCTGGTCGGCGAGGTGTCCGCGACCGCCACCGGCGGTGTCGCGCTGGCCTCGCTGTCGGTGCCCGGGCAGAAGGGCGGGGTCGCCCTCGACGACGTACCGGCCGGGTGGCGGCGGGACCCCGGGGCCTTCGCGGAGGTCGCGCGGCAGGTGCGGGCGTACTTCGACGGGACGCTGACGCGGTTCGACGTGGAGTACGCGGCGGGCGCCGGTACGGAGTTCCAGCGGCGGGTGTGGGACGCGCTGGAGAGCGTTCCGTACGGCACCACGACGTCGTACGGGCGGCTCGCCGAGCGGATCGGCGTCTCGCGGGCCGGGGTGCGGGCACTGGGGACGGCGATCGGGCGCAATCCGCTGCTCGTCGTGCGGCCGTGCCACCGGGTGATCGGGGCGGACGGCTCACTGACCGGGTACGCGGGCGGGCTCGAGCGCAAGCGGCTGCTGCTGGAGCTGGAGACCGAGGGCCCGGCGGCCCGGGGACCGGCCCACGGAGGAGTCGGAGCGTCGGCGTGAGCGGCCTCTTCCCCCGGGAGCGGGCGCTGATCGCGCCGGGGGCCGTCCATGTGCCCGGCTGGCTGTCGGTGGAGGAGCAGCGGGAGCTGGTGGCGGCGTGCCGTCAGTGGGCGCGGGGTCCGGTGCCGATCCGCCGCACGCGGCTGCCCAACGGCGGTGTCATGTCGGTGCGGACGGTGTGTGTGGGCTGGCACTGGCAGCCGTACCGGTACACGCGCACGGCGGACGACGTGAACGGGGCACGGGTCGCGGAGTTTCCCGAGTGGCTGGTGGCACTGGGGCGACGGGCGGTCGCGGACGCGTACGGAGAGGGCGGCGGTCCGGGGCCGGGGGTGGAAGGCCTGCCGGCGTCCGCGGAGTACTCCCCCGACACGGCGCTGGTCAACTTCTACGACGGCGACGCGAGGATGGGCATGCACCAGGACAAGGACGAGCGGTCCGGGGCTCCCGTGGTGTCGCTGAGCATCGGGGACGCGTGCGTCTTCCGGTTCGGAAACACGCGGGGGCGCGGGCGGCCGTACACCGACGTCGAGCTGGTGTCCGGGGACCTCTTCGTCTTCGGCGGTCCCGCGCGCTTCGCGTATCACGGGGTGCCGAAGGTGCTGCCCGGGAGCGGGGACCCTGCCTGCGGGATGTCGG
>NZ_VBVX01000311.1 GCF_005981925.1 Streptomyces albidochromogenes
TGGCAGGACGGCGGGGCGTACGGCGGGCGGCGCGTCTCCCTGACCCGGCAGGTCGTCTGGGCCGAGGAGTACGCCCGGGCCCGCGCCCCCGGCCGAGCCGGCCACATCGGGGAGAACCTGCTGGCGCCCACGCTGATCGCCCACGGGAGCGACGAGCAGAAGCAGCGGTTCCTGCCCGCCGTCGCCCGTGGGGAGGAGCTCTGGTGCCAGGGCTACAGCGAGCCGGGCGCCGGGTCCGACCTGGCCTCGGTGCGTACCGCCGCCGTGCGGGACGGGCGCGCGTACCGCGTCACCGGGCAGAAGATCTGGACCTCCCTGGCGCAGGACGCCGACTGGTGCTTCGTCCTGGCCAGGACCGGCGCGGGCAGTGTGCGCCATCACGGGCTTTCGTTCCTGCTGGTGCCGATGGACCAGCCGGGGCGAATCGACGTACGGCCGATCCGGCAGATGACCGGGACCAGCGAGTTCAACGAGGTGTTCTTCGACGGGGCCGTCGCCCGGGACGTCGTCGGTGGTGAGGGCCATGGCTGGCGCGTCGCGATGGGGCTGCTCGCGCTGGAGCGCGGAGTGTCCACGCTCGTGCAGCAGATCGGCTTCGCGCGGGAGCTGGCGGAGGTCGTGCGCGTCGCGCTCGCGGAAGGGGAGCGGGGTGCCGGGGACCCTGTCGTACGCGGTCGTCTGGTGCGGCTGTGGGCCGAGCTGCACGTGATGCGGGCGAACGCCCTGCGGACGCTCGGGACTTCGGACGACGATCCCGGAGGGCCCAGCGTCGCCAAGCTGCTGTGGGGCGGCTGGCACCGGCGCCTCGGTGAGCTCGCCGTGCAGGTGCGGGGCGCGGCCGCCGCGGTCGGGCCGTACGACTGGGACGAGGAGCGGCCGTACGCGCTCGACCCTCTGCAGCGCTTGTTCCTGTTCAGCCGGGCCGACACCATCTACGGCGGCTCCGACGAGATCCAGCGGAACATCATCGCCGAGCGTGTGCTCGGCCTACCGAGGGAGCCCCGATGAGAGGTGTGGTGTTCGACGGCACGCGGGCCGAGGTCGTCGACGACCTGGAGATACGCGACCCGGGCCCCGGCGAGGTGCTGGTCGCGATCGCCGCGGCCGGGCTCTGCCACAGCGATCTGTCGGTGATCGACGGGACGATCCCCTTCCCCGTGCCCGTGGTGCTCGGGCACGAGGGCGCCGGGGTCGTCGAGGCGGTCGGCGCGGGCGTCGGCCACGTCGCGCCCGGCGACCACGTCTCGCTGTCCACGCTGGCCAGTTGCGGGGCGTGCCCCGACTGCGGCCGGGGGCGGCCGACGATGTGCCGCAGGGCGATCGGGATGCCGGGGCGGCCCTTCACGCGTGGTGGGCGCCCGCTCCACCAGTTCGCCTCCAACTCGGCCTTCGCGGAACGGACCCTGGTCAAGGGCGTCCAGGCGGTGAAGATCCCCCGGGACATCCCGCTGACGTCCGCCGCGCTCATCGGCTGCGGGGTTCTCACCGGGGTCGGCGCCGTGCTCAACCGGGCGAAGGTCGCCCTCGGGGACACGGTCGTCGTCATCGGGACGGGCGGGATCGGGCTCAACGTCCTCCAGGGCGCCCGGATCGCCGGGGCGTCGACGATCGTCGCCGTCGATTCCAACCCGGCCAAGGAGGCGGCCGCGCGGCAGTTCGGCGCGACGCACTTCCTCGCCTCGGCCGAGGGGGACGCCGTACGGGAGATCCTGCCGTCCGGCGCGGACCACGCGTTCGAGTGCGTCGGCAGTACGGCGCTGATCCGCCAGGCGATCGACCTGCTCGACCGGCACGGGCAGGCGGTGCTGCTCGGGGTGCCGGCCGCCACGGCGGAGGCGTCGTTCCTCGTCTCCTCGATGTACCTGGACAAGTCGATCCTCGGCTGCCGGTACGGCTCCTCGCGCCCGCAGCAGGACATCGCCCTGTACGCCCGGCTGTACGCGCAGGGCCGGCTGCTGCTGGACGAGCTGGTGACCGAGACGTATCCGGTGGAGGACTTCGCCAAGGCGGCGGACGACGCGCACCACGGGCGCGTGGCCAGGGGCGTGCTGACGTTCTGAGCCGGCCGCTACGCGCTCGGGGCGGTCGTGGCGCGGAACGTGCGGCGGTAGACGGTCGGGGGCACGCCGAGCGCCGTCCGGAGGTGCTGGCGCAGGGAGGTCGCCGTGCCGAAACCGGCGTCGCGGGCCACCTGGTCGACGGACAGGTCGGTCGATTCGAGCAGATGCCGGGCCCGCTCCACCCGCTGCTGGGCCAGCCACTGGCCGGGGCTGATCCCGGCCTCCTCGCGGAACCGGCGGGTGAACGTCCGTACCGACATCGACTCCTGCTCGGCCATGTCCCGCAGCTGGATCGGCTCGTGGAGGCGGTCCAGGGCCCACGCCCGGGCGGCGGTCGTGGTCGCCACCTGCGGTTCCGGGACCGGACGGTGGATGTACTGGGCCTGTCCGCCGTCCCGGTGCGGCGGTACGACGGTGCGTCGGGCCACCTCGTTGGCGACGGCGCTGCCGTGGTCGCGCCGCACGATGTGCAGGCAGAGGTCGAGCCCGGCGGCGACCCCGGCGGAGGTCAGGACATCGCCGTCGTCGATGAACAGGACGTCCGCGTCGACCCGCACGGAGGGGAACAGGCGCTGGAAATGACCGGCCGCCGACCAGTGCGTGGTCGCGGGGCGGCCGTCGAGATAGCCCGCGGCAGCCAGGACGTACCCGCCGGTGCAGATGGAGACCATGCGGGTGCCGGGGCGTACGAAGGTGAGGGCGGCCTCGAGGTCCTCGGTCAGTACGCCCTGCTCGTAGACGGAGCCGAGCTCGTACGACGCGGGGACCACGACGGTGTCGGCGGTGGCCAGGGCCTCGGGGCCGAGCTCGACGGCGATGGAGAAGTCGGCGTCCGTACGGACGGGGCCCGGCGGCCGGACGGAACACGTCACGATCTCGTAGAGGGGCTCGCCCGCCGTGTCCTTCGCGCGGCCGAAGATGCGGTGCGGGATGCCGAGTTCGAAAGGGAGCAGTCCGTCGAGCGCCAGGACGACCACGCGGTGCGGCACGGTGCCGTGCTTCCTGTCCATCGGCCCCGGCTCCTCACGGTCCAAAATGGCTGGCTGGTATAGACCTCTAGCTGGTACATCTCTGCGCTGTGACGGACAAGCGTGCAGCGGCCCAGGACATTCCCGAGACGGCCGGGGCGCCGCGAGAAGGCCCCGCGGCCCGGTGGAACCGTAACTTCCGGCTCTTCTTCGTGGCGCGGACGGTCGCCGTCCTCGGCGACGGCATGGTGCCCGTCGCCCTGGCCGCCGGTCTGCTCGGCGCGGGCCGCCCCGGCTCCTCGGTCGGTTACGCCCTGGCCGCGTGGATCGGCCCCTTCGCGGTCCTGGTCCTCTTCGGTAGCGTACTCGCGGACCGCTTCACGCCCCGCCGGATGATGATCCTCGCGGACGGTCTGCGACTGGTCGGCGCCTCGGTGCTCGCCCTGTCCTTCGCGGCCGGCGACCCGTCGGTGTGGGTGGTGTACGGGCTGAGCGCGGTCAGCGGTGTCGGCGCGGCGCTCTTCCAGCCGGGGGTCGCTTCGACCGTCCCGCGGATCGCGCACGACGTACAGCGGGCGAACGCGGTCCTGCGCGTCTGCGAGGCGCTCATGACCATGGCCGGTCCGGCCTTCGCGGGGCTCGTGGTGGGGGTCTCGGGCGGCGCGGGCGCGGTGTTCGCCGCCAACGCCGCGACGTTCGCCGTCAGCGGGGTCTGCCTGTTCCTGCTGCGGCTGCCGCCGGCCGGGGAGCCGGTGGAGCGCGGCTCGCTGCTGGCGGAACTGGTCGACGGCTGGCGGGAGTTCACCTCGCGCAGCTGGCTGTGGGGCGTCATCGCGATATGGACGGTGTACGGGCTGACCGTGGCCGGCCCGATGCTGCCGCTCACCGCCGTCCTGGTGACCGAGGCGCACGGCTCGGGCACGTACGGCGTGCTCATGGCGGTCAACGGCGCGGGCAGCGTGGCGGGCGGACTGCTTGCGATGCGGCTGCGGCCGGCGCGCCCGCTGGCGGCGGGGGCCGTGGCGCTGCTCGGGGTCGTGGTCAATCTGCTGGTGTTCGGGCTGGACCTGTCCGTGACCGCCCTGGGGGCGGGCCAGTTCGCCGGCGGCGCGGCCTTCGCGTTCTGGCTGGTGATGTGGTCGACGACGGTCCAGACGCACGTGCCGCCCGACGCGCTGAACCGACTGCACGCGTACGACGTGTCCGGATCGCTGCTGATGATGGCGGCGGGCCGCGCGCTGGCGGGCCCGGTGGCGGAGGCGGTGGGCGCGGAGCGGGTCCTGCTGGCGGGAGTGGTCGTGATGCTGGGGGTGATCGGAGTGCTGCTGGGGGCGCGCCCGATCCGCGAGCTGCGGCGGGTGGGGTGAGGGGGGCGTGCCGACCGTAGCGCGTGTCCCGATCCTTGCGAACCGTGGCTGTCCGGCCACTCGACCGGCCCTACGACGGGCCCGAAGCTGTGGGACGTGACCCAGACAACCGACGCCGCCGCGAAGACGACCCCCCCGGCCGCCGGCCCGCGCCGCAGGCGCCGGATGCCGCACCGCGCGTGGTTCGTGGCCGCCGTGGCCTTCGTGACGATCATTGGAGGCGCCGCCTTCAACTCCCTCCCGGGCCTGCTGATCGACCCGCTGCACGAGCGGTTCGGCTGGTCGCGCGGCGAGATCGGCTTCGCCGTCTCCATCGACATGGCGCTGTACGGTCTGACCGCGCCGTTCGCCGCCGCGCTGATGGACCGCTTCGGCATGCGCAAGGTGGTGGTCGCGGCGCTGAGCACGGTCGCCGCCGGCGCCCTGCTCAGCGTCTGGATGACCGCGAGCTGGCAGCTGATGCTCTACTGGGGCCTGCTCGTCGGCCTCGGCACCGGGTCGATGGCGATGGCTTTCGCCGCGACGGTCACCAACCGCTGGTTCGTCGAGCGCCGGGGCCTGGTCACCGGCGTACTGACCGCCGCCGGGGCGTCCGGCCAGCTGATCTTCCTGCCGCTGTGCGCCTGGATCGTCGAGCACCACGGCTGGCGGCCCGCCTCCGTCACGGTCGCCCTGGCCGCGCTGGTCGTCGTCCCGTTCGTCTGGCTGCTGCTGCGCGACCACCCGGCCGACGTGGGGCTCGCCCCGTACGGAGGGGAGTTCGTGCCGAAGCCGGCGCCCCGCACGGGCGCGGCGAAGCGGACGGTGACCGTCCTCTTCGCGGCGGTGCGGACGGGGCCGTTCTGGCTGCTCGCGGGCACGTTCGCGATCTGCGGGGCGTCGACGAACGGACTCATGCGGACCTACTTCGTCCCCTCCGCCCACGACCACGGCATGCCCATCACCGCCGCCGCCTCGCTGCTCGCCGTCATCGGTGTCTTCGACGTCATCGGCACGATCGCCTCCGGCTGGCTCACCGACCGCTTCGAGGCCCGCCGCCTGCTCGCCGTCTACTACGCGCTGCGCGGTGTCTCGCTGCTCTTCCTGCCGATGCTGATGGCCCCGAGCGTCCACCCGCCGATGATCTTCTTCATCGTCTTCTACGGCCTCGACTGGGTGGCGACCGTTCCGCCGACCCTCGCCCTGTGCCGGGAGCAGTACGGCGAGGACTCCGCCATCGTCTTCGGGTGGGTGCTCGCCTCGCACCAGGTGGGCGCGGCCGTGGTCGCCTTCGCGGGCGGTGTGGCGCGCGACGTGTTCGGCTCGTACGACGTCGTCTGGTACGGGGCGGGGGCGCTGTGCGCGGCCGCCGCGCTGATGTCCCTGGTCATCCGCAGGAAGCCGGTGCCCCTCGCGGGTCTCACGCGCTGAAGCGGCCGAACCTGCCCCGGTGGAACAGCAGCGGCTCCCCGTCGTCGGACCCGCCCAGCGCCTCGACCCGGCCGACGACGATCAGGTGGTCGCCGCCGGTGTGGACGGCCTGGACGCGGCAGTCGATCCAGGCCGGTACGGAGTCGAGCAGCGGAGACCCGGTGACGGGTGCCGGCGCGTACCCGACGCCCGCGAACTTGTCCGCCCCGCTCACCGCGAAGCCGCGGCACAGGTCGCCCTGGTCCGCGCCGAGGATGTTGACGCAGAAGACGCCGGCGCGGGCTATTTTGGGCCAGGTCGTGGACGTACGGGCGACCATGAAGGTGACCAGGGGCGGGTCGAGGGAGAGCGAGGCGAAGGACTGGCAGGCGAAGCCGGCCGGTCCCGCGGGGTCCTCCAAGCCGGTGTGCGGGGCCGTGACGACCGTGACGCCGGTCGCGAAGCGGCCGAGCACGGCGCGGAACTCGGCCGGGTCGACCGGCAGCCGCTCGTCCGCGCCGACGGCCCGCAGGTCGGGGCGCGGGAGCGCGTCGTAGGGTTCGGCGGCCGTGGGGGCGCCGACCGACCTGAGGTATCGGACGACGGTGGCCGCCATCCCTGCGTGTCCCATCACCCCTCCATTGAAACTGACGGATCGTCAGATGGGAAGGCGCGGACAGCTCCGGACACCACCCTGCGGCCTGTCCTCACAGGCCGCGGTACTTGGGCGTACGCCGCTCGACGAAGCTCGCCACGCCCTCGTTCGCGTCCGCCGTCGTCATGTTGATCTCCTGGGCGGCCGCCTCGGCGGCGAACGCGGTGGCCCGGTCGACGTCGAGGGAGGCGTTGACCAGCTGCTTGGCGAGGACGATCGAGCGGGTCGGGCCGGCCGCCAGGCGCTCGGCCCAGGCCCGCGCGGTCCCGGCCAGTTCCGCGTCCGGCACGACGCGGTTGACCAGGCCCAGTCGCTCGGCCTCGGCGGCCGGTACGGAGTCCCCGAAGAACATCAGCTCCTTCGCGCGCTGCGGGCCGACCAGGCGGGGCAGCAGGTACGCGCCGCCGCCGTCCGGGACCAGGCCGCGGCGTACGAAGACCTCGATGAACTTCGCGGATTCAGCGGCCAGCACCAGGTCGCAGGCGAACGCGAGGTGGGCGCCGATGCCGGCGGCGGTGCCGTTGACCGCGGCGATCACCGGCTTCTCGCAGTCCAGCACGGCGCTGACGAGCCGCTGCGCGCCGAGCCGGATCGTACGGGCGACGTCCCCCGCGACCCGGTCGCCGGGGCTCGCCGGCGCCCCGCGCAGGTCCGCGCCCGCGCAGAAGCCCTTGCCGGTGGCGGTGAGGACCACGGCGCGGGTGGCGGGGTCGGCGGAGGCGGCGGCGAGCAGCGCGACGACGCGGTCGCGCTGGGGCCACGATCGACGCGCGCAGGAAGGCCAGGGGCGACGCGGCCGCGCCGGCGGCGGACGGCTCCTGACGGGAGCCGGCGTACGGGAGAGGACGGCCGTCCGGCCCGGTGGCCGGGCGGCCGTCGT
>NZ_VBVX01000312.1 GCF_005981925.1 Streptomyces albidochromogenes
GGGCGGGACTCCTCGTCCGCGCCGCCCGCGCCCCCCGCCCCGCGGACCCTGGCTTCCGGCACCCTGATCAGCCACGAGCACAGCACCAGCGGTACGGCGAAGATCATCCGGCTGCCCGACGGCTCCCGCACCCTCCGCCTCCAGGGCCTCGACACCAGCAGCGGCCCCGACCTGCGGGTGTGGCTCACCGACGCGCCGGTCAGGGCGGGCAGGGACGGCTGGCACGTCTTCGACGACGGCAGGCACGTCAGCCTGGGCAGGCTGAAGGGCAACAAGGGCGACCAGAACTACGCGCTGCCGGCCGGCCTGGATCTCAAGGGCCTCACGAGCGTGAGCATCTGGTGCGACCGCTTCGACGTCTCGTTCGGCGCGGCCGAGCTGACGGCTCCCGCGTAACCGCCCGGGCGGTCCCCGGGGTCACCCGGGCAGCCACATCGAGAACGCCACGACACTGCCCCGCGCCCGGTCCGCGCCGCCCGTTCCCCCCTCGATGACCAGCCGGTCCGTGATGAGCCGCGTCAGCCACAGCCCCCGTCCGCCGTGGCTGCCGCCCAGCCCCGGCGCCAGTTCAGGGATGACGGAGGAGGCGAAGCCCGGCCCCGAGTCGCTGATCACGCATTCGAGCGCGCCCGGGGAGCCGGCGGACCGGTGCAGCAGCAACCGGCCGTGCCCGCCGCCGTGCTCGACCGCGTTCGTGGCCACCGCGTCCGCCGCCAGGACGAAGTCGCCGCGCCGGGGCTCCGCCAGTCCGGCCCAGGCGGCGTACTGGTCGACCAGCACCCGCAGCCGGGGCATGTCCTCGCGGCCGAAGTCGAACTCCAGCAGCCGCTCCCGCGACCCGTCGTTGTTGAGGTGGATCCCCTCCGTCACCATGCCCGCACCACCTCCGTCAGCGTGAGGCGCCGGACCCGGTCCGAGCCGAGCCGGCGCAGCAGCACCGCCTGCGCGGCGGCGCAGCGGACCTCGACGCCGTCGTGTCCGGCGGCCCCGGCGATCCGCTCGACGAGGTCGAGGGCGCACCGTACGGCGAGGAAGTGCAGAGGCATGAGGTCCACCAGCAGCCGCCGGGACGCGGCGGATCGCTCCAGCGCGTCGTCCAGGGCGGTCAGGAAGGGTTCACGCGTGGCGTGGTCGGCCTCGCCCGCGACCGTGACCGACTGCCCGCGGTGCACGATCCGCAGCTCGCCGAGCGCGCCGAGCAGCGAGCGGGGGTGCGCGTCCGACATGGCGTCGAGCACGTCGTCGTCGAAGGCGCGCCGGTCGTAGGAGCAGACCTCGTTGTACGGACGCCCGTCGAAGAGGTGCTCGGCGTGGGACTCGCGGTACATCATCGTCTCGATGTCGGCGTCGAGGTCCGCCACCCAGTGCATGTCGATGAACGCCCGCAGCCCCTGGTACCCCTGGGCGACGGCGAGCGCGGTCTCCTCGCCGAGACGGTCCCACTGCCGCTCGGGGGTGAAGCCGCGGTCCGGCCGGATCAGTGCCCGCATACTGCTGTTCGTCAGCTGCCCCCGTCCCCGCGCCTCCGCCAGCAGCCGGCTGGTCCCGTCCAGGCGGGTGCGCACGGCGTCGGGATCGAGCTGCGGCGCCGCGAAGACGATCACCTTCTCGCCGCGCGCCAGGCCCGTGCGGACGTAGGTGACGAGCGCGTCCCAGTTGGCCTCGTCGTCCGTGTAGCTGAGGAACGCGTGGTCACCCGCCCGCATCCCCTGTACGGGCATCAGGCCCGGATGCGCGTCTGCCCGTTCATGCATCGCTCGTAGGGGTCCCTTCCTGGTGTGCGCCCAACCATAGGGACAGCGGGAGGAGTTGCGTAGCCGTACGCGGACTCCCGGGACCCCGTTCGAACGGACGGCCGTACCGGAGCGCATGACAGGGCACCGGGCCCGAACGTAGGATCGCCTCACGGCATCGCGTGTCGGTCACCGTCCGGGTGAGGCATGGAGGTAGCCCGTGAGTTTGCCTTACGGAGGCATTCCACAATGTCAGTGCAGCTCAATCACACCATCGTCCACTCCCGCGACAAGCGGGAATCCGCCGAGTTCTTCACCCGCGTCATGGGCCTGGAGATCTCGGCCGAGTGGGGCCCGTTCATCGCCGTCGAACTGAGCAACGGCGTCACCCTCGACTTCGCGACCATCCCGGCGGAGTCGATCACTCCGCAGCACTACGCCTTCCTCGTCACGGAGGAGGAGTTCGACGGGATCTTCCAGCGCGTCCAGGACGCCGGCCTCACGTACTACGCCGATCCGCACGGCAAGCAGCCGGGCGAGATCAACCGCAACGACGGCGGCCGGGGCGTGTACTTCATGGACCCGTCGGGCCACGCCCTGGAAGCGATCACCCGCCCGTACGGCAGCGGCGCGTAGGAGTAGCACCACAGGGGCCGGGAAGCACCGCTTCCCGGCCCTCACCCGTCCGGCGCCGCGTGCACCGCCGCCGTGACGACCGTGCGGCGGCACCCCGTCCCGGCACCGAATCCGTACGCGAGCGCGAGCCCTCATCACATAGGGCGAACGAGGTAAAGGCCCGTCCGGGTGGGCGCGTATAAAGGTTGCCGGACGAACTCGGAGGAGCGACGAGTGGCCAGTGCGACAGATGCCGTCAGCACACTGATGGTGCAGAAATTCGGAGTGGACCCGGCGGCCGTCCGACCCGAGAGCCCGCTCTACGCCCTGCGCATGGATTCCCTCGCGCTGGAGGAACTGCGCATCCTCATCGAGGAGCAGCTGCGCATCGACCTGGAGGACGCGGCGCTCACCTCCCGCAACACCGTGGGTGAGCTGGTCGCACTCGTACACGAGAAACTCGTCCACACCGGGAGCCTGGGATGACCAGGCCGGCCATCCCGCCCTTCACGGCGGCCGTGACCGGTCTCGGCCTGGTCACGGCGGCGGGGGTGGGCGTCGACGAGACGTGGCGAAACGTCACGCGGGGCGAGGTCCGCCCCGCCTCGGTGGGGGCGCGCGAGGAACTGCGCGACCTGCCCTGCGACTTCATGTACGCCGTCCCCGCCGAAGACCTCGACACGGCGCGGGTTCTCGGCGTGGCGACGCAGCGGCTGATGGACCGATTCGCCCAACTCGCCGTACTGGCCGCCAGAGAGGCTGTGGCGGACGCCGGACTCGACCCCCGCGTCTGGGACAGCGGCCGGGTCGCGGTCGTCATCGGCTCCGCCCACGGCGGACTCCCCTTCTACGACGAGCAGCACACCGCGCTGACCACCAAGGGCCCGCGCCGCGTCTCCCCGAAGCTCGCCCCGCTGACCGTCGTCAACAGCGCCGCCAGCAGTGTCTGCATGGACCTCGGCGCCCGCGGCCCGAGCCAGGCGGTGTCCACCGCCTGCTCGTCGGGCACGGTGGCCATCGGCGCCGCGCACCAGATGCTGCGCACGGGCGCCTGCGACATCGTCGTCGCCGGCGGCGCCGAGTCCGTGTGCTCACGGCTGCTGATCGCCAGCGCCTGCCAGATGCGGGCGGTGTCGACCCGCCGCTACGACCCCGCCGCGGCCTGCCGCCCGTTCGACGCGGACCGCGACGGCTTCGTGGTCGGCGAGGGCTCCGGCCTGCTCGTCATGGAACGCCCCGAACACGCCAGGGCGCGGGGCGCCCGGATCAGGGCGCACATCGCCGGCTACGGCGCGTCCAGCGACTCGTACTCCGCCGTCGCCCCGGACCCGGAGGGCAAGGGCATCGAGAGCGCGCTGCGCACGGCGCTGACGGACGCGGGCGTCGCGCCGTCGGACATCGGCCACGTCAACGCGCACGGCACGTCCACCGTGTTCAACGACCTCATCGAGGCGACCATGCTGCACCGGCTGCTGGGCGCGGACCCACTCGTCACGTCGACCAAGGCCATGACGGGCCACACCCTGGGCGCGGCCGGCGGCATCGAGACCGCGCTGACGGTGCTCGCCCTGGAGCACCAGCTGGTGCCCCCCACGGCCAATCTGGACGCGCTCGACCCGCGCATCCCGGTCGAGGTCGTGGCGAAGGCCGCGCGCCCCGCCGCGTTCGACTGCGCGGTCAAGACGTCGCTCGGCTTCGGCGGTCACAACGCCGCGCTCGTCCTCACCCGCGGCTGACGGGGCCCGGCCGCCACCCCCTGTCGAGAAGGAGCTGAAGCATGCCCGAGGAAACCGTTCGCTCGCTGTCGGTGGACGGGCTGCGCTACTCCTACCGCGTGCTGCACCGCACCGGCTCACCCGCCGCACCGGCCACCGAACCCGTGCTCGTCCTCGGCGGCGCGCTCCAGGGGATGCTCGGCTGGCCCCAGATGGACGGCCGCCTCGGCCCGGTGACGAGCGTCGTGACCGCCGACCTGCCGGGCATGGGCAGCGCCGCGCCCCTGCCGCCGGGCCCCAGCGCGGACCTCCTGTGCGCCGCCGTCACCCGGATCATCGACGACCTCGACGTACCGCGCGTCAACCTCTTCGGCTTCTCCTACGGCGCCGCGCTCGCCTTCCGCTGCGCCCAGCGCAACCCGGGCCGCATCGCCCGCCTCCTCCTCGGCGGCGTCCCCGCGCACATTTCACCGGCCCAGCGGGCCCACTGGCGCAGCGCCACCGACCGGCTCGCCGCCGGGGACCGGGACGGCTTCGCGACGCTGGTCACGGAGGCACTGATGTGTCTCGACCCGGACCGGTACGTCGCGCGCCGCGACCTCGCGTACCGCTACGTCAGGCGGACGATGCTGCACGCGGTCGAGCACTCCCCGCACGCCGCGGACTCCGTGCACCGCTCCCTGGGCGACCGGCCGGACTTCTCGGGGGGCCTGTCCGGCGTACCGGCCCTGGTCTTCACCGGGGAGCACGACACGGTGACGTCGGCGGAGCGCCAGCGGGCCTTCGCCGCGACCATCCGGGGCAGCCGCTTCACCACGATCCGGGACGCCGACCACTGGGTCGTGCTCGAAAAGGCCGACGAGGTGGCCGACTTGGCGCTGCGGTTCTTCACCGACCGCCCGCTGGAGCCCGCCGGCTATCTGAGGTCGGTGCCGCACCAGGAGCGCGCGGCGGACCGCAGCACGGCCTGAGCGGTCACTCCCGCGGCGCCCCGGGCTTCGCCCGCCCCCGGGAACGTGCCCGTGACCTGTACCGAGCTGGGCCGTTGGCAGGGCATGAAGACACGAAGCGCAGCCGCCGCGGCCACCGCCGCCGCGGCGTTCGCGGCCGGTCTGGCGGCGGCCCTCGCGGTCCCGGCCCCGCTCGCCCAGGCCGCCCCGCCGGACCGGACCGACCGGCCGGCGTCGCCGCTCCCGATCGACCTTCCGGACGTGAGCGAGGAGAGCTTCAAGGGCCTCGACAAGGCGCTCCAGTACTGACGCTGCGTGCGGGAAAAGTTGCGGAGGGTGGCCGCCGGTTGCACGGTGGCGTTGTCCCCTCTCCGACCTCTCACGTAAGGACATCCCCATGCGCATCTCCCGAACCGCCGGACTCGTCGTCTCATCCGTGGCGTGCGGGGTACTGGCGTTCGGCTCGGCCGGGGGCGCGATAGCCGCCCCGGCGACGCTCGCCGCCGAGAGTCCCACCGACAGCATCGCCGCCCAGGACGCGCTGCCCGGCGCCGACAAACTCACCCCGCAGGTGAAGCTGCTGAGCGAGATGGCGGGTGTGCTCAACCCCGTCACCGAGCTCCTCGACGCGGTCATCGCCGGCGGCGGCAAGCTGCCGGCCGCCGAGGCCGCCAAGCACACGAAGGCGGTCGAAGAGGCCCTGAAGAGCCTGCCCAAGTCCCCCGGCACCGCCCTCGAAGTCCCCGCTTCCCCGTCCCCCGACCTGCCGTCGGTGGCGGCTCCCCGGGCCGCCGACGCGGGCCTGGAGCTGAAGGCGAAGGCCGTCGTCGATCTGCGGGCCAAGGTCGACACGCTGCTGAAGGCGGCTCAGAAGGGCGACGCGGCGAAGGTGACCGAGGCGGTCACCGCCACCATCACCGCGACGCTCAACGTGGTCGTCAGCATCGTGGTCGGCGGTGGTCTGCCGGCCCCGAACCTCGAAGGACTGCCCGCGCTGCCGAAGGTCCCCGGCGCCGCCGAAGCCCCCAAGGTGCCCGGCGCGCCCGTCTGACGCCCGGCACGCACCGCCGATACCCGGTTCTCCCTGTTCGGGAGGCCGGGCATTGGCGTGCGGACGCCAATTCACGCCCCTGCGGGCCGAAATGAAGGTTAGGGCGTTCGGGTGACGGTGGATAGATAGCTTCTTTTATGGAGTTTCCTCGGTGGAACCGGATCGTTACCGATGTCGACGGCGACGCTACGGGCGTGAAGAAACAGACTCGTGCAGCGCGAAGGACGTGGCTGTGTAGGGTGTCGCCGCCGGAAAGGTTCTTAAAGTGAAGTACATGAAGAGCGCCGCATTCATCGCCGGCTCGCTCCTGGCCGTCGGTGTCGCCTCCCCGGCCATCGCCGACTCCGGGGCGAACAGTGACGTCAAGGGCAACCCGGGCGTCATTTCCGGCAACAACGTGCAGGTTCCGGTTCACGTCCCGGTGAACGTCTGCGGCAACACCGTGAACATCATCGCGCTTCTGAACCCGGCCTTCGGCAACGAGTGCATCAACAAGTAGTTCCCCGTCCGAACCGCTAGATGTTCGGTCACAGTTGGCCCCCCAGTGCACGCCATGCGCTCGGGGGCCAACTGAACCTCCCTCAACGCGTGTGAGCAATCGGCTCACCCGCAGGTATGAAAGACAGGGAACGGCAAAGTGCGACAGGTTTTGAGCAGAGGTGTGTTCGCCGCGGCGGCCGCCTCCGGACTCCTCGCCATGTCCGGAGGCACCGCAGCTGCGGACTCCGGGGCCAATGGGGAGACCTCCAACTCGCCGGGCGCTGTGTCCGGCAACAACGTTCAGGCGCCTGTACACGTTCCGGTGAACGCGTGCGGCAACACCATCAACATCATCGCGCTCCTGAACCCGGCCTTCGGCAACGAGTGCGTCAACGGCGAGTCGAAGAAGCCGCACAAGCCGTCCGGGCCCGGTCACAACGAGCCCGGCCACGGCGGCCCCGGCCACGGCAACCCCCCTGGTGAGGGCCCCGGCCCCGGCGGCGGGCACCCCGGCCACGAGAACCCGGGCAACGAGGGCCCCGGCCACGAAGGCCCCGGGCACGAGAACCCGGGCGGCGGGCACCCCGGTGGCGGACACCCGGGCAACGAGAACCCGGGCAACGAGGGCCCCGGGCACGAGAACCCGGGGAACGAGAACCCCGGTGGGCACCCGGGTGGTGAGCCGCCGCGTCACGAGCCGCCGCACCAGGAGCACCCCGGTGACGAGCCGTGCGAGGAGCACCCCGGCGAGCAGCCCCCGGC
>NZ_VBVX01000313.1 GCF_005981925.1 Streptomyces albidochromogenes
GGTGACCGCCGACCTGCTGGACCGGCTGGCCGCCGTCCCCGGGGACCGCGCCGCCGTGATCTCCGCGGGCCGCGAGCTGACCTTCGACGGGCTGCGCGCCGACGCCATGCGGATCGCCGGCCGGCTGGCCGCGCACGGCGTCGGCCCCGAGAGCGTGGTCGCGCTGTGCCTGCCGCGCGGCGCCGGCCTGGTGTCCGCGCTGATCGGCGCCCTCACCGCGGGCGCCGCCTACCTCCCGGTCGACCCGAAGCTGCCCGCCGACCGGCGCCGCTACCTCGTCGAGGACTCCGGCGCCGACGTCGTCGTCACCTCGGGCGGCGGCCCGGACGGCGCGCCCCTGCTCCCCGGAGCGCCGCACCTCGACCTGGCGGAGCTGCTGGCCGACGACCGCCCCGCGCCCGCGTACCGGCCGGTGCCGGTGGCCGGGGACACGCTGGCGTACGTCATCTACACCTCGGGGTCGACCGGCCGGCCCAAGGGCGTCGAGATCGGCCGGGAGGCCGCCTCCCGGCTGCTCGCCGAACTGGAGGACGCCGGGATCGCCGTGACCGAGGGCGGCCGGGTCGGCTGGAACGCCTCTCCCTCCTTCGACGCCTCCGTGCAGCAGTGGACCCGTGTCTGCCGGGGCGACACCCTGGTGATGATCGACGACGAGACGCGCGCCGACCCGGCCCTGCTGGCCGCGCTGGTGGACGAGCGGTCCCTGACCGACCTGGACCTGACCCCCTCTCATGCCGATCCGCTGCTGGACCTGCTGAGCACGGACGGCGGGCCGCGCCCGCTGACCCTGCTGATCGGCGGCGAGGCGATCAGCCCCGCCCTGTGGTCGAGGATCTCGGACCTGGCCGCGGCGGGCACCGTCCGCGCGGTCAACCTGTACGGACCCACCGAGTGCACCGTGGACGCCAGCGCCGGCTGGATCGAGACCCCCGCCGGGGCGCCGGCCGCCCCGCACATCGGCGCCGTACTGCCGGGCCTGCGGATGCGCGTCCTGGACGAGAAGCTCCAGCCGGTCGGCCCGGACGGCACAGGTGAGCTGTACCTCGCCGGGCCCCGGGTGGGCCGTGGCTACCGCCGCCGGCCCGGCCTGACCGCCGAGCGGTTCACCGCCGACAGCAGCCACGACGCCGAGCCCGGCGGGCGCATGTACCGCACCGGGGACCTGGTGCGGGTCCTTCCGGACGGCGGGCTCGACTACCTGGGCCGCGCCGACGGGCAGGTGAAACTGCGCGGCTTCCGCATCGAACTCCCCGAGATCGAGGCCGCGGTGGCCGCCCACGAGGCCGTCGCCGAGGCCGCGGTCGTCCTGCGCGAAGACCTGCACGGGGCCCCCGGCCTCGTCGCCTACTACCGGGCCACCGGGCCGGTAACCGGCGCCGCGCTCAAGGAGCTGCTGGCCGCCGCGCTGCCCGCGTACATGGTGCCCGCCGTCTTCGTGGCCCTCGACCGCTTCCCGACCACCGTCAACGGCAAGCTGGACCGGTCCGCGCTGCCCGAACCGCCGTCGGCCGCAGCGGTGTCCGCGACGGAGCCCGCCGGGGCGGACGACGGTCTGTCCGCCTCGGAGCGGCTGATCGCCGGAGTGTGGACCACGGTGCTCCGGGCGGACTCCGTCGGCCCCGACGACAACTTCTTCAAGCTGGGCGGCCATTCCCTCCTCGCGATCAAGCTGGTCTCGCGGGTACGGGCCGAGCTGGGCGTCGCCCTGCCGGTGAAGGCCGTCTACGCCAACCCGCGCCTGCGGGACCTGGCCGCGCACATCGACGGGCTCGTCGCAGCCCATGACGCCTGAGGACATGACCGTGACCCCGTTGTCGTTCGCCCAGCGCCGCCTGTGGTTCCTCGGGCGGCTGGAAGGCCCATCCGCCACCTACAACGCCCCGGTGGTGCTGCACCTGGACGGGACACCCGACCCGGCGGTGCTCGGCGCGGCCCTCGCCGATCTGGTCGAGCGGCACGAGGTACTGCGTACCGTCCTGCCGGCCGGCCCGGACGCCGAGCCCCGCCAGGAGGTCCGCGACCCCGGGGCGGTCGCCCCGCCCGAGGTGGTCCGGTGCCCGGCCGCCGAGCGCGACGCGCGGGTGGCCGCGTTCGTCCGGGAGCCGATCGACGTCACGGCCGACGTCCCGTTGCGGGTACGCCTGTTCACCTCGCAGGACGACGACCGGGACGACGACGGCGGCGCCGGCTCCGTCCTGGTGCTCCTGATCCACCACATCGCCACGGACGGCTGGTCCGTACGCCCCCTGCTCCGGGACCTCGACACCGCCTACCGGGCCCGCCTCGCGGACCGGGCCCCCGCCTGGGAGCCCTTGCCGGTCCAGTACGCCGACTACGCCCTGTGGCAGCGGGAGCTGCTCGGCGACCCCGACGACCCCGGCAGCCTGGCCGCCGAGCAGCTCGACCACTGGCGGCGGCGGCTCGACGGGGCACCGGCGCTGACGGCGCTGCCCGCCGACCGGCCCCGGCCGGCCGAGCCCTCCGGGCGCGGGGCCACCCTCACCGCACGAGTGCCGGCCGACACCCACCGCGCCCTGCTCGCCCTGGGGCGGCGGCACCGGGCCAGCCTGCCGATGGTGGTGCGCGCGGCGCTGGCCGCCTCGCTCACGGCGGCCGGCGCCGGCCCGGACGTGGTGATCGGCACGCCGGTCGCGGGCCGGCCCGAGGAGGAGCTGTACGAGCTCGTCGGGTTCTTCGTCAACACCCTGGCCCTGCGCACGGACCTCTCCGGCGATCCGAGCGCCGCCACGCTCCTGGAGCGGGTCCGGGAGGCGGACCTGGCCGCGTACGAGCACCAGGACCTGCCCTTCGAGCTGCTGGTCGAGCGGCTCGCCCCGGAGCGCTCCCTCGGCCACCACCCGCTGTTCCAGGTGATGCTGACCGTGGACGACGCGCAGGGCGCGGGCCCGGTGCCGCTCGGGCCGCACCTCACCGGCCGGCCGGGCACGGCCGACCTGCGGGCCGCCAAGTTCGACCTCACGTTCTTCTGCGCCCGGCGCGAGGCCCCGGACGGCTCCCCCGACGGGCTCGACCTCGCGCTGGGCTATGCCGTCGACCTGTTCGACGAGTCCACGGCGCGGTTGCTGCTAGACCTGTTCACCCGGGCCCTGGACGCCCTCGCCTCGGACGCCGACCGGCCGCTCGCCGGCGCGCTGACCACCGCCGAGGAGCGGGCCGGGCTGAAGGCGCGGCGGGAGGCGCTGACCACGGGGAAAGCGGCGACGCCCGCCGTACTGCCCGGCCGCCGGGACGTGAGCGGTCCGCGGGAGGAAATCCTGTGCGGACTGTTCGCCGAGGTGCTCGGACGTTCGCACGCAGCACCGGACGACAACTTCTTCCGCAGCGGCGGGCATTCGATGCTCGCGGGCAAGCTGGTGAACCGGATCCGGGCCGCCCTCGGTATGGAAGCCGGCATCCGGGACCTGTTCCTGGCCCCCACCCCGGCCGCCCTGCACCGCCGGATCACCGAGGCCGCCCGCGCCGGAGGCGGCGCCGCCCGGCCCGCGCCGCGCCCGGTGCCGGCTGCCGAACGCCCGGACCGGCTGCCGCTGTCGGCGGCGCAGCGGGCGCTGTGGCTGCTCGCCCGGATCGAGGGCCCCTCGGCCACGTACAACGCACCCGTGGTGCTCCGCCTCGACGGGGTGCCGGACGCCGGGGTGCTGGCGGCGGCGCTCGCCGACCTGGCCGGGCGGCACCCGGTCCTGCGCACCGCCTACCCGCACGTGGACGGGGAACCGCACCAGCGGATCGTGAACGGCTTCCGTCCCGCGCTGGAGACCGCCCGGTGCGGCGACGCGGCAAAACTCGACTCCGCTGTGGCGGAGTTCGGCCGGACGCCGCTCGACGTGACGGACGGAGTGCCGCTGCGGGCCCGGTTGTTCACCACCGGGGACAGCGGCTCCAGCGCCCTGGTCCTGCTCGTCCACCACATCGCCGTGGACGGCTGGTCCCTGGCGCCGCTGCTGCGGGACCTGGGCGCCGCGTACACCGCCCGGCTGGGCGGCCGCGCCCCCGGCTGGGAGCCGCTGCCCCTCACCTACGCCGACTACGCGCTG
The DNA here is from genome assembly GCF_005981925.1 of Streptomyces albidochromogenes. Classification (GTDB taxonomy): domain Bacteria; phylum Actinomycetota; class Actinomycetes; order Streptomycetales; family Streptomycetaceae; genus Streptomyces; species Streptomyces albidochromogenes. Next base: position 4,056 of record NZ_VBVX01000313.1, read on the forward strand.
TGGCAGCGGGAGCTGCTCACCGATCCGCGGGAGCTGCTGGACCACTGGCGTACCGCCCTGGCCGGGCTGCCCGAGCGGACCGCCCTGCCGTACGACCGGCCCCGCCCGGCCGAGCCCACCGGGCGCGGCGGCACGGTCGCCGTCCGGCTGGAGGCCGGTGCGCGCGACGGGCTGGCCGCCCTCGCCCGTGACCGGAGGGCGAGCCTGTTCATGGTGGCCCGGGCCGCGCTCGCCGCCGCCCTGTCCGCGGCCGGCTCGGGTACGGACCTGGCGATCGGCACCCCGGTCGCGGGCCGCTGTGACGAGGCCGTGCACGATCTGGTCGGGTGTTTCGTCAACTCCCTGGTGCTGCGCGCCGACACGTCCGGTGACCCCACGGCCGCCGCCCTGGTGGAGCGGGTGCGGGACTTCGACCTGGCCGCGTTCGACCACCAGGACCTGCCGTTCGACGCACTGGTGGAGCTGCTGTCCCAGGCGTCCGGGCGGGCCCTCGGCGAGCACCCGCTGTTCCAGGTGATGCTGACGGTACGGACCGCCGGGGCGGCGGACGGCACGGACCGGCCGCGGCTCGGGCCGCTGACCGCCGAGGCCGGTACGGTCGACCTGGGGGCGGCCAAGTTCGACCTGAGCTTCCACTGCGAGGAGGAGGCCGACGGCGGGTTGCGCCTGCTGCTCGGCTACGCGCGGGACGTGTTCGACGAGGTCACGGCGCGGCTGCTCCTGGACGTGTACGCCCGCGCCCTCACGGCGTTCGCCTCGGACGCCGGCCGGCCGCTGAGCGCGCTGGGCCTGGTCACCGATCCGCAGGCGGCCGCTCTCGCCGCCCGCCGGGAGCGGCTCGCCGAGGCCGTACGGGACGCCGCCGGGCGTGCGGCGGCGCGGGAGCGGGCGAGGAGGGCGGCGTCGGAGCCGGAGCACGTTCGCGTGCGGCTGCTGTGCGGTCTCTTCGCCGAGATCCTCGGCCGGGACGAGGTGCTCGCCGACGACAACTTCTTCCGCACCGGCGGGCATTCCCTGCTCGCCAGCAAGCTGGTCAACCGGATCCGCGCGGCGCTGGGCGTCGAGGCCGGAGTACGCGACCTGTTCCTCGCCCCCACCCCGCGGGCGCTGCACGACCGGCTCCCCGCGGGCCCGGAGGCCGGCGGGGACCGGCCGGTGCTGCGCCCCGCCGTCCGGCCCGAGCGGGTCCCGTTGTCGTACGCCCAGCGGCGGCTGTGGTTCACCGACCAGTTGGAGGGCCCCTCGGCCGCGTACAACATCGCCCTGGTGCGACGGCTGGACCGGCCGCTGGACCCGGCCGCGCTCGCCGCCGCGCTCGCCGATGTCGCCGAGCGGCACGAGGTGCTGCGCACGGTGTACCGGGCCGAGGGCGGGGAGCCGTTCCAGGTGGTCCTCGACGGGGCCCGGCCGCAGTTGGAGCTGGGTTTCCCCACCGACCTGGCGGCGGCCGTGGACGCGGCGGCGGGCCATGTCTTCGACCTGGCGCGGGACCTGCCGCTGCGCGCCTGGCTGTTCCTGCCGTCCGACGGTCGCGGCCGCCAGACCCTCGTTCTGCTGGTGCACCACATCGCCGCCGACGGCTGGTCGACGGACTGCCTGCTGGCCGATGTGGCCACCGCGTACGCGGCGCGGGCCGCCGGCCACGCTCCCGCCTGGGGGGCGCTGCCCGTGCAGTACGCGGACTACACGCTCTGGCAGCGGCGGTTGCTCGGCCCCGGGCCGCGGGCACGGCTCGGCTTCTGGGAGCGCAACCTGGCGGGGCTGCCGCCGCTGACCGACCTTCCCACGGACCGGCACCGGCCTCCCGTGCCCTCCGGGCGGGGCGCGCTCACCGGATTCACGGTCCCCGCGTCCGTGCGGGCCGGGCTGGAACGCATCGCCCGGGACACCGGCAGCACCCTGTTCATGGTGGTGCACGCGGCGCTCGCGGCAGTGCTCGCCCGCTGCGGGGCCGGGCCCGACCTGGCGGTGGGCACGGTGGTGGCGGGCCGGGACGACCAGGCGCTGAACGGACTGGTCGGCCTCTTCGTCAACACGCTGGTCCTGCGCACGGACACCTCGGGCGACCCGTGCTTCGCGGACCTGCTGGTACGGGTCCGGGAGGCGGACCTGGCCGCGTACGCTCACCAGGAAGTTCCCTTCGACCTGGTCGTGGAACACCTCAATCCGCACCGGTCGTCGGCGCACCACCCGCTGGCGCAGGTGATGTTGCGGGTCAGCCCGGAGCCGGACGGAGCGGGCGGCGGGGGCGGCCCGCTGGCCGGTGAGGCGCTGCCGTTCGGGGCGCACACGGCGAAGGCCGACCTGACGTTCGCGCTGACCGGGAGTGCGGAGCACGGCGGTTTGGACGGGGTGCTGGAGTACGCCACCGATCTGTACGGGCACACCGGCGCCGAGCGGCTCGCCGGGCTCCTCGGGCACGCGCTGGCGGTGTTCGCGGCGGATCCGGCGGCCCGGATCGGCACTCTGCCGGACGGACCGCCCCGGCCGGGCGACGGGCCGTACGCCACCGTGGCGGGTTACCGGGTGGACCTCGGCCACGTACGGGAGGTGCTGGCCGCGCAGGCGGGGGTCACGGGCGCCGAAGTGGCGCTGAGCGACGGGAGACTCGTGGCCCGGGTGACGGGTGCGGTCAAGGAGGCCGACGCGCAGTCCTGGGCGGCGGACCGGCTGCCCGAGTACGCGGTGCCCGTCGTCGGCGTCACGGGGCAGCCGCCCCTGCCGCCGGCGCCGGGGGGTCCGCTGTCACTGCTGGTGGACCTGTTCAGCGAGGTGCTGGACGGCAAGGAGGTGACGCCAGACGCGAACTTCTTCCGGTCGGGCGGGCATTCCCTCCTGGCGGTGCGCCTGCTGAACCGGGTACGCACGGAGCTCGGCCGCGAGCTGACGCTGCGGGACGTGTTCCGCCACCCCACGCCGGCCGCGCTGGCCGCCCTGCTGGCCGCGGCGCCCACGCCGCCGCCGGTCCCGGCCCTACGCCGCCGCACCCGCGCCGGCACCCGGGTACCCCAGGGCTGACGGGCCGGACGCACGGGAGGGGCCGACGCAGGAGGACGCCCCCGCGCGGCCCCCGCGCCTGCGGCCGGCCACCGGGCCCGCGCCGCCGGCCGGCCGCCCACAAGGGAGATCGGGGGTGCGCTCGTGCGGATCGGACTGCTGACGGAGGGTGGCTACCCGTACGCGACGGGTGAGTCCAGGCTCTGGTGCGACCGGCTCGTGCGCGGGCTCGCGCAGC
>NZ_VBVX01000314.1 GCF_005981925.1 Streptomyces albidochromogenes
TCGTTGGGCGGCGGGGGCGGTGGCTGCGTCATGGCGTGCGTACCTCGGAAGAAGGGGAGTCGAAGACGAAGGGGGAGACCCGGAACTCAGTCACCGGCCGTCACTTGCCGAAGACCATCATGGTCTTCGTCTCCTTCTCCTCCTCGTCGTTGGTGGCGCTGACGCGGGAGGCGACGACGTACAGCCGGCCCTCCTCGTAGGCGACCTTCGTCGAGAAGAAGCCGTTCTCGATCTCGGCGGTCGACTGCGGGTTCTGGAGCAGCGTCTTGGGCTTGCCGCCCGACGGGGCGATGGTCGCGAGCGCGCCGCCCTTGTCGTACGACGCCTCCATGTGGACGAGGACGTCGCCGCCCTCCATCTTCAGCGGCATCATGGCGCGCTCGCCCTCGGAGCGCCACTTGGGCTTGCCGGTGTCGAGGTTGAAGGCGACGACCTCGTTGCTGCGCTCCAGGCCGCTCGTCTTCTCGGCGGTCGCCATGTAGAAGGAGTTCGCGTCGGCGGCGACGCCGGTGCAGCCTTCGAGGTTCCGGCCGAAGATGACGAAGGTGCCGCCGCAGCGGGGCTGGAACTTGTCCTTGCCGCCGTCGATCTCCGAACGCAGCTTGCCCTTGTCGGTCAGGGCGATGACGCTCCAGGTCTTCTTCTCGCGCTCCTGCACGGACACGACGAGCGGGGAGACGGAGTAGACCTTGTCGACCTGCCAGCCCTTGGCCAACGGGTAGCTCCACTTGACCTTGCCGGTGGCCGGGTCGTGCTCCTGGATCCGCTCGTGGTTTTTGGCGGCCTCGCCGGTGGAGCACGCGGCGGCGGCGATCAGCTTGGCGCTGCTGGTGAAGGCGTACGGCTGGCACTCACCGGGGAGCTTGCCCCACAGGACCTTGCCGTCCTTCATGCTGAACGCGGTGGAGTGGCCGGTGCGTCCGGCGGTGACGGTGTTGCCGCTGATCGCGATCGTGATGTCGGAGAGGAGGTCGAACGCCCCCTCCTTCTTCACCTCGGCCTTCCAGCCCGCCTTGCCGGTCTTGAGGTCGACCATCTGCAGCTGGCTGCACTTGGCCTTGTCGGTGGTGCCGTCCTTGACCCCGATGACGATCTTGCCGTCGTCGGCGGTCCTGACGGGCGCCGCGCAGATCTCGGTGGAGAGCGGAAGGCTCCACTTCTCCTTGCCGTCGGCGGTGTTGTACGCGGCGACCTTCTTGTACATCGCCTTGACGACGAGGCCGTCGGTGAACCACGGGCCGTACACGTCGGAGCCGTTGCGCGGCAGGTCCACGTCGTTCTTCTGGAGCCACAGGACCTTGGACTCGCCCGACTGGCGACCGGCGTTGAGGTCGTCGCCCGCGTCGCGGTCGCCGGCCGTGTCGCCGCCGGTGTCCGCGTCGCCGGTGGGCAGGCCGCCCTTGTTGTCGTGCGTGCCGCCGGCGACGGGCCTCTTCTTCTTGCCGCCGTCGTCGCCGCTGGTGGCGATGTAGATGCCACCGCCGACGACGAGGAGCGCGGCGAGGGCCGCGCCGATGATGACCGCCGGCTTGCCCTTGGAGCCGCCACCGCCGCTGCCGCCCGGGGCGGGCGCGCCCGGGTAGCCGCCGTAAGGACCGGGCTGCTGCTGACCGTACGGGCCGGGCTGCTGACCGTAGGGGCCGGGCTGCTGCTGGCCGTACGGACCGGGCTGCTGACCGTACGGGCCCGCCTGGCCGGGCTGTTGACCCGGCTGGCCCGGGTAGCCGTACCCCTGCTGGGGCGCCTGCTGGGGTGCCTGCGGTGGTGCCTGCGGGTAGCCGTATCCGGGCTGCGCCGGGGGCTGCTGCGGCGGCGCGGCCGGCGGGGCCGGCGGCATCTGCGGCGGCTGGGCAGGCGGCTGGGGCGGCTGCTGCCGGGGGTCCTGGGGGGCTCCGAAGCCGCCCTGCGGCGGCTGGTTGGGCGGCTGAGACATCAGCGCTTACCTCTTCACACGAGACCGCCGCCCGTTCGGTCTCCCCCGCAATTCCGGGCGGCGCAACACCCCCGGAAAGGAGCGAATCGGGCTTGAGCCCCGCAATTCTGCGACAGTCGAGCGGGGCTTCTTTCTATCACTTGGGCCCTCGCGCACGAGGGCCCGGTCCGTCCCTGTTCCCAAGGGAGGACCGGGCCGTGACGCGCTCGTTATGCGACTTGGCGCATCCGCTACGCGTCTTCGGCGAGTTCCATCCAGCGCATCTCCAGCTCGTCGCGCCCGGCGACGAGTTCCCGCAGTTCGGCGTCGAGCAGGGCCACCTTCTCGAAGTCGGTGGCGTTGTCCGCGATTTGGGCGTGCAGCTTGGTCTCCTTGTCGGAGAGCTTGCCGAGCTGGCGCTCGATCTTCTGCATCTCCTTCTGGGCGGCCCGCGCGTCGCCGGACGCCTTCTTCTTGACGGGCGCGGGGGCGGGCGCCGGGGTGGCCGCCTCGACCGCCTGCTGCCTGCGCTCCAGGTACTCGTCGATACCGCGCGGCAGGTTCCGCAGCGTCCGGTCGCCCAGCAGCGCGTACACCTTGTCCGTGGTGCGCTCGATGAAGAACCGGTCGTGCGAGATGACGATCATCGACCCCGGCCAGCCGTCGAGCAGGTCTTCGAGCTGCGTCAGCGTCTCGATGTCGAGGTCGTTGGTCGGCTCGTCGAGGAACAGCACGTTCGGCTCGTCCATCAGCAGCCGAAGGATCTGCAGCCGCCGCCGCTCGCCGCCGGACAGGTCACCGACCGGCGTCCACTGCTTCTCCTTGCTGAACCCGAACTGCTCGCACAGCTGGCCCGCCGTCATCTCGCGGCCCTTGCCGAGGTCCACCCGGTCGCGTACGCGCTGAACGGCTTCCAGCACGCGCAGCTTCGGGTCGAGCTCGCCGACCTCCTGCGAGAGGTACGCGAGCTTCACGGTCCGGCCGACGACGACCTTGCCGGCGACCGGCTGGGCGTCGCCCTGGGTGCGCGCCGCGTCGGCCAGGGCGCGCAGCAGGGAGGTCTTGCCCGCGCCGTTCACCCCCACGAGTCCGACGCGGTCGCCGGGGCCGAGCTGCCAGGTCAGGTGCTGGAGCAGCACCTTGGGCCCGGCCTGGACGGTGACGTCCTCGAGGTCGAAGACCGTCTTGCCGAGGCGCGAGTTGGCGAACTTCATCAGCTCGGAGGTGTCGCGCGGCGGCGGCACGTCGGCGATCAGCTCGTTGGCCGCCTCGACGCGGAAGCGCGGCTTGGACGTACGGGCGGGGGCGCCGCGGCGCAGCCACGCCAGCTCCTTGCGGACCAGGTTCTGACGTTTGGTCTCCTCTGTCGCGGCGATGCGCTCGCGCTCGGCGCGGGCGAAGACGTAGTCGGAGTAACCGCCCTCGTACTCGTGCACGGCGCCGCGCTGCACGTCCCACATGCGGGTGCAGACCTGGTCGAGGAACCAGCGGTCGTGGGTGACGCAGACGAGCGCGGAGCGGCGGGCCTGGAGGTGCTGGGCCAGCCAGGCGATGCCCTCGACGTCGAGGTGGTTGGTCGGCTCGTCGAGGACCAGCAGGTCCGGCTCCTCGATGAGGAGCTTGGCGAGCGCGATACGGCGGCGCTCACCGCCGGACAGCGGCCCGATGACCGTTTCGAGCCCGTGCTCGAAGCCGGGCAGGCTGAGCCCGCCGAAGAGGCCGTTCAGTACGTCGCGGATCTTGGCGGTGCCGGCCCACTCGTGGTCCGCGAGGTCGCCGATGATCTCCTGGCGGACGGTCGCGGTGGGGTCGAGTGAGTCGTGCTGCGTGAGGACGCCGAGGCGCAGGCCGCCGTTGTGCGTGATGCGGCCGCTGTCGGCCTCCTCCAGCTTGGCGAGCATCCGGATGAGGGTCGTCTTGCCGTCGCCGTTACGGCCGACGACGCCGATCCGGTCGCCCTCCGACACGCCGAGGGACACGCCGTCGAGCAGGGCACGGGTGCCGTACACCTTGCTGACTGCCTCGACATTGACCAGGTTGACGGCCATGGGTGCGCGCTCCAGGGACGGGAAAGGGACAGACGCTCAAGCGTAGTCGCCCGCCGGACCCCCTCGGCCCCCACCCGGTGCGCGGGGGCCCCGGCCCCCGGTCAGACGGCCCGGGTGCGCGAGGCCCGCCCCGCCGTCTCGACCAGCAGCCAGCCCGCCAGTGCCATGACGACCGCCGCCGGGGCGCTGATCCGTACGGCTATGAGGACGGCCGTACGGCCTTCCAGGAGCCCGCCGAATCCGACCATCGACAGTCCGAGCACCCCGAGCAGGCTCAGCGTGACGCCGAGGGCCGCCGCCGGTCCCGCGAACCGCCCGGGGGAGGCCGGCGGGCGGCTGCCCCCGGCCGGGTGCTCGAAGGCCCGGAACGCCGCGACGCACAGCGCGGTCAGGGCCGCCGCGACGGCGAAGCGCAGCGGTACCTGCGCCCACCAGGCGGCGCTCGCCGGTGCGGGCAGCGGGAGGTCCAGGGCGAGCATCGCGCCGTACACGCCGAGCATCGCGGTCAGGTGCCACAGGAACGCCGTCATGGCGACGCCGTTCGCGGCGACGACACCCCGCCAGACGCGCGGCCGCGCGACGAGGCGGGCGCCGGGTGCGCGCAGCAGCTCGACGGCGCCGACCAGCCACACGCCGTGGGCGAGGAGCGCGAGGGTGGGCGGGGCCATGTTGCTGACCTTCTCGCCGGGCATCCCGACCATGCTCAGCGGGTACGGCCCGAAGGCGACCAGCGCGGCCGCGGCGGCCAGCCCGCCGGCCGCGAGCACGGCGGGCCGGCCGATGCGGCCGTCGGCGCGCAGGAAGCCGAGCTGGTGGACGGCGAGCCAGACGAAGGCGAAGTTCAGGAACTCGACGTACGGAACCCCCGCCGCGAAGCGCAGTGCGTCGACCCCGGCGGCGGCCAGGGCGAGCGCGCCGAAGGCGGCCCAGCCCCACCGCTCGTGCAGCTTCAGCAGGAGCGGTGTGAAGGCCACCATCGCGAGGTAGATCCCGATGAACCACAGCGGCTGCGCGACGAGCCTCAGCGCGACCCCCGCGAGCCCGTCCCGGCCGCCGAGTGCGAGCGCCGCGACGCCCCATACCAGGACGAACACCATGGTCGGCCGCAGCAGCCGCTGGAGCCGGGCCCGTACGAAGACGGAGTACACCGCGTCGTGCCTGCGGCTCAGCGACCGGTACGAGAGCGCGTGCGAGAAGCCGCCGACGAAGAAGAACACCGGCATGACCTGAAGCGCCCAGGTGAGGATCTGGAGTTCCGGCAGGACGGCGAGGAGGTTCCCCACCCGTCCGTCGGCGAAGACGGCGGCCATCAGCCAGTGACCGGCGACGACGGTGCCGAGCGAGGCGACGCGCAGCAGGTCGACGTACCGGTCGCGGCCGGCGGGCGTCCGGTCGGCGAGCTCGCGCACAGTGTTTCCCATGCGGGGTACGTTCTCGCCGCCGCCCGCCGGCCCGTAAGCGCTCCGGTACTCAGTCCCGGCTGAGTACGTCGACGACCGTCGCGCCCGCCGCCGGGGACTGGGCCACCCGAGCCGTTCGGCAGGTGCCCGAGGCGACGAGGGCCGCCGCCACCGACTCGGCCGCCTCCGCGTCCTTGGCGAGGAACGCCGTGGTCGGCCCCGACCCCGAGACCAGGCCCGCCAGGGCTCCGGCCTCCGCGCCGACCGCCAGGGTGGCGGCGAGGGAGGGGCGCAGGGACAGGGCGGCGGGCTGGAGATCGTTCACCAGGGCGCCCGCCAGAGCCGCCGCGTCTCCGGTGCGCAGGGCCTCCAGCAGCACCGGGGAGGCCACGGGGGCCGGGACGTCGGCGCCGGCCGTCAGCCGGTCGAACTCCCCGTACACGGCAGGCGTCGACAGCCCGCCGTCCGCCACCGCGAACACCCAGTGGAACGCTCCGCCCACTTCGAGCACGGACAGTTTCTCGCCGCGCCCGGTCCCGAGCGCGGCCCCGCCCACGAGGCTGAACGGCACATCGCTGCCCAGCTCGGCGCAGATGTCCAGCAGCTCGCTCCGCGACGAGCCCGTCCCCCACAACCGGTCGCACGCCAGCAGCGCGGCCGCGCCGTCGGCGCTGCCGCCCGCCATGCCGCCCGCGACGGGGATGTCCTTCCCGATGTGCAGGTGCACGTCGGGCGAAAGGCCATGACGTTCGGCCAGCGCGATCGCCGCCCGCGCGGCCAGGTTCGTGACGTCGAGAGGAACCTGGCCGGCGTCCGGCCCCGAGCAGGTGACGCGCAGCGAGTGGGCCGGCGTGGCGGTGACCGTGTCGTACAGGCCCACCGCGAGGAAGACGTTCGCGAGGTCGTGGAAGCCGTCGGCCCGCGCCCCGCCCACCGCCAGCTGCACATTGACCTTCGCCGGTACCCGGACCGTGACCGTCATGCTCCCGCTCCCTTGTGCTCGGCGATACGCGCGAACTCCTCCACCGTCAGCGACTCGCCCCGGGCCTGCGGCGAGATGCCGGCCGCGACCAGCGCGGCCTCGGCCGCCGGAGCCGATCCGGCCCAGCCCGCGAGCGCGGCCCGCAGCGTCTTGCGCCGCTGCGCGAACGCCGCGTCGACCACGGCGAAGACCTCCGCCTTCGTGGCGGCGGTCTTGACGGGCTCGGCCCGTCGCACGAGCGACACCAGCCCCGAGTCGACGTTCGGCGCGGGCCAGAAGACGTTGCGGCCGATGGCGCCGGCCCGCTTGACGTCGGCGTACCAGCAGGCCTTCACCGACGGCACGCCGTACACCTTGTTGCCGGGGCGGGCCGCGAGGCGGTCGGCGACCTCCGACTGGACCATCACGAGCGTCCGCTCGATGCTGGGGAAACGCTCCAGCATCGTGAGCAGCACCGGGACGGCGACGTTGTACGGCAGGTTCGCGACCAGCGCGGTCGGCGGCGGCCCCGGCAGTTCGGTGACCTGCATGGCGTCGGAGTGCACCAGCGCGAAGCGGTCGGCCCGCCCGGGCATGCGCGCTTCGATCGTGGCCGGCAGGGCGGCGGCGAGCACGTCGTCGATCTCGACGGCCACGACCCGCTCGGCGGCCTCCAGCAGGGCGAGGGTCAGCGACCCGAGCCCCGGCCCCACCTCGACGACCACGTCGTCGGCCCGCACATCGGCCGTCCGCACGATCCGCCGGACCGTGTTGGCGTCGATGACGAAGTTCTGGCCGCGCTGCTTGGTCGGGCGTACGCCGAGCGCCGCCGCCAGCTCCCGGATGTCGGCGGGGCCCAGCAGGTCGTGCGGGGGAGGTGTCTCAGAAGGCTCAGTGCTGCTCACCGCTCAAGCCTAAGGGCCCACCACCGCACCACCC
>NZ_VBVX01000315.1 GCF_005981925.1 Streptomyces albidochromogenes
GCACCGCGCTCGCCGCCCAGCGCGCGGCCGCCGCCGGCATCGCCTTCGGCGCCTGCCCCACGTCGGAGGGCCTGCCCGCCCACGTGAAGTGCGGCACGGTCGAGGTCCCCCTCGACTACGCCGACCCCACCGGCCGCCGCATCTCACTGACCGTCAGCCGCGCCCGCGCCACCGGGAAGCCCGCCGCCCGCCAGGGCGCGCTGGTCTACAACCCCGGCGGCCCCGGCGCCTCCAGCATGTTCTTCCCCATGGCGGGCGTCCTGCCCGAGTGGAAGAAGACCGGAGCGGCGTACGACCTCGTCGGCTACGCCCCGCGCGGCGTGGGCCGCTCGGCACCGCTGTCGTGCCAGAAGCCGTCGGAGCTCGTCCAGGCCCCCAGCGAGGCCCCGACGTACCCCTCGCACGCGTACAAGCAGGAGCGGATCGCCCGCGCCAAGGCGTACGCCGACGGCTGCGCCCGCAGGGCGGGCAGCGCGCTGCGCCACTACACGTCGCTCAACAACGCCCGCGACCTGGACGTACTACGGGCGGCGCTCGGTGAGAAGAAGCTGACGTTCATGGGCGCGTCGTACGGCACCTACTTCGGCGCGCTCTACGCGACGCTCTTCCCTTCCCACGTCCGCCGCATGGTGTTCGACTCGGCGGTCAACCCGGCCCCCGGGCAGATCTGGTACCGCAACAACCTCGACCAGTCGCTCGCCTTCGAGGGGCGCTGGAGGGACTTCCGCGCCTGGATCGCCAAGCACGAGCGGACGTACCACCTGGGCAGCACGCCCGACGAGGTCCTCGCCAGTTACGAGAAGGTGCGGGCCGCACTGGCCCGCGAGCCCGCGGGCGGCAAGGTCGGGCCCGGTGAGCTCCAGGCGGCGCTGCTGAGCGCCGGTTATTACGACGACTACTGGGCCATGCGCGCCACGGCCCTGTCGGAGTACCTGAAGGGCAACCCGAAGCCGCTGATCGAGCAGGCGTCACGCAGGCCCGAGTCGGCGCGCGACGACGAGAACAGCAAGGCCGTCTACACCGCCGTCGAGTGCAACGACGCGCCCTGGCCGACCGAGTGGTGGGTGTGGGACCGCGACAACAGCCTGCTCGCGGCGCGCGCGCCCTTCGAGACGTGGGACAACGCGTGGATGAACCTGCCGTGCGCGTACTGGAGCGCTCCGCGCCAGGAGCCCCTGGACGTCGGTACGGGGCCGGGTGAGCTGCCTCCGACGCTGATCCTGGCCGCCGAGCGGGACGCGGCGACGCCGTACCCGGGCGCGCTGGAACTGCGGCGGCGGCTGGCGGGTTCCGTGCTGGTCACCGAGCGGGACGCGGGGACGCACGGCATCGGCGGCGGGCCGAACGCGTGTGTCAACCGTCATCTGGAGACGTATCTGCTGACCGGTCGGACGCCGGTGCGGCGCGCGGAATGCGCGCCGCACCGGGAGCCGAACCCGGTGTCGCTGGACGAGCGGGCCGTGGCGAAGGAGCCGGCGCCCACTGTCTGATCTTCCGGGTCTGGGGTGGCGGGCCGCCGCTCGGGCGGGCCCGCCACCAGGTCTGCGGCCGGCTCGCGCCGGCCGGTGCCGGGACTCCCGGGGGCGGTCCCCCGGGTCCCCGGCCGAAGTGCGTCAGGCGAGGCCGGCGACCAGGTCCGCGACCGACTTGCGGCGGCCGGTGTAGAACGGCACCTCTTCGCGCACGTGCATGCGGGCCTCGGAGGCACGCAGGTGACGCATGAGGTCGACGATGCGGTAGAGCTCGTCGGCCTCGAACGCCAGCAGCCACTCGTAGTCGCCGAGCGAGAACGAGGCGACGGTGTTGGCGCGCACGTCCGGGTAGCCGCGCGCCATCTTGCCGTGATCGGCGAGCATGCGGCGACGGTCCTCGTCGGGCAGCAGGTACCAGTCGTACGAGCGCACGAACGGGTAGACCGAGACGTAATTGCGCGGCGTCTCGTCGGCGAGGAACGCCGGGATGTGCGACTTGTTGAACTCGGCGGGGCGGTGCAGCGCCATGTTCGACCAGACCGGCTCCAGCGCGCGGCCCAGCTTGGTGCGGCGGAAGAGGTTGTACGCCTCCTGCAGCTGGTCCGCGGTCTCCGCGTGCCACCAGATCATGACGTCGGCGTCGGCGCGCAGACCCGACACGTCGTAGGTGCCGCGCACGGTGACGTCCTTGGCCGCGAGCTGGTCGAACAGCTCCTGGACCTCGTCGGCGTACCCGGCACGGTCCTCCGGCAGCACGTCACGGAGCTTGAAGACGGACCACAGGGTGTAGCGGATGACGTCGTTGAGGTCCTTCGCCTTCTTGCCGGCGTTGGGGCCTCGGGGGGATGTCACAGTCTCCGGAGCATCAGTCATGTCCCTATTCTCCCGCCTCGTGATCCGTGCCTCGCGCCGGGTCCCGGCTGAGCATGATCTCGTCGGCGGCGCGCTGTCCGCTCGCGACGCACGCGGGGATGCCGACACCGTCGTACGCCGCCCCGCAGACCCGCAGGCCGGGCAGCTTCGCCACCTCGGCCCGCACCCGGGCGACTCGGTCGGGGTGGCCGACGGGGTACTGCGGCAGGCCGCCGATCCAGCGGGTGACCTCGGTGGCGACGGGCCGGGCGGCGAGACCGGTGGCGGCCCCGAGGTCGCGCAGGGACACCTCCACCAGTTCGTGGTCCTCGCGGTGCAGATGGTCCTCCTCGCCGTAGCGGCCGATGGAGGTGCGCAGGACGAACAGGTCGGGGGCGGCGGCGTCCACCCACCCCCACTTGCGGGTCGAGAAGGTCGACGCCTTGATCGTCCGCCCTTCCACGGGCGGCACCAGGAACCCCGATCCCTCCGGCAGCGCCGCCACGTCGCGGCGGCGGAACGCCATGGTCACCAGCGCCATCGACGCGTACTCGACGGCGGACAGCTCGGCCGCCGCGGCCGGCGACTCGGCGGACAGGAGCGCGGAGGCCGCCCAGGCGGGGGCCGCGAGGACGACGGACTCCGCCTCGATCACCCGCTCGTCGGTACGCACCTGCCAGCCGCCCGCGCCGCGCGTCAGCCCGATCACCGGGGTGCGGAGCAGGACCTCGCCGCCCCCGGCGCGCACGGCGTCCGCCACGGCGTCGGGGAGCGTGCCGATGCCGCCCGCGATGCCCATGAAGACGGGCCCGGCCGGCTGCTTGGCGGCGGCCCCGCGCTGGATGTCCCGCACCCCGTCGAGGAGCGAGTCGTACGTCCGCGCCGCCTCGAACAGCTGCGGTACGGCGGCGCGCATCGAGGTGCGGTACACGTCACCGGCGTACACACCGCCCAGCAGCGGTTCCACCAGCCGGTCGACGACCTCCCGGCCGAGGCGCGCCGCGACGTAGGCGCCGAGCGCGACGTCGTCGCCCACCTCGGTGCGCGGGAGCTCGCGTTCGCGCCGCATCCGCGCGAGTCCCTCGGCGGACAGGATGCCGCCGAGCACCTCCGGGTCGCCGGGCACGCCCATCACGTGCCCCTTGGGCATCGGGGTCAGCGCGCCCCGGTTCCACAGCGACGCGGTGGCGGTGGCGGGCGGCTGGAGGCGGTCCGCGAGCCCCACCGCGCGGGCCAGGGCGACCGCCTCGGGACGCCGGGCCAGCATCGACTCGGCGCCCAGGTCGACGGGCACGCCCGCGATCTCGCCCGCGAGGAGCTTGCCGCCGAGCTGGTCCGTCGCCTCCAGCAGGGTGACGCGCGCGCCGGCGCCGACCAGCCGGTGGGCGGCGGCCAGTCCGGAGATGCCGCCCCCGATGACGACGACACGGCCCGTACGAGATTCCACGTTCATGGGTCCACTCTCTCAAACCGCAAACGAGTCCTGACCGTGACCACTTCGGGACCGGAAAGGGGAAACCCCCTCCCCCGCCCCGCACGTCGAACCGGCAACAGCCACCACGACGTTCCGGGGGGAACCGACATGCGCTCAGCACACGTGTCCGGGCACCGCTCTTCCAAGGCCCTGGCGGCCGCTCTGCTCACCGCCTCACTCGCGGTCGCCGGCTGCGGGGCGGGTGACAGCGGGAGCGACAGCGCCCACAAGGGCGTCAGCGCGGCCGACGACAAGGGCGGGCAGGCGCAGCGGGCGCCCGGCGGCGGGGCGGACGCCGCTTCGCAAGCGGAGGCGCAGAAGCCCTCCGGTCAGGCCGGGGCGAAGAAGCCACCGCTGGCCGGGAACCACGTCATCCGGACCGCGACCCTCTCCGTCGAGGTCCCCAGCGCCACCAAGGCGCTCGCCACGGCCCGTACGGCGGCCGAGAACGCCGGGGGTGTCGTCGGCAACGAGAGCACCGAGCGGATCGACGACAGCCACGTCTACTCCCGCATCGTGCTGCGCGTGCCGCAGGAGGAGTACGACGCGGTGCTCAAGGAGCTCGCGGGCACCGGCAAACTGCTCGACCGCAAGGCTGAGGCCAAGGACGTCACCGATCAGGTGGTGGACGTCGAGAGCCGCATCAAGTCGCAGCGCACCAGCGTCGCGCGGGTGCGGGACATGATGGACCGGGCCACCAGGATCAGCGACGTGGTCATGCTGGAGGGCGAGCTGAACACCCGTCAGACGGAGCTGGAGGCGCTGCTCGCACGCCAGGCGTCACTGAAGGACCGTACGACGATGGCGACCATCACCCTCGAACTCTCCGAGCCCGAGGCCGAGGAGGCCGGCGAGAAGGACGACGACCCGGGCTTCGTGGACGCGCTGGCGGGCGGCTGGGACGCGTTCGTCACGACCCTGAAGTGGGTCGCGATGGCGCTCGGCGCGGTGGCCCCGTTCGCGGCGGCGCTCGCCCTGATGTACGTGCTGTGGCGGCTGGTGCGCGGCCGGCTCCCGCGGCGGACGCCCGCGCCCGCCACCGGTACGGGCCCCCTGGTCCCCCCGTTCCCGGCGGCCGGGGCCGGGGCCGGCGAGCCGGCGGAGAGGCCGGGCCCGCGGGAGTAGCGCTTAGCGTGTCCTGCGGCAGCACGGATCGACCGAGGGGACACGCATGGCAGCGGCGGAACGACTGGTGGTCATCGGCGGCGACGCGGCGGGCATGTCCGCCGCGTCGCAGGCCCGCAGGCTCAGGGGCCCGGACGAACTGGAGATCGTCGCTTTCGAACGCGGCCGTTTCACGTCGTACTCGGCCTGCGGCATCCCGTACTGGGTCGGCGGAGCGGTCCCGGACCGGGACGAACTGATCGCGCGTACGCCCGAGGAGCACCGCGCGCGCGACATCGGCCTGCGCGTGCGCACGGAGGTCATCGAGATCGACGCGGCGGGCGGCCGCGTCCGGTCCCGGGACCTGGAATCGGGCGCCGAGTCGTGGACCGGCTACGACAAGCTGGTCGTGGCGACCGGCGCCCGGCCCGTGCGCCCGGCCCTGCCCGGCATCGACGCGCCGGGCGTGCACGGGGTGCAGACCCTGGGCGACGGCCAGGCGCTGATCGACACGCTGGAGCGGACGAAGGGGCGCCACGCGGTCGTCGTCGGGGCGGGGTACATCGGCGTGGAGATGGCGGAGGCGCTGGTCGGCCGCGGGTTCGAGGTGACCGTGCTGAACCGGGGCGAGCAGCCGATGTCCACCCTGGACCCGGACATGGGCCGGCTCGTCCACGACGCGATGAACGGCATGGGAATCACCACGGTCTCCGGCACGAAGGTCACAGAGATCCGCACCGGCGACGACGGCCGCGTCCGGGCGGTCGTCGCGGACGGGGAGACCTACCCGGCGGACGTGGTGGTCCTGGGCATCGGCGTGGAACCCGAGACGGCCCTCGCGCGGGACGCGGGGCTGCCGGTCGGGTCGTACGGCGGTCTGGTCACCGACCTGGCGATGCGCGTCGCCGGTCACGAGAACATCTGGGCGGGCGGCGACTGTGTCGAGGTGCTCGACCTCGTCTCGGGCCGCCGGCGCCACATCGCGCTCGGCACCCACGCGAACAAGCACGGCCAGGTGATCGGTTCGAACGTGGGCGGCGGTTACGCCACGTTCCCGGGGGTCGTCGGCACGGCGGTCAGCAAGGTGTGCGACCTGGAGATCGCGCGGACCGGGCTGCGCGAGAAGGACGCGCGGGCCGAGGGGCTCCGGTTCGTGACTGCGACGATCGAGTCCACGAGCCGCGCGGGGTACTACCCCGGCGCGTCGCCTATGACGGTCAAGATGCTCGCGGAGCGGCGTACGGGCCGGCTGCTGGGCGTCCAGATCGTCGGCCGGGAGGGCGCGGGCAAGCGGGTCGACATCGCGGCGGTCGCCCTCACGGCCCGGATGACGGTGGAGCAGATGACGGCCCTGGACCTGGGGTACGCGCCGCCGTTCTCCCCGGTGTGGGACCCGGTCCTGGTCGCGGCCCGCAAGGCGGTGGCGGCGGTACGGGAGGCGGGCGCGTAGGCCCGGCCCTGCGGGGGATGCCCCCGCAGGGCCGGGCCGCGCTCAGTGCGCCGCTGTGCGGGTGTGGACGTAGTCGGTGAGGCGGGTCAGGGCGTCGGGGTCCGTCGTCGGCAGGACGCCGTGGCCCAGGTTGAAGATGTGGCCCTCCAGGCCCGCCGCCGCGTCCAGCACCTCGTCCGTCTTCGCCATGACGGCGTCCGGCGTGGAGAAGAGCACGGCGGGGTCGAGGTTGCCCTGGAGCGCCTTGCCGGGGCCGACGCGCCGCGCCGCCTCGTCGAGCGGGACGCGCCAGTCGACGCCGACGACGTCCGCGCCGGCCTCGCCCATCAGGCCGAGCAGCTCGCCCGTGCCCACGCCGAAGTGGATGCGCGGCACGCCGTACGAGGCCACCGCGTCGAAGACCTTCGCCGAGGCGGGCATCACCGAGCGCGTGTAGTCGGCGGGGGCGATCGCGCCGACCCAGGAGTCGAAGAGCTGCACGGCGGACGCGCCGGCCTCGATCTGGACCTTGAGGAACGCGCCGGTGATCTCGGCGAGCCGGTCGAGGAGATCCGCCCACAGCTGCGGGTCGCCGTACATCAGAGCCTTGGTGTGCTCGTGGTTGCGCGAGGGACCGCCCTCCACGAGGTAACTCGCGAGAGTGAAAGGCGCGCCGGCGAATCCGATGAGCGGAGTGGACCCGAGCTCGGCCGTGAGCATCCCGATCGCCTCGGTGACGTAGGTGACGTCGTCCGGCGTGAGGTCCCGCAGGCGGGCGAGATCGGCGCGGGTGCGGATCGGCTCGGCGATCACCGGGCCGACGCCGGGCTTGATGTCGAGGTCGATGCCGATGGCCTTCAGCGGCACCACGATGTCGCTGAAGAAGATGGCCGCGTCGACGCCGTGACGGCGCACGGGCTGC
>NZ_VBVX01000316.1 GCF_005981925.1 Streptomyces albidochromogenes
GGCTCAGGGCTTCAGGGGGCGGCGCTTGGGCAGGGGCACCCGCAGCAGGTCGGCGGCGACGGTCAGCTCGCCGTCGAAACCGGCCGCGCGGGCCTGCCGTTCGAAGACCTCGGGATCGTTGTAGCGCTGCGAGAAGTGGGTGAGGACGAGGTGGCGTACGCCGGCGTCGCGCGCCGCCCTGGCGGCCTGGCCGGCCGTCAGGTGGCCGTGCTCGGCGGCGAGTGCCACGTCCTCGTCGAGGAAGGTCGACTCGATGACGAGCATGTCGCAGCCCTCGGCGAGGGCGTGCACGCCGTCGCAGAGCCGGGTGTCCATGACGAACGCGAACCGCTGCCCGCGCCGCTCCTCGCTGACCTGGTCGAGCGTGACGTCGCCGATCCGCCCCTCGCGCTGGATGCGGCCGACGTCGGGGCCCTTGACGCCGTGCTCGGCCAGCAGCGCGGGCAGCATGCGGCGCCCGTCCGGCTCGGTGAGCCGGTAGCCGTACGACTCGACGGGGTGGGACAGCCTGACCGCGTCGAGGACGTACGAGGGCCCGGTCGCGAGAGCCCCGTCCCCGGCGACCGGCGCCTCGGTCAGCCGGACCGT
Organism: Streptomyces albidochromogenes; assembly: GCF_005981925.1. GTDB lineage: Bacteria > Actinomycetota > Actinomycetes > Streptomycetales > Streptomycetaceae > Streptomyces > Streptomyces albidochromogenes. The sequence continues at coordinate 589 of NZ_VBVX01000316.1, forward strand.
CTCGCGGTAGGCCGTGGCGTACCGCAGCCGGTCGAAGAAGCGCTGCCCGCTCGCCGGGTAGTGGGCGGTGACGGGGTGCGGGACGCGGTCGAGGTTGATGCGCTGGATCACTCCGGCGAGGCCGAGCGAGTGGTCACCGTGGAAGTGGGTGACGCATATCCGGTTGATGTCGTGCGCGGCCACGCCGGCCCGCAGCATCTGGCGCTGGGTGCCCTCGCCGGGGTCGAAGAGGATGCCCTCGCCGTCCCAGCGCAGGAGGTAGCCGTTGTGGTTGCGGTGCCGGGTGGGGACCTGACTCGCGGTGCCGAGGACCACCAGTTCTCGTGCGGACACAGGAGCGGCCCTATCCGGGCGGCCAGTTGAGGCCGCGTCCGCCCAGGACGTGCGCGTGCGCGTGGAAGACGGTCTGGCCCGCACCCGAACCGGTGTTGAAGACGACGCGGTACCCGGTGCCGTCGATCTTCTCCTCGGCGGCGACCCGGCCCGTCTCGGCGAGCACGTCCGCGAGGGCCTGCGGCTCGGCGACGGCCAGCGCGGCGGCGTCCGGGTGGTGCGCCTTGGGGATGACCAGGACGTGCGTCGGCGCTTGGGGGTTGATGTCGCGGAACGCCACGGTCGTCTCCGTCTCACGGACGATCGTCGCCGGCACGTCCCCCGCCACGATCTTGCAGAACAGGCAGTCTGCCTGGGGTTCACCCGCCATGGTCCTGGCCTCCTCGGTTCCGGCTGATCAGGATGTACTGATCAAGTATGGCCGCATGCTATCCGTGCCGGGCCCCGCGCCCGCCGAGCCCGCGTCAGGACCAGCGGCCCGTGCGCCCCAGCAGCAGCGCCGCCGCCGCCGTCCCGGCGGTCGACGTACGCAGCACGCTGCTTCCCAGCCGGTACGGCTTCGCGCCCGCCTGCGCGAACAGGGCCAACTCCTCGGGCGAGACGCCGCCTTCGGGCCCGACCACCAGCACGATGGAGCCCGCGTCCGGCAGGCCCGCCGTGGCGAGCGCCCCGCTGCCCACCGACGCGTCCTCGTGCAGGACGGCCGCGAAGTCCGCCGTGGCCAGCAGCGCGCCCACCTGCTTGGTCGTCAGCGCGTCGGCGACCTCGGGGAAGCGCAGCCTGCGCGACTGCTTGCCCGCCTCCCGCGCCGTCGCCCGCCACTTCGCGAGGGACTTGGCGCCCCGGTCGCCGCGCCACTGCGTGATGCAGCGGGACGCCTGCCACGGCACGATCGCGTCGACGCCGGTCTCCGTCATCGTCTCCACGGCCACCTCGCCCCGGTCGCCCTTGGGCAGCGCCTGTACGACGGTGATGCGCGGCGCCGGCTGCGGCTCGGCGGTCACGTCCGTCACGTCGACGACGAGCCGGTCCTTGCCCTCGGCCGCCAGCACCACGGCCGCCGCGCCGGTGCCGCGCCCGTCGGTCAGTACGACGTGCTCCCCCGCGTGCAGCCGCCGCACCGAGACGGCGTGCCGACCCTCGGGGCCTTCGAGCACGAACCGGCCCTTCGCCGGTACGGCGTCGACGACGAACACCGGAGCGGTCACACCGCACCGCCCGCGCCCCGCAGGTCCAGCGCCGCGCGCGCCGCGTCGGTCTCGGCCGCCAGGACCTCGACCAGCTGCCCGGCCGGCATCTCGCGCGCCATCCGGTGCCCCTGCCCGGCCCACAGCGCCATGCCCTGCGCGTCGCCCGCCTTGGCGGCGGCCTTGCGCAGGCCGGACGTGATGTGGTGGACCTGGGGGTAGGCGGCCGGGGCGTACGGGCCGTGCTCGCGCATGAAGCGGTTGACGAGGCCGCGCGCGGGGCGTCCGGAGAACGCCCGGGTGAGTTCCGTGCGGACGAACAGCGGATTGGTCATGGCCTGCTTGTGCAGGACGTTGGCGCCGGACTCCGGGCACACCAGGAACGCGGTGCCGAGCTGCGCCGCGTCCGCTCCCAGCGCGAGGACCGCCGCGATCTGCGCGCCGCGCATGAGGCCGCCGGCCGCGACGATCGGCAGCTGCACGGTCTCGCGCACCTGCGCGACGAGGGAGAGCAGACCGATGCCGCTGCCGTCGTTCTTCGGATCGTCGCGGTGCGTTCCCTGGTGGCCGCCGGCCTCGATGCCCTGGACGCACACGGCGTCGGCGCCGGCCCACTGCGCCGCCTGTGCCTCCTCGGGCGTGGTGACGGTCACGACGGTGAGGGTGCCGGCCTTCGCGAAGGCGTCGAGCACCGGCCGGGTGGGGCAGCCGAAGGTGAAGGAGACGACCGGGACCGGGTCGTCGATGAGGATGGCCAGCTTGGCCTCGTAGCCGTCGTCGGCGCAGTTGTCGGGTTCGCCGAGGGGGGTGTCGTACCAGTCGGCCTCGCCGGCGAGCTGGTGGCGGTAGACGTCGACGGCGGCGGGGTCGACGTGGCTCGGCTGCGGCATGAAGAGATTGACGCCGAACGGCCGGCCCGTCAGGCCCCGCAGCTGCTTGATCTCCTCGTACATGCCGTCCGCGGTCTTGTAACCGGCGGCAAGGAACCCGAGGCCGCCGGCCTCACAGACGGCGGCGACGAGCTGAGGACTGGAAGCGCCGCCCGCCATGGGGGCCTGCACGATCGGATAACGGCAGAGATCGGTCAGTGCGGAGGACATGAACGCATAGTTTCATGCCCTCCGCACTGCGCCGAATCGAGGCTTCCGCCTCTTGGGAGGCGAGCGCCTACCGCCCGTTGAAGGCGTCCTTCAGGCGCGAGAACAGCCCCTGCTGCCCCGGCTGGAACTGCCCCGTGGGACGCTCCTCGCCGCGCAGCTTCGCGAGCTGGCGCAGCAGGTCCTCCTGCTGCGGGTCCATCTTGGACGGGGTCAGGACCTCGACGTGCACGATGAGGTCGCCGCGACCGCCGCCGCGCAGGTGCGTGACGCCGCGTCCGTGCAGCGGGATCGACTGACCGGACTGCGTGCCCGGGCGTACGTCGATCTCCTCCACCCCGTCGAGCGTCTCCAGCGGACACTTCGTGCCCAGCGCGGCCGCCGTCATCGGGATGGTGACCGTGCAGTGCAGGTCGTCGCCGCGCCGCTGGAACACCGCGTGCGGCAGCTCGTGGATCTCGACGTACAGGTCGCCGGCGGGACCGCCGCCGGGGCCGACCTCGCCCTCGCCCGCGAGCTGGATCCGGGTGCCGTTGTCGACACCGGCCGGGATCTTGACCGTCAGCGTCCGGCGCGACCGCACGCGGCCGTCGCCGGCGCACTCCGGGCACGGGGTCGGCACGACGGTGCCGAAGCCCTGGCACTGCGGGCAGGGGCGCGAGGTCATGACCTGGCCCAGGAAGGACCGGGTGACCTGCGACACCTCACCGCGGCCGCGGCACATGTCGCAGGTCTGGGCGGAGGTGCCGGGTGCGGCGCCCTCGCCGGAACACGTCGTGCACACGACGGCCGTGTCGACCTGGATGTCCTTGGTCGTGCCGAAGGCCGCCTCGTTGAGGTCGATCTCCAGCCGGATCATCGCGTCCTGGCCACGCCGCGTGCGCGACCTCGGGCCGCGCTGCGATGCGGTTCCGAAGAACGCGTCCATGATGTCCGAGAAGTTCCCGAAGCCGCCCTGGCCGAAGCCGCCGGCTCCGCCGCCCGCCTGCGAGAGCGGGTCGCCTCCGAGGTCGTAGACCTGCTTCTTCTGCGGGTCCGACAGCACCTCGTAGGCGGCGTTGATCTCCTTGAAACGCTCCTGCGTCTTGGGATCGGGATTCACGTCCGGGTGGAGCTCACGCGCCAGCCGCCGGAATGCCTTCTTGATCTCGTCCTGGGAGGCGTCGCGGCGTACGCCGAGTACGGCGTAGTAGTCGGTGGCCACTTACGACTCCGCCAGGATCTGTCCGACGTAACGTGCCACTGCGCGTACCGCTCCCATCGTTCCGGGGTAGTCCATGCGGGTCGGTCCGACCACGCCGAGTTTGGCGACTGCTTCGTCGCCCGAACCGTAGCCGACCGCGACGACGGACGTGGAGCTGAGCCCCTCGTGGGCGTTCTCGTGCCCGATTCGTACGGTCATGCCTGAGTCCGTTGCCTCACCCAGCAGCTTGAGGAGCACGACCTGCTCCTCCAGCGCTTCCAGCACCGGCCGGATGGTGAGGGGGAAATCGTGTCCGAAGCGGGTGAGATTGGCGGTGCCGCCGATCATCAGCCGCTCCTCGGTCTCTTCGACCAGGGTCTCCAGGAGGGAGGAGAGGACCGTGGAAACGGTACCCCTGTCCTCCGACTCGAAGGATTCGGGAAGGTCCTGCACCAGCTGCGGCACGTCCGCGAAGCGGCGCCCGACGACCCGGCTGTTCAGCCGGGCGCGCAGGTCCGCGAGGGACGTCTCGCCGAAGGGCGCGGGACAGTCGATCATGCGCTGCTCGACCCGGCCGGTGTCCGTGATGAGTACGAGCATCAGGCGCGCGGGAGCCAGCGAGAGGAGCTCCACGTGCCGCACCGTCGACCGGGTCAGCGACGGGTACTGCACGACGGCGACCTGCCGGGTCAGCTGCGCGAGCAGCCGCACCGTACGGGCCACGACGTCGTCGAGGTCGACCGCCCCGTCCATGAAGTTCTGGATGGCGCGGCGCTCGGGCGACGACAGGGGCTTGACCCCCGCGAGCTTGTCGACGAACAGCCGGTAGCCCTTGTCCGTCGGAATGCGCCCCGCGCTCGTGTGGGGCTGGGCGATGAAGCCCTCTTCCTCCAGGACGGCCATGTCGTTGCGGACGGTGGCCGGGGAGACGCCGAGCTTGTGCCGCTCGGTGAGCGCCTTCGAGCCGACGGGCTCCTCGGTGCCCACATAGTCCTGAACGATGGCGCGCAGCACCTCAAGTCTGCGTTCGCTGAGCATCTCGCACCACCTCCAGCTGGTCGGTCGTTCGGCGTCTGCCTGGCACTCGCTGCGGGCGAGTGCCAGCAGTCCCCGGCCCAGTGTACGGCGGGCAGGCACGCCCGGGGCAAGGGCGGCCGGTCACGTTGTCGCGCGACGGCCCTGTTCAGCGGGCGAGGTCCCTCGTGATGGGACTAGCGTCGCGGTATGGACGTCAGTTGGGAAGAGGCAGGCTGGGAGCGGCTCGCACAGGGGGTCGGCCGCCGGCGCATGCCCGTCTGGGACGCGACGGTGGGCCTGGTGGCCGGGGACGACGGCGGGGCGCTGCTGATCGACACGGGGGCGACCCTGCGCGAGGGCGTGGAGCTGCGCAGGCAGGCGCAGCTCCTGCTCGGACCCGGGCGAAGAGTGACGCATATCGCGCTCACCCACCCTCACTTCGACCATGTGCTGGGCACGGCGGCGTTCGCCGGCGCGCAGGTCTACGGGGCCGTGGGCATCGACGAGCTGATGCGGCGCGACCGGGACGAGCTGCGGGACGACGCGGTGCGGCACGGGGTCGAGCGGGGCGAGGCGGCGGAGGCGACGGACGTGCTGGTCGCCCCGCACCACCTGGTGTGCGGCGAGTGGACGCTGGACCTGGGCGGCGGCCGCCAGGTGCTGCTCGCGAACGTCGGCCCCGGGCACAGCGGCCACGACCTGGCGGTACTGGTGCCGGGGAGCCCCGAGGTGGTCTTCTGCGGCGACCTGGTGGAGGAGTCGGGCACCCCGCAGGCCGGCTCCGACGCCCACCCGGCCCGCTGGCCGGCGGCCCTGGACCGGCTGCTCGCGCTGGGCGGCGAGAACGCGGCGTACGTGCCGGGGCACGGGGCGGTGGTGGACGCGGCGTACGTGCGGACGCAGCGGGACGCGCTGGCGGCGCGATTCGACGTGTCCTGACCAGGGGACGGGACTATCGTCGGCCCAATGCGCAGCCGACAGTACGGGCCGGATCTCACCCCGCCCTGGAAGAAGACCGCTCCCGTTCCCGAGGTTGCGGCCGAGGCCGATCTGGTCGTGGAGGAGGTCGGCACCGGTTTCTGCGGTGCGGTGATCCGGTGCGAGAAGACGGCGCAGGGGCCGGTCGTGACCCTGGAGGACCGCTTCGGGAAGCACCGGGTGTTCCCGATGGAACCGCGCGGCTTCCTGCTGGAGGGCCGTGTCGTCACGCTGGTCCGCCCGTCCGCGGCCGCCGCACGGGGCCCGGCGCGTACGGCGTCGGGGTCGGTGGCGGTGCCCGGGGCGCGGGCCCGGGTGGCGCGGGCCGGGCGGATCTACGTGGAGGGGCGTCACGACGCGGAGCTGGTCGAGCGGGTGTGGGGTGACGACCTGCGCATCGAGGGCGTGGTCGTGGAGTACCTGGAGGGCATTGACGACCTTCCCGCGATCGTCGCGGAGTTCGGCCCGGCCCCGGACGCGCGCCTGGGCGTACTGGTCGACCATCTGGTCCCGGGCTCCAAGGAGTCGCGCATCGCCGCGCAGGTGACGGACGCGAGCGTCCTGGTGGTCGGCCACCCGTACATCGACGTGTGGGAGGCGGTGAAGCCGTCGGCGGTGGGCATCGCCGCGTGGCCGAAGGTGCCGCGGGGGCAGGACTGGAAGACGGGCGTGTGCCGGGGGCTGGGCTGGCCGGAGAACACGGGGGCGGCGTGGCAGCGGATTCTGGGCTCGGTCCGCTCGTACCGGGACCTGGAGCCGGCGCTGCTGGGACGGGTCGAGGAGCTGATCGACTTCGTCACGGCGGCGCCCGACCACTGAGGCGGGGGCGGGT
>NZ_VBVX01000317.1 GCF_005981925.1 Streptomyces albidochromogenes
CCCTCGAACGCCCGCCTTGCGAGCACACCACGGGCCCTCGGAGAAGTTCCGCCTCACGACGTGTCATATGCCATGGCATGGCGGCGGGCGTTCGAGGGAATACCCCTTCCAGGTCGACGTCCGGTCCACGGACGCCGTATCTCAGTGAGCGGCAAGTCCGCTCGCCCGGGAGGCCCGTTGCACCAGGACGACCACGCGCTGAGTGTGGACGAAGCGGAGGGCCGGAGTTCGGCCCGCGCATCGTGGCCGAGTCCGGTTCCACCGCTCGCGACGCCGTCGCACCCGACCTCAGCCGAGGGGGTACGTCCTTCCGTGGTGACCAGTACAAAGCGCCGCATGCCCGACAGGCGCACTTACGTTCTCGACACCAGCGTCCTGCTGGCCGACCCGAACGCCATGACCCGGTTCGACGAGCACGAGGTCGTGCTCCCGATCGTCGTGGTCACGGAGTTGGAGGCCAAGAGGCACCATCCGGAGCTCGGCTACTTCGCCCGGCAGGCCCTGCGCCTGCTCGACGACTGCCGCGTGCGGTACGGACGTCTCGATGCCCCCATTCCCGTGGGCGACCTGGGCGGAACGGTACGTGTCGAGCTCAACCACTCCGATCCCGGCGTGCTCCCGGCCGGCTATCGATTGGGGGACAACGACTCAAGGATCCTGGCGGTGGCGCGCAACCTCCAGGCCGAAGGGTTCGACGTCACTGTCGTGTCGAAAGACCTGCCGCTGAGGATCAAGGCGTCCTCGGTCGGACTGCTCGCCGAGGAGTACCGCGCCGAGCTCGCCATCACCGACTCCGGCTGGACCGGGATGACGGAACTGTCGCTCAGTGCCGAGCAGGTGGATCTGCTCTTCACGGAGGAGACGGTGTACGAACCGGCCGCCGCCGACCTTCCCGTGCATACGGGCCTGGTGATCCAGTCCGAGCGCGGCAAGGCGCTGGGCCGGGTCACCGCCGAGGGGACGATCAGGCTCGTACGCGGCGACCGGGAGGCCTTCGGCATCCACGGACGCAGTGCCGAGCAGCGGATAGCGCTGGATCTGCTCCTCGACCCGGACGTCGGGATCGTCTCGATGGGAGGCCGGGCCGGCACCGGCAAGTCGGCGCTGGCGCTGTGCGCGGGCCTGGAGGCCGTGCTGGAGCGCCGGCAGCACAAGAAGGTGATGGTCTTCCGGCCGCTGTACGCGGTCGGCGGCCAGGAGCTCGGCTACCTGCCGGGGTCCGAGTCCGAGAAGATGAGCCCCTGGGCGCAGGCGGTCTTCGACACGCTCTCGGCCGTGGCGGGCCGCGAGGTGATCGAGGAGGTGCTGGGGCGCGGCATGCTCGAAGTGCTGCCGCTCACGCACATCCGGGGCCGCTCGCTGCACGACGCGTTCGTGATCGTGGACGAGGCCCAGTCGCTGGAACGGAACGTCCTGTTGACCGTTCTGTCCAGGATCGGGGCGAATTCGCGGGTGGTGCTGACCCACGACGTGGCGCAGCGCGACAACCTGCGGGTCGGCCGGTACGACGGAGTGGTCGCCGTCGTCGAGAAGTTGAAGGGCCATCCGCTCTTCGCCCATGTCACCCTCACCCGCTCGGAGCGGTCGCAGATCGCCGCGCTGGTGACCGAAATGCTGGAGGACGTACACCTCTGACCCCATACCGGTCCCCCATCTGATCCCATAAGGGGACAAGGGAGTTGGCGCCGCCCGGCAGGACGCAGGATCCTAGCCGGGCGGCGTCCTGCTGCGCTCAATCTTCCGTAAAACTGCTGGTGTAAACGGCGTGTGAGCTTTCCCACGCAACGAAGAATTGCTTCGCGGCGTCTGGTTCCGGCAGAGTCTTGCTTCCGTCAGGCCCCGCATACGGCACACCCGCATCTTCAGGGATGCAGCACCACACAACTCAACAGCCGTCGCCGTATGCCGCCCGAGTTACTACGCGGCGCTCCCGCAAAGGAGTTGCCCACCGGGTCCGCGCCTCCCGTGATCTAGCGACAGGGGAGGCCAGCGCCAGGGGCACGATTGCGTCCGCGAGGTCACCCGAGCGGGCACTGCTGGAAGGAAACCGTGTGAGCCGGATTTCGGTCCGGGGATTCGCCGTGGCTTCGGCTACCGCGGTCACCACTGTCGGCGCCGTTGTGGGCGTCGCCTCGGGCGACACTCAGCCCTCGAACGACAACTTCGAGGCGACCGCAGCCGACACGACGCTCCTCGCAGACATCCCTGCCGGCCAGCAGGCCCAGGTGCAGACCGCGTCCCTGACGCAGCAGGCCGACGCGCAGGCCTACGCCGCCGACGTGACCGCGAAGAAGTCCGCGGAGGAATCGGCCCGTCTCCAGGCCGCCAAGGACGCCAAGTCCAAGAAGGAGGCCGCCGAGGCGAAGGCCGAGGCCGCCGCCGAGGCCAAGGCGAAGGCGAAGGCCGAAGCCGAGGCGAAGGAGCGCGAGGAGGAGAAGCAGGCCGCGGCCAGCCGCTCCGCGACGCGTGACGCCTCCAGCTTCGCCGCCAAGGGTTCGTACACCGTCGCCGAGGTCCAGGCCATGGCGCGGCAGATGGTCCCCGGTGACCAGTTCCAGTGCTTCAGCAACATCGTGAACCACGAGTCCACGTGGAACTACCAGGCGCAGAACCCTTCGTCCGGTGCCTACGGCCTCGTGCAGGCGCTGCCCGGCTCCAAGATGTCGTCCGCGGGCGCCGACTGGCAGACCAACCCGGCCACCCAGATCAAGTGGGGCCTGAACTACATGGACGAGCGCTACGGCAGCCCCTGCGGCGCGTGGTCGTTCTGGCAGGCCAACCACTGGTACTAGGTCCCAGCGGGTCGTTCGACCTCGCGGAGCCCCTCACCGTCCTACGGTGAGGGGCTCCGCGCGTGTACCGTCGGGGGCGGGTGTCTCCCCGGGGGGAGCGAGCGGGCGACGGGGAGAAGAGAGAGCGACATGTCTACACAGCAGCCAGGGGCGCAGCCGGGGCCGGGATGGCTCAGCCGTACGGGCGCGAAGCTCACCCGCATGGGAGAGCTGCTGAACGAGCGCCGTGCCGCGGCCGAGGCGGAGTCCGCCGACGGACCGGGCGTCCGGGGCGCGGCGGACGGCGGCATCGACCACGTCCCCGCACCGCCCTCCTACGCTCCCGCCGTGGCCGCGAGACCCGAGCCCGTCGACGCCGTTCCGTGGGGGATGCGCGTCGCGGCGGAGGCCGGCTGGCGGCTGCTCGTCCTGGCGGGCACGCTCTGGGTGCTGATGAAGGTCATCAGCGCCGTACAGCTGGTGGTCCTCGCCTTCGTCGCGGCGCTCCTCGTCACCGCGATGCTCCAGCCCACCGTCGCCCGGCTGCGGCGGATCGGGCTGCCGCGCGGGCTCGCCACCGCCGTCACCGCGATCCTCGGCTTCGTGATCATGGGCCTGGTCGGCTGGTTCGTGGTGTGGCAGGTCATGGAGAACATCGACAACCTCTCCGAGCGCATCAAGGACGGCATCGAGGAGACGAAGCGCTGGCTGCTCAACAGCCCGTTCCATGTCACCGAGGACCAGATCAACGACATCGCGAAGAACCTCAGCGACGCGGTGGGCACCAACACGGAGGAGATCACCTCGGCGGGTCTGCAGGGCGTCACGGTGATGGTGGAGGTCCTGACCGGGATCCTGCTCGCGATGTTCTCGACGCTCTTCCTGCTGTACGACGGGAAGCGCATCTGGCACTGGACGCTGCGGCTGGTCCCGGCGCAGGCCCGGCCCGGCGTCGCGGGCGCGGGGCCGCGCGCGTGGCGCACGCTCACCGCGTACGTGCGGGGCACGGTGATAGTCGCGCTGATCGACGCGATATTCATCGGGCTGGGGATCTGGTTCCTCGATGTACCGATGGCCGTGCCGCTCGCCGTCTTCATCTTCCTGTTCGCGTTCATCCCGCTGGTCGGCGCGGTCATGTCGGGCGCGCTGGCGGTCGTCGTGGCGCTGGTGACCCAGGGGGTGTTCACGGCGCTGATGGTCCTGGCCGTCGTGCTGGCCGTCCAGCAGATCGAGGGCCATGTGCTCCAGCCGTTCATCCTCGGCCGCGCGGTGCGGGTGCACCCGCTGGCCGTCGTCCTCGCGGTCGCGGCGGGCGGCCTCGTCGCCGGCATCGGCGGCGCGGTGGTCGCGGTGCCGCTGGTGGCGGTGACCAACACGGTGGTCGGCTACCTGCGGGCGTACAGCATGGAGACGGCCCTGCGCGCGGCTCCCGCGCCGGGACCCGAGGTGGTGCCCCAACCGGCCGCGGCGCAGGGCGAGGCGGCGGCGGTACAGGAATGATCTCCGAGCCGGAGATGGTGGGGGACTCCGCCGCCTGGCCGGAACCGGAGACCGCGACGGGCGAGACCCGCCCGCCGCGGCGGCCCGGCCCCAGGCCGTGGTGGTGGGCCCTGGGCGGCGCGGTGGCGGCGTCGGTGGTGTGGGCGGGCGTTCTGTACGCGTACGGTCCGGCGGCCGGCGCGGTCGACCTGCGCGGGTACCGCGTGGCCGAGGACCTGTGCGCGAAGGTCGAGCTGCGTGCCCTGTCGACCGAACTCGGGAAGCGGTCCGAGGCCCCGGGGGAGATGCTCGACGAGCACAGCGCGCTGGACAAGATCACCTGCGGGTTCCACTTCGTCCCCCGGGGGAAGCCCGCCGAGGAGGGGGTCTCGGTGCAGTACGGGGTGGAGCTCGTGCTTGAAACGCACAAGAAGACCGATCCGGAGCCGGAGTTCGAGGCACTGGTCGAACAGCCCAGCTGGCTGGACGGGCTGCCGCCCCGGCCGGAGGAAGTCCCCGCGCTCGGCGAGAAGGCGTTCCTGACCGGGACGGGGGAGGGCGAGGACCCGCGTCTGCGGGTGCTGGACGGGGGAGCGGTGTTCTCGCTCACGGTCAGCGCCGAGGTCAGCTACGACGAGGACTACTTCGAGAACGCGTCGGGCGACGTGGCGGAGCCCGATACGGACCTGTCGGCGATGCCGCCCCTCATGGTGGAGGACATGCGGGAGCTCATGGCCGTGTTCAAGGGCGAGGTCTGACGCACGCGAAAGGGGCCCCGCGGACACGATGTCCGCGGGGCCCCTCACGTACGCGAAGCTGTCGCGCCGACCGGCTGACTACTCGGCCATCAGGGCTTCGGAGTCGATGGTCACGCCGACGGCCTGGATCACCGATGCGATCTTGACCGCTTCCTGGATGGTCTCGCGCTCGACACCCGCCTTGCGCAGGACCTGCTCGTGCGAGTCGAGGCACTGGCCGCAGCCGTTGATCGCGGAGACCGCGAGGGACCACAGCTCGAAGTCGACCTTCTCGACGCCCGGGTTGCCGATGACGTTCATCCGCAGACCGGCGCGCAGCGTCCCGTACTCCGGGTCGGAGAGCAGGTGGCGCGTGCGGTAGAAGACGTTGTTCATCGCCATGATCGCGGCGGCGGACTTGGCGGCCTGGTACGCCTCGGGCTTGAGGTTGGCCTTCGCCTCCGGCTCCAGCTCACGCAGCACCCTGGGCGAGCGCGAGGCGATCGCGCAGGCCAGGACGGTGCCCCAGAGCTGCTGCTGCGGCAGGTCGCTGTTGCCGATGACCGAGCCCAGGTTGAGGCGCAGGTCCTTGGCGTAGTCCGGTATGGCGGACTTCAGTTCGTCGAGTGCCATGTCAGATCGGTTCCGTTCTGTGGTCCGTACGGGCGGGCGTGCTTCGGGGTTCTTACTCGCCCGAGAGCAGCGCGACCGGGTCGAGGGTGTTCTCGCCCTTGGTCCAGTTGCACGGGCAGAGCTCGTCCGTCTGGAGCGCGTCGAGGACCCGGAGGACCTCCTTGGGGTTACGGCCCACGGAACCGGCGGTCACCATCGTGAACTGGATCTCGTTGTTCGGGTCGACGATGAAGACGGCGCGCTGCGCGAAGCCGTCCTCGCCCTCGATGCCGAGGTCACGCATGAGCTCGTGCTTCGAGTCGGCCAGCATCGGGAACGGCAGGTCGGTCAGGTCCGGGTGGTCCTTGCGCCAGGCGTGGTGCACGAACTCGGAGTCACCGGAGAAGCCGAGGACCTGCGCGTCGCGGTCGGCGAACTCGTCGTTCAGCTTGCCGAAGGCGGCGATCTCGGTGGGGCAGACGAAGGTGAAGTCCTTGGGCCACGCGAAGACGACGCGCCACTTGCCCTCGTAGGACTTGTGGTTGATCTGCTCGAACTCCTTGCCGGCCTCGAGGGAGACACAGGCGGTGAGGTCGTACGTGGGGAACTGGTCACCAACAGTGAGCACGCGCGCTCCTTGCAGAGAGGGAAATCCCGATTCAGGGGTTTCCTGGGGGTTGGACGGATCCCCACAGTGACACAGGAAGCATTGATCGCAGAAATAGCTAGACTGGCTTGATCCGATCGGAGGTGGTTATCAGTGGCCAGTAGTAAGGGGAACGGCGTCAGTCCCGTCGCCGGCGTGGGCGGTGCCAGGGGCAAGCAGCCCAGCCTGTCTCAGCTGCGGGCGTTCGCCGCCGTGGCGGAGTATCTGCACTTCAGGGACGCGGCCGCCGCGATCGGCATGAGCCAGCCGGCTCTGTCGGGGGCGGTCTCCGCGCTGGAGGACGCACTGGGGGTGCAACTCGTCGAGCGTACGACGCGCAAGGTGCTGCTGTCTCCGGCGGGGGAGCGGCTCGCGGTGCGGGCGAGGGCCGTGCTGGACGCGGTGGGCGAGCTGATGGAGGAGGCCGCGGCGGTACGGGCGCCCTTCACCGGGGTGCTCCGGCTCGGGGTGATCCCGACGGTGGCGCCGTACCTGCTGCCGACCGTGCTCACGCTCGTGCACGAGCGGTACCCGGACCTCGACCTCCAGGTGCACGAGGAGCAGACGTCGTCGCTGCTGGAGGGGCTGGCGGCGGGACGGCTCGACCTGCTGCTGCTCGCGGTGCCGCTGGGAGTGCCGGGGGTGACCGAACTGCCCCTGTTCGACGAGGACTTCGTCCTGGTGACGCCTCGCGAGCACTGGCTCGGCGGGCGGGAGGACATCCCGCGCGACGCGCTCAAGGAGCTGCATCTGCTGCTGCTCGACGAGGGGCACTGCCTGCGGGACCAGGCCCTCGACATCTGCCGGGAGGCGGGCCGCACGGAGGGGGCGCCCCTGGGCGACCAGGTCGGCGATGACCTCACGTGCCACGTCCAGGCGTGCCGCCCGCTCGTCGGGCGACTCGTGGGTAAGCGGACCGCGGAACAGATCGCGGTCGATACCTGCGGGCAGCTCTTCA
>NZ_VBVX01000318.1 GCF_005981925.1 Streptomyces albidochromogenes
CCGCGGCTGCCCACCGGCCGCAGGGCCGACGAGACCGGCCGGACAGGCGCGTTCCGGCCACCGCGCGGGCTCGCCGCTCGCCGCACCGGGCCGCAATCTCGGCCCGCACTTCGGCCCTCACGGCTCCCGTCGCGCAGGGCGTGAGCAAGGGCGGGGTGCTCGACAAGGGGTACGTCGGCCACTACCCGCACACCGCGCAGCCCGGCGGGGCCGGGAACTTCGCGCTCGCGGGGCACCGCAACACGCACGGTGAACCGTTCCGCTACATCAACCGGCTGCGCGCCGGGGACGAGGTGAGGGTCGAGACGCGGGAGGCGGTCTTCACGTACGTCGTCGACAAGGGGCTCGCGCAGACCTCCGCGCGCGACAGCGGGGTGATCGCGAAGGTGCCGAGGAGCGATGTCCGGGCGGGGGCCGGGTACCGGAAGCCCGGCTACTACCTGACGCTGACGACCTGCACGCCCGAGTTCACGTCCACGTACCGGCTGGTCGTGTGGGGGAAGCTGGCGGCGATGCGGCCCCGGTAGTTCTTCCGCGCCGGTGGTGTGCCCCGTGGGCGTGCCCGGTGAGCCCGTGTGCCCTCTCTGCCCGGCCTGGCTGTGTGTGACGCGTGTGACGTGTGTGATGCGTGTGGCCTGCGTGACCAGTGGGGAACGTGTCCGGCGGGAGTACGATGATCGGACGTTCTGGGTAGGGCCGGGCTCGTGCCGGCAATGGTCGTATTGCCCCCTTTCGGCACGAGAGTTGAGGAGATCGCGCGCGTGCATGTCCGCCGGCTGCCCTCGTGGGCCTGGGTCGCCGCACTGACCGTGGCGGCCCTCGCGGCTGTCGTCGTCCTGGGGGTCCAGGCGGACCGGTCGGTGCCGCCCGGCGAAGCGCCCTTCGCGTCGCGGCCCGCCGCGACACCGTCGCCGCAGGCGCGCCCGTCCACCCCGCCGCGCAAGCCGCCCCGTGCCGAGGTCCCGGCGAACTCGGGCGAGGGGGCGCGCATCGTCTACTCGCTCGGGCAGAAGCGGGTCTGGCTGGTGGAAGCCGGTGACACCTCGCGCCGCTCGTTCACTGTGTGGCCCGGAACGGTCAACCCCGAAAAGGGCTCTCACCTGGTCTCCTTCCGGCGGCAGGCGGCAACGGGGTCCGACGGGGTGGAGATCGAGAACATCGTCTACTTCTCCACGAAGTCCGGCGTCTCCATCGCCTTCTCCAACGCCGTCGACGGCTCGTCGCCGGAGCCGGCGTCCGGGGTGCAGACCGGCGGGATCCGCGTGCGAGCCGACGACGGCGACGCGATCTGGAAGTTCGCCGCTGTGGGCGCGGTCGTCTTCGTGGTCGACTGACCCACGTGCGGCGCGTCGGGGTGCGCAGTGAGACGCGGGGACGGTGACGCCCGGGGACGGTGACGCCCGGTGGGGAACCTGGGAGCCGTCTCGGGCGTCTGTCCTTACGGGTCGCGACGTGACAATGGCGCGCGGTCTGCTGCTGAGGTGCTGGTGCTCGGGGTTGGCGTTCGTTCTGGCTTGCCCGGGGTGATGGGCGGGCTCGCAGCGGCGGGGCGTTGTCAGTGCCGGGCCTTAGCATCGTGAGAAGAGTCGGACACCGGTCGATCGTCGGCCGGGTGCTGGACGGGGAGAGGGAGGGATCATGATCAGTTGCTCGGCGCGCTTGCTGCGCACGGTCGGCCTTGCCCTCTTCCTGCTGACCGAAGTCCTCCTCATCGAGAACGGCAGCTTCTCGGCCGCCGTCGCGCTCGCCGCCACCGCTGCGGCCGGCTCGGCCCTCACCGTCTGCGCGCTCCTGGCCGCCCGCTCCGTTCCCGCCGTGCCGCGCACGCGGGTCCGTACGGCGATACGCGACCGCGAGATACGCACCGCGTTCCTGCCCCAGCGCGATCCGGACGCGCGAGGGCGGACCAGGCCGCGTGCGCCGGGGCGTCGTCTTTCGACGACCACCGCGTAGGGACGCGCGCCGCTTCTTCGAGTGCGGGCCGCGTGGACACGCAGTACGGCCCGCCTTGCTCGCTCCCCTGGTGCGACCGGCTCGGTGCACGCACTCGTCCACTCGCCCGCTCGCGTAGCCACCTGCCTGCCTCGCGTGGGTCGTCATGCCGATCTGTCTTCTCTCCCGGCACGACGAGACCCCCGGAGGGCTCACCATGTCCGTATTCGCCAACCTGGTCGCACGCCTCGCGGAACTGCTCGAACCGTTCTTCCACGCCTCGGCCACGGCCGCCGCGATCGTCCTGTTCACCGCGTGCGTACGACTCGCCATCCATCCCCTGTCGCGGGCCACGGCCCGTGGTCAGAAGGCCCGCACCAAGCTCGCGCCGCAGATCGCCGAGCTGCGCAAGAAGCACGGCAAGAACCCGGAGCGCCTCCAGAAGGCGATCTTGGAACTGCACGCCGAGGAGAAGGTCTCGCCGCTTTCGGGCTGCCTGCCCAGCCTGTTGCAGCTGCCGGCGTTCTTCCTGATGTACCACCTCTTCTCCAGCACACGGATCGGAGGCGAACCGAACCGACTCCTCGACCACACCCTCTTCGCCAGCCCGCTCGGTGACCGCTGGACCGACGCGCTGTCGGACGGCGGGGTCCTCGGGCCGCAAGGGCTGCTGTACGTGGCGCTGTTCGCGATCGTGGCGGCGGTGGCCACGTTCACATACCGGCGTACCAAGCAGCAGATGGCGGCGTCCCCGGGCATGCCGGTCGCGGGGCCTGACGGGGTGGAGCTGCCGGGCGCCGCAGCGATGGGTGCGATGGCCAAGGTGATGCCCCTGATGTCGTTCGCGACGCTGATCACGGTGGCCGTGGTGCCGCTGGCCGCCGCGCTGTACGTGGTCACCAGTACGACCTGGAGCGCGGTCGAGCGGGCGTGGCTCTACCGGGACGTTCCGGCTGGTGGGAGCGTCGTGGCTACTGCTCGGTAAGGGTCCAGTCCGTGAACGGGGTCTTGCGGACTGGACGTGCAGCTTGGAGGATCGGCCAATCCTCCGATGGCCGCACCCATCGGCCGGGGCCGAACGCGACTCTCGACCAGAGGAGACTGACCATGAAGCTGCTGCGTGTGGGAACGGCGGGTGCCGAACGTCCGGCGCTGCTCGACCAGGACGGGACGCTGCGGGATCTGTCCGGTCTCGTCACCGACATCGACGGCGACCTGCTCGCCGACGAGGCGGCTCTCGGCCGGGTCCGCGAGGCCGCGGCGGAGGGCGAGCTGCCGGTGATCGACGACGCTGCGGGGACGCTGCGGGTCGGGCCGCCGCTGGGCCGTATCGGCAAGATCGTCTGCATCGGCCTGAACTACCACGACCACGCGGCCGAGACGGGTGCGGCGATACCGCCCGAGCCGATCATCTTCTTCAAGGCTCCGGACACGGTTGTCGGCCCCGACGACACGGTTCTCGTACCGCGCGGCAGCACCAAGACCGACTGGGAGGTCGAGCTGGCGGTCGTCATCGGGCGGACCGCGCGCTACCTGGACTCGGCCGAGGACGGCCTCGCGCACGTCGCCGGATACGCGGTCGCCCACGACGTCTCCGAGCGCGAGTGGCAGATCGAGCGCGGTGGCACGTGGGACAAGGGCAAGAACTGCGAGACGTTCAACCCGCTGGGCCCGTGGCTCGTGACGGCGGACGAGATACCGGACCCGCAGGCCCTGGGCCTGAAGCTGTGGGTGAACGGAGAGCTGAAGCAGGACGGGACCACCGCCGACCAGATCTTCGCGGTGGGGGAAGTGGTCCGGTACGTCAGCCAGTTCATGACGCTGTACCCGGGCGATGTGATCAACACGGGTACGCCGGCGGGAGTGGCCATGGGGCAGGCGGAGCCGAAGCCGTACCTGCGGTCCGGAGATGTGGTGGAGCTCGAGGTGGAGGGGCTGGGCCGCCAGCGCCAGGAGCTGAAGGCCGCCTAGCCTCCGGCCGGTCGCCCCGGTCGCCCCGGTCGCCCCGGTCGCCCTGGTCGCCCCGGTCGCCACGGGACGCCGGTCCGGCGCGGGGCCCGGCCGCCCGGGACCGGCTGCCAGGCGCCGGGGCCCCTGCGCCTGGACCTGCGCCTGGGGGTCCCAGGACCTGGACCTGCGCCGGGCCCCAGGACTTGGACCCGCGTCGGCTCCAGGTCCTGGACCTGCGCCGGGCCCCTAGCGCCTGGACCTTGGGGCCCAGGTCCTGGACCTGCGCAGGGCCCGTAGCGCATGGACCTTGGGGTCCTGGACCTGCGCCGGCCCCAGAACCTGAAGCCCGCCGGGCCCGCAAGGCCCGGACCCGCGCCGGCCCCAGGACCTGAACCCCGCCGGGCGCGCAGGACCTGGACCCGCGCCGGCCTCAGGGCCTGAACCCCGCCGGGCCCGCAGGACACCGGACCCGCGCCGGGCTCTCAGGACTTGAACTGCTCCAGTGCCTCCACCACCAGTGCGTGGTCCTCCGCCTGGGGGAGGCCGGAGACCGTGACCGTGCCGATCACGCCCGCGCCCTCCACCGCGATGGGGAACGATCCGCCGTGCGCCGCGTACACGTCCGGGTCCAGGCGGGACGAGTCCTCGAACGTCGTGCCCTTGGCGCGAAAGCGGGTGCCGACCCGGTACGAGCTCTCCGCGTACCGCTCCACGACCCGCCGCTTGCGGTCGATCCACGCGTCGTTGTCCGCGCTCGACCCCGGCAGGGCGCAGTGGAAGAGCTGCTGCGCCCCACGCCGGATGTCGATCGCCACCGGCGCCTCGCGCTCCCGGGCGAGCCTCATCAGGAGGCTGCCGAGGGCCCACGCGTCCTCGTGGGTGAATTGGGGGAGGACCAGCCGGTCCTCCTGGGCGGCCAGCTCGGCGAGCAGCTCGGCAGGCGTGGGCGGGGTGGGCGTGTGGCCTGTCGACGTCATCGCGCCACCTCCACCGTCACGCCCTCGCGCGCCGACCGCCGCGCCGCTTCCAGCACGTCGAGCGCGTCGGCCGCCTGGGCGGCGGTGACCGGCGGAGCGGTGCCCGCGCGTACGGCGGCGGCGACGGCCGCGTAGTACGCCGGGTAGTCGCCCGGCAGCGTCGGGACGGGACTGCCGCCGCCCGTCGCCGGGGACTCGCCGGCGCCGACGCGGCCCCACGCCGACTCCGGCTCCTCGCCCCAGCTCCCGTCCGCCGTCGGCCGCCTGCCCTCGCGCAGAGCGCCCTCCTGCGGGTCGAGCCCGTACTTCACATAGCCCGCCCGCGAGCCGAGCACGCGAAAGCGCGGGCCGAGCTGCGCGGTGGTGGCGCTCACGTACAGGTGGGAGCGGACACCGTTCGCATGTGTGATCGCGATGAACGTGTCGTCGTCCGCCTCCGCGCCCGGCCGGCGCACATCGGACTCGGCGTACACCCGCACCGCCGGACCGAAGAGCACCAGCGCCTGGTCGACGACGTGGCTGCCCAGGTCGTACAGCAGTCCGCCGATCTGGGCCGGGTCGCCCGACTCGCGCCAGCCGCCCTTGAGCTGCGGGCGCCACCGCTCGAAGCGCGACTCGAAGCGCTGTACGTCGCCCAGTTCGCCGGAGGCGATCAGCTGCTGGAGGGTGAGGAAGTCGTTGTCCCAGCGGCGGTTCTGGAAGACGGACAGCACCAGGCCGCGCTTCTCCGCGAGCGCCGCGAGGTCACGCGCCTCGGCGGCCGTTCCGGCCACCGGCTTGTCCACGACGACCGGCAGGCCCGCCCGGAGGGCGGCGGTGGCGAGCGGGACGTGCGTGTTGTTGGGAGACGCGACGACGATCAGGTCGAGCTCCTCCGCGCGCGCCCACAGCTCGTCGGCCGAGGCCGCGACGCGGACGCCGGGGTGCTCGGCGCGGGCCTGCTCCTGGCGCTCCGGGTTCGAGGTGACGACGGTGTCGAGGGCGAGGTCCTCGGTCGAGGTGATGAGCGGAGCGTGGAAGACGGAGCCCGCGAGGCCGTAGCCCACGAGTCCGACGCGCAAGGGGGCGCGGGTGTCGGTGCCAGTCATGACACCCACTTAAACAACGCTGTTGCCAAAGTGCAAGCGCAGTGGACAATGGGTCCGTGAACAGGAGCTATACGGGCGCGAACCTGCCGACGCTGCGCAGCCACAACGCGGCGCTGGTCCTCGACCTGCTGCGCACGGCGGGCGAGGCCGGCATCAGCCGCCTCGAACTCGCCGAGGGTACCGGCCTCACCCCGCAGGCCGTCAGCAAGATCACTGCCCGGCTGCGGGCGGAGGGCTTGGCGACGGAGGCCGGCCGCCGCCCCTCGACGGGAGGCAAACCCCGGACCGTGCTGCGGCTGGTGCCCGACGCCGGGTACGCCGTCGGGCTGCACCTGGACCGCGACGAGCTGACCGGGGTCCTGGTGGACCTGGCGGGCACGACGGTCGCGGTGCGCAGGGCGCCGCTCGACCTGGGGGCGGACGCGGAAGTGGTGCTGGAGGCGGCGACCCGCGCGGTCGCCGCGCTCGTCCTTCCGTCCGGGCCGGAGCCCGGCCACACCCCGCCGGAACCCGGGCCGGGCCGGACGCTGCTCGGGGTGGGGGTCGCCGCGCCCGGGCCGCTCGACCACGGTCGCGGGGTGCTGCACCGTGTCACCGGGTTCCCGCAGTGGGACGGCTTCGCGCTGCGGGACGTGCTGAGCGAGCGGCTCGGGCTGCCCGTGGTGGTGGACAAGGACACGAACGCCGCCGCGCTCGGGCTCGCGCTGCGCGCCCGCCCCGGCGGCGGGTCCTTCGCGTACCTCCACCTCGGTACGGGCCTGGGGTCCGGGCTCGTACTCGGCGGGGCGCTCTATCGCGGGGCGCGCACCGGGGCGGGCGAGTTCGGGCACCAGACGCTGCAACTCGACGGGCCGCCCTGCTCCTGCGGCGGTCGCGGCTGTGTCGAGGCGCTGTGCCTGGCCGCCGTCGCCCGCGGCGACCTGGCGGAGGCCGCGCGGGTCCTCGGCACCGGGGCGGCGAATCTGGTCGGGCTGCTCGACATCGACCGGGTGCTGCTCGGCGGCCGCGTCATCGCCGCGGATGAGGACGTGTTCGTACGAGGCGTGGAGGCGGTACTGGCGGACCTCGCCCGGCGCGAGGGCAGTAGGCCCGCCGTGCCGGTGGCCGCCGCGGCCGGCGACGGGCGCGCCGTCGCCGACGGGGCGGCGCAGCTCGTCCTCGCGCCGGTCTTCGGGCACGCGGACATCGCGTTCCCCGGTGCGGCGAGCGGCGCGGGTGTGGCCGAGGGGGCGAGCGGGGCCGAGGG
>NZ_VBVX01000319.1 GCF_005981925.1 Streptomyces albidochromogenes
CTCCCGTCGCGCCCGCGCCGGGGCCGCCGGACGAGCCACGGGCGCTGTGGGCGGCCACGCCGCCGGTGACGGGGTTGGCCTGGCGGGGCGGCGAACCGCTGCCGCCGCGGTCGCCCCCGCCTCCGCCGCGGCTGCTGTGGGCCTTGATGCCCTGCGAGACGAGGGCGGCGGGGGAACTGATGACGGCGGCCGCCTGGGCGCCGTCGGTGGCCTTGTTGCGGTTGCGGCGGGCGGAGGCGATCTCGTCGCCGAAGCCGGGGACGAAGCGGTAGATCATGCCGGAGGCGAAGATCGCCAGCAGGATGATGGCGAGCCCGGAGACGACGGCGGAGAAGGCGTTCGGGCCGTCGTCGGCGGACAGGGCCCCGGCGAGACCGAGGACGATCACGATGACGGGCTTGACCATGATGATCGCGATCATGATGCCGACCCAGCGGCGGACGTGCCCCCACATGTTCTTGTCGACGAGCCCCGCGTAGACGACGACGCCGAGGAGCGCGCCGACGTAGAGCAGCAGGGCGCGGATGAACAGCTCCAGGAAGAGGATCCCGGCGGCGAGGATCGTCACGAGGGACACGACGATCAGCATGATCGGACCGCCGCCGATGTCGTCGCCCTTCTTGAGCGCCTCGGCGAACGACCCGAAGAACACGTCGGTCTGCCCGCCGGTCCCGGCGGCGATGACCTCGGTGATGCCGTCGGTGGCGGAGACGATCGTGTAGAGGATCAGGGGTGTGAAGGCGGACGCGAGGACGGTGAGCCAGAGGAACCCGATGGCCTCGGACAGCGCGGTCGCGAGCGGCACGCCGCGGATGGCGCGCTTGGCGACGGCGAGCAGCCACAGGACGAGGGTGAGGACGGCCGAGGCGGCGAAGACGATGGCGTACTGCTGGAGGAACTTGGGGTTGGTGAAGTCGACGGTGGCGGTCGACTGCACGGCGTCGCTCAGCTTCCCCACGATCCAGGCGGCGGCGTCGGCGCAGCCCTTGGCGAGGGAGGAGAGGGGGTCGAGGGTCTCGGCGGGGTCGGTGGGAGCGCGGAGACGGGAGCCGCCGCCTTCGCCGTCGTCGCAGTACTCCCGGGCAGGCCCGGCGATCAGTGAACACGGGTTGTCGCTCTTGCCCGGAGACGGCGGCGGAGTAGGTGCCGCAGTCGCGCGGGCCGCGAACAGGAACATCGCTGCCTGAATCGCCGCGAAAGCTGCCGCGGCTGAGCGAAGCCGAGGGTTACCGGGCATAAGTGAACCCTCCGAATTCGTTGACCGCGTCGGCGATCTCGTCCGACCCGGACACCGGGTTGTCGCCGGTAACAGGCGTCGGGCCCTCCTTCTGGCTGGTCTCCAAGACCTTCCAGTCGGACCCGTTCCACTTCAGCTTGACCGCTACTGTGAACCAGCCGTTCGTGACAGGCTTGGTCGACTTCTCACCCGTCAGGCCGAAGAGGCCAGAGCACCAGACGTCCACGTCGGCATTGGTATCGCTGTACTTTGCGATCTTCGTCCCCGCAGGCACGGTTCGATTGACGAACGTCGCCCCTGCCGGCGCGTTGCCGTCTGCGGTAAGACCGATCTGCGCCAGAAAGTCGCGAGAGTAGTCGGCGTCAAACCCTGCCTGGAGCTCACTCAGCGCGCTGGGGTCGGCAATCGACTCCACGATGTCGTGACGCCGGTCCTCATTGAACATGCCGTCAGAGCCGAGCGCGGCAGCGAAGTTCGCCGCGGCGGACTGCGCGCCCTGCTCGTCGTGGGCGAAACCGGAGGGGATCATCCCGTTCTTGCCGTCCACCGGCTTCACGCCGGTCGCGGCCGTCGCCTCCGCCGCGCCGCCCCGCTTCGGTTCGTCGTCCGAGAGGCTTTCGCCGCCGCCACGGTTCGCGAAGGCGATGGCGGCGATCAGCAGGACCACCACGCCCACCACGGTGATGAGGGAGCGCGAGGTGCGTACGGGGCGGCGCGCGCCGCCGTAGACCTCGCTACCGCCGCCTTCGGGCAGCCGGGTACGGGTCTGACCGGAGCCGCCGACACGGTCCGAACGACCGCTGTCGCCGCCGTAGCCGTGCTCGTCACCGAGACTCATGCCCGTGCGCCCCCTCAACCGTTTGCAGTGCCGCGTAGTACGACGGTAGCCGTGCTGGTTCCCGCGCGGGCGCGGTGTGGTGACTCGACATCAGGGAGACGCAACCTCAGCCAATGGGCACGACGGACGGGTGGGGTGGGAGTGAGGGCCGGGAGCACCCGGTGCTGGCTGGAGGTGGGTTAGACAGCCATCCCGTACACGATGGTGAAGAGCGTGCCGAGCGAGCCGATGATGAAGACGCCCGTGAGGCCGGCGACGATCAGCCCCTTGCCCTGCTCCGCGCTGAACGTGTCCCTGAGGGCCGTCGCGCCGATCCGCTGCTTCGCTGCTCCCCAGATGGCGATTCCGAGGCAGAGGAGGATGGCGATTGCCATCACGACCTCGATCATGACGCGGGCTTCGTTCCCCAGGGTCCCGAACGGACCCCAGTTCGGGGCGATTCCACCGATGATGGTGGTGATGTCGCCCTTTTCGGCTGCCAGGTTCATGTAAGTCACCGCCCCTGTCGGGTAGTTCGTCGCCCCCGCCGCACGGCAGGGGTCACGCTCTATCTTCGCTGATGAACCGCACTGGTACGTCGACTTGGTGGCTGTCTTTTCCCGACCTCCGCAGGTATGACCGGTCGGACCGCGCTGACCTGCGGTACCGACCGGTTGTATGCGAAAACGCGTATGGTCACTCTGTGTATCACGAGGGGTGACTGCGGGCAATGACTGGCGTTATGCACCTTTGGTCGGACCTGGCGGGGTGGAGGCCGCGGCTGCTTCCGGGCGGTGCGGTCCCGGTCCCGGCGGGGGTCACCCACATGGGTTGTCCTCCTGGCATATGCGCATAGTCGGACTTTCGACGGACACGAACATCTCCGGAACTCAGCCGCGTTCCTCAGCCCGAGAAGGGGAGTTCCTCATGCTCGTACGCCACCGGGTGGCCCTCGCGTCGGCCGCCGTGCTCGGCGCGGTCGTCCTGTCCGTCCCGCCCGTCGCCGCGCACTCCGCCGGGCCGGCCCTCTCGCCCGTCGCCGCTTCGGCCGTCGCGCCCGTGCCGCTCGTGGAGCCCGGCGCGCCCGCGTTCTGCGGGTACTACGACGGCGGCACCACCACCCGGCGCGGGCAGTCCGGCGCGCCCGTGCGGGAGGTGCAGTGCCTCATCAACCACTGGTCCGGCGGGCAGCCGCTCGCCGTCGACGGCATCTTCGGGGCGCGTACGGAGAGCTGGGTCGTCCACTTCCAGGACGTGAAGGGCCTTCGTGTGGACGGCATCGTCGGGCCGCAGACCTGGGCCGCTCTGCGCGCGCTCTGACCGGGGCGGGCGTTCGGGCGCCGTGGCCGCCGGTTCCCGGCGGCGCGGCGTTTCGGACGTGTTCGACGCCGCACCGGACGCGCGAGCGAAAACCGCTGTGAACCCGTCTCCGATGGGGGAGGGTTGAGGGGTGCGCAAAGTCTGGGTGGCCACCGGTGTCGGGATCGGGCTGTGCCTGAGCTTCGTCGCGCTGCTCGTCGTCGGTACCTTCTCCGCAGCCGCGGGGCTGGCCGGCGGCGCGGGCGGCGGGCGGGCCGTCGGGCTGGCCAAGGGCGCCGTGCCCGCGCTCTACCAGCCGCTCGTACAGAAGTGGGGCAATCTCTGCCCGGCCATCAACCCGGCCCTGCTCGCGGCGCAGTTGTACCAGGAGAGCGGCTGGAACCCGAGGGCGCAGAGCCCGGCCAACGCGCGGGGCATCGCCCAGTTCATCCCGGGGACGTGGGCGTCCCACGGGCTCGACGGGGACAAGGACGGCGACCGGGACATCTGGGATCCGGCCGACGCGATTCCGTCGGCGGCGGCGTACGACTGTGAATTGGCCGGATACGTCAAGAAGGTGCCGGGGAATCAGACCGAGAACATGCTCGCCGCGTACAACGCGGGGGCGTACGCCGTCATCAAGTACGGGGGCGTCCCGCCGTACCGCGAGACGCAGAACTACGTGAAGATCATCACCAGTCTGGAGCAGAGTTTCGCGCGTCCCGTCGGGCGGGTCGAGCCGTCGCGGCAGGCTGCCGGCGCCATCTACTTCGCGCAGAAGAAGCTCGGGACGAAGTACCTGTGGGGCGGCAACGGCACACCGGAGCAGGGCGGGCGTTTCGACTGCTCGGGGCTGACGCAGGCGGCGTACCGGACCGTCGGCATCGAGCTGCCGCGGGTGGCCAACGACCAGTACAACGCCGGGCCGCACCCCTCGCGGGACGAGCTGCTGCCCGGGGACCTGGTGTTCTTCTCGGACGACCTCACCAACTCGCGCGCCATCCGGCACGTCGGGCTGTACGTCGGCGGTGGCTACATGATCAACGCGCCGTACACCGGAGCCGTCATCCGCTTCGACAAGATCGATACGCCGGACTACTTTGGTGCGACCCGGGTGACCGAGGACGGCGCGAAAGCGCTTCCGACGGACCTGCCCAAGGAGCGCGGCGACGCGTGACATGGCTTGAACTCTCCGTTATCGCCACCCTCTGAGCTGCGACGACGTGTCTCTCTTCGATAACGTGATCGTGATCATTCGGTGGAGAGTGGAACGGTGGGGGCCGACCGGGCGTTCTCTGGTCCGGGGAAGTGGAAGAGTCGCGCCGACCACGCGGCCTCGCGTCGCATGAACCACGGGGGTTCGCAGGAGCGGCACGCAGACACGCGTGCCGCGCAGCAGGCAACAAGGCAAGGGGCCGCGGCAGATGGCTGGACTCGCACTGGATGGGGCGAACCCCGACGTCAGTCTGCTCTACGACATCAACGGGCTGGCGGCGGACGCGCCGCGCTGGTTCGACCGGGTCATGGAGCTGGTCGGCGAGTACGGGACCATGTTCGGCATGGTCCTGGTGGCGCTCTGGTGCTGGTGGAGCGTGCGTCGGCGCGAGGACGCGGTCACCTCGGTGGCCGGGCTCGTCTGGGCGCCGCTGGCGGCCGGGATCGCCCTGCTGATCAACATCCCCATCCGCGGGTTCGTTGAGCGGCCGAGACCCTTCAACGACCACAAGGGGCTCGAAGTCCTCATCGCGGGCAAGACGGACTACTCGTTCGTCAGCGACCACGCGACGCTGGCGATGGCCATCGCCGTCGGGGTCTTCGTGGCCAACCGGAGGTTCGGTCTCGCGGCGATCGGTCTCGCGGTCGTGGCCGGCTTCTGCCGCGTCTACATGGGCGTGCACTACCCGACCGACGTCATCGGCGGATTCGCCCTCGGCACCGCCGTGGCACTGCTGCTCGCGCCGGTGGCGATGGCGCTCCTGACGCCGCTCATGGCGGCGATCGCGCGGTCGGAGAAGGTCGGTTGGCTGGTACGGGCGAAGGGGTCGGCGGCGCGTGACGCGGTCGCCGGGCCGGGTCTCGGTGGGCCGGCCGTGGTCCCCGCCCAGCGCGCCGGGGACAGCGAGCGCAACGACCTGGCCGCCTGACTCACAGCGCCTGCGGGAAGTCGAAGAGCCTGCCCGGGTCGTAACGCTTCTTCAGGGCCGTCAGGCGGCCCGCCGCGGCCCCGTAGTACGCCTTCCGCCAGTCGGTCAGGCTCGCGTCCGTGTAGTTCTGGTACGCCGCCCCCGACGCGTGCCGGCGCATGGCGCCGTGAGCGGTTTTCAGCCAGGTCTGCTGCGCGGCGCCGCTCGTGCCCGCGCGCCAGGCGCCGATGTACTGGGCGAGCATCCGTGACCGGCGGTGGACGAACGCCGTCGCGAGCGGGTCCACGCGGTTGACCGCGCCGCCCAGCGCGGTCAGCGCGATGCTGCCGCCGCCGCCCCGGGAGACCGGGATGCGGGTGAACGCCTCGGTCTGGGCGAGCAGCTCGCGTATGCCCGAGGGCGAGAGGGAGCGGTCGAAGAAGTCACTGCGGGCCGCGTACGTCTCCCGGCCGAGGGCGCCCCGGGGCGTGCGGCCCGGGGTGGTGCCGGGCAGGTGGCACTGGGCGTCGTCGAAACCGGCGCAGCCGGCGTACACGAGCATCGACTCCTGGTAGGTGCGGCGGCGCAGCGAGACGGAGCGGGCGGGGGCGCCGATCCTGTCGGCGAGCCGGTCGACGGCGTTCTGCAGGTCGCCGTACGTGCCGAGCGAGAAGGCGGAGACGGTCACGTTGGGCGTGGTGCCGCCGGGGCCGGCGGCGAGGTGCGCGGACGACCAGGTCTCGTCGGGCTGGGACGGGCCCCACTCCTGCCAGGCGGCGATCACGGCCCGGGCCTTCGACCAGGGCCACGACATGTACGCGGTGACGGCGGCGGGGGCCGGGCGGGTACGGAAGGTCATCTCGGTCACCACGCCGAAGTTGCCGTTCCCGGCGCCGCGCAGGGCCCAGAAGAGGTCCGGGTTCTCGGTGGGCGTGCAGTGGAGGCGTTTGCCGGCGGCGGTGACCAGGGTGGCGGAGGTCAGGCTGTCGCAGGTCAGGCCGTAGGCGCGGGAGGCGACTCCGTGGCCGCCGCCGAGGGTCAGGCCGGAGATGCCGACGGTGGGGCAGGAGCCGGCGGGAATGGTGCGGCGGGCCTGGCGGGCGAGGCCCTGGTACACGTCGATGAGCTTGGCGCCGGCGCCTATGGTCGCCGTCGTCCCGCTCGCCCTGACCTTGGCCAGTTTCGACACGTCGACGACGAGGCGGCCGTTGCCGGAGGA
The DNA here is from genome assembly GCF_005981925.1 of Streptomyces albidochromogenes. Lineage (GTDB taxonomy): Bacteria > Actinomycetota > Actinomycetes > Streptomycetales > Streptomycetaceae > Streptomyces > Streptomyces albidochromogenes. The sequence continues at coordinate 6,696 of NZ_VBVX01000319.1, forward strand.
CCACCCGGCGTAGGAGTGGCCGCCGTTGCGGATGGACACCGGGACGCGGTGCGCCGTGGCGAAGGCCAGGCACTCCCTGACGTCCGCCTCGTTCGCCACGTAGGCGACGGCGGCCGGCTTCAGGTGGTCGAAGCGGGTGTTGTAGAGCTGGCGGGCCGTCTTGTAGGCGGTGTCCTCGGGGCGTACGAGCGGTCCGTCGAGGCCGCGTTCGAGAGCGGCCCAGGTCGGGGTGGCCCCGGCCGGTGGGGTCCGGCGGATGGGGTCCGAGGCCCCCGGGCCGCGCCCCTGGGCGGACCGGGTGCCGTTCGCCGCGCCGGAGCTGGTGCCGGTGCAGGCGGCCGCCGCGACGGTGGCCGCGAGGGCCGTGGCCGAAGTCAGAAGTGAGCGCCGTTCCATGGTGTTGCCTCCCGGTGTTGCCTCCGGAAGGCGAGACGGCTCCACGGCGGGCCGGGTTCCTGCGGGGGCGGAGGTTTCTGCCCGGAGGGGGCGGGTCTTACG
>NZ_VBVX01000031.1 GCF_005981925.1 Streptomyces albidochromogenes
GGGTGCGGGTGGCGGTCGCCGTCTCGGCGGCCGGCTCGGCCTCCGCCGGCGCGCTGGTCTGCGCGGCGGCCCGCCGCGCGCCGTAACGCCGGTGCACGGCCTGCTTGGTCACTCCGAGGGCCGAGCCCACCGCGTCCCAGGAGAAGCCGAGCGAACGGTCGAAGTCCACGGCCGCGGTCACCAGCGTCTCGACGCTGTCCCGCAGCTCCTGGGCGAGGCGGACGGTGGGCGCCGGGGCCCGGCCGTAGACGACGAAGCCCGTGGACGGGCCGGAGCGACGCGGGCGGTAGACGTTGCCGAGCTGGGCGGTGAGGGTGCGCAGTGCGTCCACCTGCCGGCGGACCCGCTCGATGTCCCGTACCAACAGATGCAGGCTGGCCCGTGCTTGGGCGTCGTGGGTTGCGTGGTCGGCCATGAACAAGCCTCTCGAACCGGCGTGAAAGAAGGGGCGGAAGAAGGACGGAAGGGTGCGTGTGGGGGAGCGGGCGGGGAGTCGGGGCCGCTTGCGCGGGCCGTTTCGGTCAATCTCACTTGACCAACGCGTCACCCGGCGCCGGGGTCACGCTGCTGGGGGCGTAGACGTGTCCGCCCGGGGCGCGTGGCCCTGCGTACGCCCCCTGAGGCCAGGGATCGTGACGGCCCATAGACTGGTGCGTCCCTTGACGCCGCACCCGTTGCCGCCCTTCCTGCCCGAGAGGCCCGCGCCACCGATGAAGCTCGTCTTCGCAGGCACCCCCGAGGTCGCCGTACCCGCCCTGGACGCCCTGATCGCCTCCGACCGGCACGAGGTCGCCGCCGTGGTCACCCGGCCGGACGCCCCGGCGGGACGCGGCCGCAGACTCGTCGCGAGCCCCGTCGCCGCGCGGGCGCAGGAGGCCGGGATCGAGGTGCTCAAGCCGGTCCACCCGCGCGACGAGGACTTCCTCGCGCGGCTGCGCGAGATCGCGCCGGACTGCTGCCCCGTCGTCGCGTACGGCGCACTGCTCCCCAAGACGGCCCTCGACGTCCCCGCCAAGGGATGGGTGAACCTGCACTTCTCGCTGCTGCCGGCATGGCGTGGCGCCGCCCCGGTGCAGCACGCGATTCTCGCGGGCGACGAGGTCACGGGCGCGTCGACCTTCCTGATCGAGGAAGGGCTCGACTCCGGGCCGGTGTACGGCGTGCTCACCGAGCAGGTGCGTCCCACCGACACCAGCGGCGACCTGCTCACCCGGCTCGCCTTCGCGGGCTCCGGCCTGCTCGCCGCCACCATGGACGGCATCGAGGACGGCACCCTGCACGCCGTACCGCAGTCCGCCGAGGGCATCACCCTCGCACCCAAGATCACCGTCGAGGACGCGCAGGTCGACTGGGCCGCGCCCGCGCTGCGCGTCGACCGCGTCGTGCGCGGCTGCACGCCCGCCCCCGGCGCCTGGACGGTGTTCCGGGGCGAGCGGCTCAAGCTGGTCTCCGTGAAGCCGCTGCCCGACCGCACGGATCTGGCCCTGGCTCCCGGTGAGCTGTCGGCGGGCAAGAAGAACGTGTACGCCGGCACCGGATCGCACCCCGTGGAACTGCTGTGGGTGCAGCCGCAGGGCAAGAAGCCGATGCTCGGCGCCGACTGGGCGCGCGGCGTGCGGATCGCCCCGGGGGAGCACGTGGGCGCGGCGGACGTACGCTGAGAGGGTTCGTCCCCCTCTTCAGCGGAGCACCTTTTTCGTGAGTGACCAGCCAAGCAGCCCTCCCGCCAAGCGAACCGCCAAGCGTCCGGCCAAGCCGCACCGGCGCCCCAAGAAGGACCCGGTCCGCTTCCTCGCGTTCGAGGCGCTGCGCGCCGTCGACGAGCGCGACGCGTACGCCAACCTCGTCCTGCCGCCGCTGCTGAAGAAGGCCCGCGCCAAGGGCGACTTCGACGAGCGCGACGCGGCCCTGGCGACCGAGCTGGTGTACGGGACGCTGCGCCGCCAGGGCACGTACGACGCGGTCGTCGCGGCGTGCGTCGACCGGCCGCTGCGCGAGGTGGACCCGCCGGTCCTCGACGTGCTGGCGCTCGGCGCGCACCAGCTCCTGGGCACCCGCATCCCGACGCACGCCGCCGTGTCGGCGAGCGTCGAGCTGGCGCGCGTGGTGCTCGGGGAGGGGCGCGCGAAGTTCGTCAACGCGGTGCTGCGGAAGATCTCAAAGCAGGACCTCGACGCCTGGGTGGAGCAGGTCGCCCCGCCGTACGACGACGACGCCGAGGCGCACCTGGCCGTCGTCCACTCCCACCCGCGCTGGATCGTCTCCGCCCTCTGGGACGCCCTCGGCGGCGGCCGCGCCGGCATCGAGGACCTGCTGGAGGCCGACAACGAGCGGCCCGAGGTGACGCTCGTCGCCCGCCCGGGCCGCTCCACCGCCGACGAACTGCTCGACGTGCTGGGCGAGGACTCCGGACTGCCGGGCCGCTGGTCCCCCTACGCCGTACGCCTGGCCGAGGGCGGCGAGCCGGGCGCCATCGCGGCCGTCCAGGAGGGCCGGGCCGGGGTCCAGGACGAAGGCAGCCAGCTGGTCGCCGTCGCACTCGCGAACGCTCCCGTCGAGGGGCGCGACGAGCGCTGGCTCGACGGCTGCGCCGGGCCCGGCGGCAAGGCCGCCATGCTGGCCGGACTCGCCGCCGAGCGCGGAGCGGCGCTGCTCGCCTCCGAGAAGCAGCCGCACCGCGCCCGCCTCGTCGAGCGCACGCTGGCGGGCAACCCGGGGCCGTACCAGGTGGTCGCCGCCGACGGCACGCGCCCGCCGTGGCTTCCGGGCTCCTTCGACCGCGTCCTGATGGACGTCCCGTGCTCCGGGCTCGGCGCCCTGCGCCGCCGCCCCGAGGCGCGCTGGCGCCGCCGCGCCGAGGACCTCGAGGGGTTCGCCCCGCTCCAGCGCGGGCTGCTGCGCGAGGCGCTGAGCGCGGTGCGGGTCGGCGGAATCGTCGGGTACGCCACCTGCTCGCCGCACCTCGCGGAGACCCGCGTCGTGGTCGACGACGTGCTCAAGGGGCGCGGCGGTCACCAGCCGGCCGAGGCCGAGTGGATCGACGCCAGGCCGCTGCTGCCCGGCGTACCGGCCCTGGGCGACGGACCCGACGTACAGCTGTGGCCGCACCTGCACGGCACGGACGCGATGTACCTGGCGCTGCTGCGGCGGACCGCTTAGCCAGGGGCGTTCCCGAGTGGGGCGATCGTCGACTTTCGGGGAACCTGGGGCGTATGGGAAAGACCGCTCTCATCGTCATCGACATGATCACCACTTATGACCATGACGACGCGGAGCTGCTGCTCCCCTCGGCGCGCGAGGCCGTCCCGGCGATCGTCCGGCTGCTCAAGCGCGCCCGGGAGAGCGGCGTTCCGGTCATCTACGTGAACGACAACTTCGGCGAGTGGCGCTCCCACCACGGTGAGATCGTCGACACGGCCCTGTCGGGGCCGCACGCGGAGCTGGTGCGGCCCCTCCAGCCGGACGGCGACTCGCTGTTCGTGGTCAAGGCGCGCCATTCGATCTTCTTCGAGACGCCGCTCGGCTACCTGCTCAGCTCCCTGGGGGCCGACCACGTGGTGCTGTGCGGCCAGGTCACCGAGCAGTGCGTGCTGTACTCGGCGCTCGACGCGCACATCCGGCACCTGCGGGTCACCGTCCCCCGCGACGCCGTGGCGCACATCCATCCGCCGCTCGCGGACGCCGCGCTGGAGATGATGCGGCGCAACATGCACGCCGAGATCGTGGACGGCGACGACATCGAGTGGTGAGCGGGGGCGCGCCCTACCGGCCCTCGCGGGCCATCCGGTGCGGCCACCACACCTTCCGGCCGGTGTCCAGGAACAGCGCCGGCACCAGTACGGACCGTACGACGAGGGTGTCGAGCAGCACGCCCAGCGCGACCGCGAAGCCGATCTCGGCGAAGGCCACCAGCGGCAGCGTGCCCAGGGCGGCGAAGGTGCCCGCCAGGACGAGGCCGGCCGACGTGATGACCGCGCCGGTGGTCGCGAGGCCCGTCACCACGCCCGCCCTGGTGCCCTGGCGCCGGGCCTCCTCGCGGATCCGGGTGGACAGGAAGATGTTGTAGTCGATGCCCAGCGCCACCAGGAACACGAAGACGAACAGCGGGAAGTCGGTCGTCTCGCCCGCGTAGTCGAAGACGTACCGGAAGGCGAGCGCGCTCAGCCCGAGGGCGGCGGCGAACGACAGCACAACCGTGCCGATCAGCAGCAGCGGCGCGACCAGCGAGCGCAGCAGCACCATGAGCACCAGCAGCACCACGATCAGCACCAGCGGGATGATCAGAACGTTGTCGTGGGTGGTGGCCTCGTCCATGTCCAGGAGCGCCGCCGTGCCGCCGCCCACCCGGGCGTCGGCGTCCGGGACGGCGTGCACCGCCTCCCGTACCCGCTCCACCGTGTCCTTGGCGGCCGCGCTGTCGGCGCCCTGCGTCATCGTGGCTTCGAGCAGCACCCGGCCGTCGTGCACGGGTTTGGTGCCGGGCGGGACGGTGAGCGACCCGGGCACCACCCCGTCGGCCCGCGCCACGGCCTCGCCGACCTGCCCGGCCTGCTCGGCGTTGCTCACGACGACGAGGGGGCTGCCGCTGCCCGCCGGGAAGTACCGGTTCTGGACCTCCTGCCCGGTGATCGCGTCGGGTTTGCCCGTGAAGGCGTCCGCGTTGCTGACGCCCTCGGCCCGCAACTGCGTCAGACCGAGCGCGAAGACGGCGAGCACGAGGGCCGTGACGCCCCAGACGGCCCTCGGGCGACGGGCGATCCGCCGTCCGGTGCGGGCCCAGATCCCGCGCTCGGTGGGCTCGGGCGAGCCGAGACGCGGGATCACAGGCCAGAAGATCCAGCGCCCGAAGATCACCAGGAGGGCCGGGAACAGCGTCAGCATGGCCAGGAGGGCGACCGCGACGCCGATCGCGGCGACCGGACCGAGCCCGCTGGTCGAGTTCATGTCGGCGAACATCAGCACCAGCATGCCGAGCACCACGGTCGCGCCACTGGCCAGCACGGCGGGCCCGGCCCGGTGCAGGGCGAGCGCCATCGCCTCGTGCCGGTCCTCGTGACGGCGCAGTTCCTCGCGGTAGCGGGCCACCAGCAGCAGGGCGTAGTCCGTCCCGGCGCCGAAGACGAGGACCGTCAGGATGCCCGCGCTCTGCCCGTTGACGGTCAGGTCGGCGTGTTCGGCCAGGAGGTAGATCAGCGCCTGCGCGGCCGCCAGCGCGCCGATCACCGCGACGACGGGGACCACCAGGAGCGTCGGACTGCGGTAGGTGATCAGCAGCATCACGATCACCACGCCGAGGGCCGCGAGCAGCAGGGTGGAGTCGATGCCCTCGAACGCCTCGGAGAACGCGGCGGAGGTGCCGCCCGGGCCGGTGATGTGGACCGCGAGCCCGCCTTCGCCGGTGCCGCTCTGCGCCCGCAGGGAGTCGACGGCGGGCGCCAGCCGCTCCCAGCCCTTCTCGTCCATCGTGATCGGTACGAAGACCTCCGCGGCCCGCGGGTCGACGGGCCGGTCCAGCACGGGACCCCGCGTCTCGGCGCCGCGCAGCCCGTGGTCCCTCAATTGCCTGAACGCCGCGACGTCCTCGGCGATGCGCGCGCGGTCGGCGGGCGTGAGGCCGCTCTCGCGCGCGTACACGACGACCGCCGGGATGACCTCGGGCCGGAACTCCTCTGCCTCCTGGAGGACTTGGGTCGACTCGGCCCTGCCGGGGAGCCAGGAGGCGGAGTCGTTGTCCTGGGCGTCGGTGAGCCGGGCCGCCAGCGGGAAGGCCAGCATGATCACCACCAGCCACAGCACCACCACGACCCACTTGCTGCGCCGCCCGCAGACCAGCTGGGCGACCCCTCGGCGAGACGGCGTTGACAGCTCCTGCGTCTTCGGCACGGCGCCCCCTGCGGCCAGGTGTCGGGTCCGTTGTCGCGGGCCGAATCGCCAGGATTGCGCGGTGTGTGCTGATCCCGGGCGCCGCTGGTCCGTACCGATGGGACCACCGGGGCGAGGAAGTGCCCCGGAACGTGGCAGGCTTGGCCCATGGCTGTTCAGATCAATCCCAGTATCCTCTCCGCAGACTTCTCCCGCCTGGCGGAGGAGGCGAAGGCCGTCGAGGGCGCCGACTGGCTCCATGTCGACGTGATGGACAACCACTTCGTCCCCAACCTCACGCTGGGCGTCCCGATCGTGGAGTCCCTCAGCCGCGCGACGGACATCCCGCTGGACTGCCACCTGATGATCGAGGACGCCGATCGCTGGGCCCCGCAGTACGTGGAGGCGGGCGCCGGGTCGGTCACCTTCCACGCCGAGGCGTGCGCCGCCCCCGTACGCACGGCGCGTGAGATCCGCGCCAAGGGGGCCCGGGCGTCCATGGCGCTGAAGCCGGCCACGCCCATCGAGCCGTACGAGGACCTGCTCCCCGAGCTCGACATGCTGCTGATCATGACCGTGGAGCCGGGCTTCGGCGGCCAGGCGTTCCTCGACATCATGCTGCCGAAGATCCGCCGTACCCGTGAGCTGATCTCCAAGCACGGCCTGGAGCTGTGGCTGCAGGTGGACGGCGGCGTGTCGGCGTCGACGATCGAGCGCTGCGCGGAGGCCGGCGCGGACGTCTTCGTCGCCGGTTCGGCCGTCTACGGCACCGACGACCCGGCCGCCGCGGTGCGCATGCTGCGCAACCAGGCGACCGAGACCACGGCCACGGCCGGCTGGGCATGCGACCACTGAGCCACGGCTCGGTGAACGCCGCCCTTCGGGGCTGATCAAGGTCTCGCTGATCTGACAGGATGAACAGCGAGCCCAGAGTGTGAACAGCAGTGAGGAGATCGCGGTGTCTGCAATGTCGGCGGGCCGGTCAGCCCTGCGGATGGGACCCGCAGAGCTGGTCCAGGCGGCGGCCATGGCCCGCCGCTTCTACCTGGAGGGCAAGTCCAAGATCCAGATCGCCGAGGAGTTCGGCGTCAGCCGCTTCAAGGTGGCCCGGGTCCTGGAGACTGCCCTGGAGCGCGATCTCGTACGGATCGAGATCAGGGTGCCCGCCGAGCTGGACGCGGAGCGCTCCGACGCGCTGCGCGCCCGCTACGGCCTGCGGCACGCGGTCGTCGTCGAGTCCCCGGCCGACGCCACCGAGGACGCCCTCCCCGGATCTCCCGGCTTCGCCGGCAGCGCGCCCACCGACCCCGAGAACCTCGGCGAGGTCGCGGCCGACCTGCTCGGCGAGCTGGTGAACGAGGGCGACGTACTCGGTCTCGCCTGGGGCCGCTCCACCATCCACATGGCGGCGGCGCTGCACCAGCTGCCGCCGTGCACCGTCGTCCAGCTGACCGGCGTGTACGACGCGGGGACGGCGGAACGCGGCTCGGTGGAGGCGGTGCGCCGCGCGGCGCAGGTCTCCGGCGGCGAGGCGCACCCGATCTACGCCCCGATGCTGCTGCCCGACCCGGCGACCGCGGCGGCGCTGCGCAGCCAGACCGGTATCGCACGTGCCTTCGAGTACTTCGACAAGGTGACCGTCGCCGCCGTGTCCATCGGCTCGTGGGAGCCGGGCATCTCGACGGTCCACGACATGCTCTCCGACGAGGAGCGCGCGCACTACGCCTCGCTGGGCGTCGCGGCCGAGATGTCCGCGCACCTCTTCGACGCGCAGGGCCGCCGCGTCGGGCGCGACCTCGGCGAGCGGTGCATCACCGTCGAGGCGGACCGGCTGCGGCGCATCCCCGAGGTGGTGGCCATCGCGGGCGGCCTGCGCAAGGCCGCCGCCATCGACGCCGTACTCAGATCCGGCCTGGTCACCAGCCTGGTCACGGACACCGCCGCGGCCGACTACCTGCTGAGCGAGACCGGGTCGGCGCCCCGGCCCGCGCTGGACCGGGCCGACCCGGACGACTGAGGCGAAGGAGCGCGGTTCGGAGGATCCGACGAGCGCACCCCCCGCGGCCTGGACGATCGGCCCGGAGGGTGTTCCGGCATGGGCATGGGACACTGAAGTACGTGCGTTTTTCCCCGGCTGAAATGCCCGGGGGCCAACTCCGAACGACTGGGATGTTCAGCACGTGCGTTTCCTCAACGATCTGAAGCCGCCGTACGACCTCACGTACGACGACGTATTCATGGTGCCGAGCCGTTCGGCCGTCGGTTCCCGCCAGGGCGTCGATCTCTCGGCCCCCGACGGCACCGGCACCACCATCCCGCTGGTCGTGGCGAACATGACCGCTATCGCCGGCCGCCGGATGGCCGAGACCGTGGCCCGCCGCGGCGGGCTCGTCGTCATCCCGCAGGACATCCCGATCGAGGTCGTCACCGAGGTCGTCTCCTGGGTGAAGACGCGTCACCTGGTGCTCGACACCCCGATCGTCCTGGCCCCCTCGCAGACCGTCGCCGACGCGCTGTCGCTGCTGCCCAAGCGGGCGCACGGCGCGGGCGTCGTCGTGGACGCCGAGCGCCGCCCCGTCGGCGTCGTCACCGAGCACGACCTGGCCGGCGTCGACCGCTTCACGCAGCTGTCCGAGGTCATGTCCCGCGACCTGGTGCTGCTGGACGCGGGCATCGACCCGCGCGAGGCGTTCAACCGGCTCGACCACGCCAACCGCAAGTACGCCCCCGCCGTCGACCAGGACGGCCGCCTCGCCGGCGTCCTGACCCGCAAGGGCGCCCTGCGCGCGACCCTCTACACGCCCGCCACCGACAGCGACGGCAAGCTGCGCATCGCGGCCGCCGTCGGCATCAACGGCGACGTCGCGGGCAAGGCCAAGCTGCTGCTCGACGCCGGTGTGGACACGCTCGTCGTGGACACCGCGCACGGGCACCAGGAGTCGATGATCGCCGCGGTCAAGGCCGTGCGCGCGCTCGACCCGCAGGTCCCGATCGTCGCCGGCAACATCGTCGCCGCCGAGGGCGTGCGCGACCTCATCGAGGCCGGCGCGGACATCATCAAGGTCGGTGTGGGCCCCGGCGCCATGTGCACGACCCGCATGATGACCGGCGTGGGCCGGCCGCAGTTCTCCGCCGTCATGGAGTGCGCCGCCGAGGCGAAGAAGTTCGGCAAGCACGTCTGGGCCGACGGCGGCGTCCGTCACCCCCGCGATGTCGCCATGGCGCTGGCCGCCGGCGCGTCCAACGTCATGGTCGGCTCCTGGTTCGCCGGTACGTACGAGTCGCCCGGCGACCTCCAGCACTCGGCCGACGGCCGCGCGTACAAGGAGTCGTTCGGCATGGCCTCGGCCCGCGCCGTCCGCAACCGTACGAGCGAGGAGTCGGCGTACGACCGCGCCCGCAAGGCGCTGTTCGAGGAGGGCATCTCCACCTCGCGCATGTTCCTCGACCCGACCCGTCCGGGCGTCGAGGACCTGATCGACTCGATCATCGCGGGCGTCCGCTCCTCCTGCACCTACGCCGGGGCCAGCTCGCTCGAGGAGTTCGCCGAGAAGGCGATCGTCGGGGTGCAGAGCGCCGCCGGTTACGCCGAGGGCAAGCCGCTGCACGCCAGCTGGAGCTGACCTCCGGCAGTCGTCGTGTCGCCACTGGCCGGTTCCCGCTCGCGCGGGGACCGGCCAGTGGTCTGTACGCGCTCAGTACGCCTCGGCGGGGCGCGGCCAGATCGCCCGTACGCGCTTGCCCTCGGGCAGCGGCCGGACCTCGACCCGGCCCGCGAGCCGCTGCACCATGTGCCAGCCGAACCCGCCGCCGCCCCCGAAGTCCGGCTCGCGGGGCACCGGCGGCTGGTCGCTGGAGTCGTCCAGCTCCACCACCAGCTCCTCCCGGCCCGCGTGGAGGGTCAGGCGCCACCAGCCGGAGGTGTGCCGAACGGCGTTGGCGACCAGCTCGCTGACGACGAGCAGCACCGCCTCGAGATCGGCCCAGGGGCAGTGCCGGGAAACGTAGTCTGCGGCGGCCTGCCTGGCCGTCGCGGTGTCTTGCCGGGGTGAGTCCAGGACAACCATCGGCGGCTCCTCAGTCATCTAGGACTCACCTACCCGCCCTCCACCGTCCCATGACCCTCCGGCCCCTCCCGTACTCACGCCGTGGGCGAACACGGCGGGCCGCCCGGCGGCGGAACGAAACCCGCGTCCCGCAGCGCGGCGGCGACCGCCTGCGCCATCAGGGCGTGGCCCGCGTCGTTCGGGTGCAGCCCGTCCGCCAGATGCTCCGGGCCGAGGACGGGACGGCCGGGCAGCAGCACGAGGCGGTCGTCGCCCTCGGCGACGAGGGCCCGTGCGGCGTCCTCCAGGGCGGTGCGCAGGTCGGCGAGGGTGGCGCCCAGGGCGTTGCGGGTCTCCTCGGCCTCGGGGCGCAGCACGGGGGAGAGGACGAGCAGCGGGGTGTCCGGATGCCCCTCGCGTACGAGGCCGACGAAGGCCCGCGCGGTCTCGTACAGCAGGGGCGCCGAGAACGGCGTGCGGGACCAGCAGTTGGTGCCGAAGGCGAGCGTCAGCAGCTCGGCGGGCAGGCCCGCGATCTGCTGGGCGACGGCGAGCTCGCCCCGGCCGGCGCCCGCGTGCCCGAGGTTCACGGCGTCCAGGCCCAGCGCCCGGCCGGCCGCCGCGGGCCAGGCGTGGGCGGGACGGGTGGACCACCAGCCCTCGGTGATCGAGTCGCCGTGCACCAGCCAGCGCGGCTGGGCCGGGGCCGGGGCGAGCGTCCCCCCGACCGGGCGCAGGCCCAGGATCTCGGGGCACTGGCTCTCCGGCGGGTGCACCGTGAACCGGCCGCCGCGGCGCTCCGGCAGCCCGATCCGTACGACCGCCTCCCGCTCCGGGTCCTCGGTGACCTCCGTGACCAGGGCGCCGTCGTGCCAGAGCGCGAAGGTGTGGGCGAGGTCGCGCAGCGATTCGCCGGGCCCGGGCAGGGCGGCGCGGTAGCGGATGTCGAGGGCGGTGGCGCCCCGCGCGGTGAACTCCAGCCGCACCCCGACGGGCACGGCGGCGCGCTCGGCGGTGTCCCAGGGCAGCCGGTCCAGGTCACCGGGGTCGGCGCGCACCACGCGGCCGCCGTCACGCCAGGCCACCCCGCGCAGGTAGGGGGCGGGGTCCAGCCAGCCCTCGGCGTCCGCGAGGCCGTGGTCGGCCGCTCGGTCGGTCGTCGTCATGGTCGCCTCCGGTCGTGGGGTGCGTACGGCGGTCGACGGGCCTCCGCCGTACCGGACAAAAGGGATATCGAAAGGTGAGGCGCAACAAAAAGCCATGTGTCGCGGTCGTGCGCAATGATCGTCCGTCGGTACGCAAGGTTGCTGCATTACGGATGTGAACGCACACCTCGTAGGCTTCGCGCTGTACGTGGAGTGGCGGGGACCGCCTGCTCGGCGGTCCCCGAGCTCCGGGCTGATTTCTGACGCCCCGAGCGGACCGCTGCGGTCGCCGCCTTCCCGATCGGCAGCGATAAGGAGCCACCCCAGTGTTGGACGCAGCGCCACCCGTCACTCCCCAACCGGAATCCGAGCGTCCGAATCTCGGCAACCGGCTGATGCGGCGCAAGCCCGTCGAGCAGCTCGTCGCGGAAGGCGGCCAGGGCGACGGCGGCTCGCTCCGCCGCTCGCTCACCATGTGGCAGCTGACGATGATCAGCATCGGTGCCACGCTCGGCACCGGCATCTTCGTCGTGCTCGGCGAGGCCACGCCACTGGCCGGCCCCGCCGTCGCGATCTCGTTCGTCATCGCCGGTCTCACCGCCCTCTTCTCGGCGCTCTCCTACGCGGAGCTCGCGGGTTCCATACCGGTGTCCGGCTCCTCGTACTCCTACTCGTACGCGACCATGGGCGAAGTCATCGCCTGGATCTGCGGCTGGTGCCTGGTCCTGGAGTACGGCGTGTCCGTCGCGGCCGTGGCCGTCGGCTGGGGCGAGTACCTCAACGAGCTGCTCGACGGCACGATCGGCGTCACGATCCCGGCCTCCGTCTCCGCGCCGCTCGGCGAGGGCGGATTCATCAACCTCCCGGCGCTGATCGTCATCCTGCTCGCCATGGTCTTCCTGATGGGCGGCGCCAAGGAGAGCGCCCGCGTCAACACGATCATGGTCGTCATCAAGATCGCCACGCTGGTCCTCTTCTGCGCCATCGGCTTCATGGGCATCAAGGCCGGCAACTACGCCCCGCTCGCCCCGCTCGGCGTCACCGGGATCAGCGCCGCCGCGGCCACCCTGTTCTTCTCGTACATCGGCTTCGACGCCGCCTCCACCGCCGGTGAGGAAGCCAAGAACCCCAAGAAGGACCTGCCGCGCGCGATCATGCTGTCGCTGCTGATCGTCACCGTGCTCTACTGCCTCGTCGCCCTGGTCGCCGTCGGCGCCATGCCGTGGCAGGACTTCGAGGGCACCGAGGCGGCTCTCGCGCAGATCATGAAGGACGTCACCGGTCACAGCTTCTGGGGCGTCGTCCTGGCCGCCGGCGCGGTCGTGGCCATCGCCAGCGTCGTCTTCGCCGTGCTGTACGGCCAGACCCGCATCCTCTTCGCGATGTCCCGCGACGGCCTCGTCCCCAAGGTGTTCGCCAAGGTCGACGAGCGCACCGGCACGCCGAAGGCCAACGTCGTGATCGTGTCGCTGTTCTGCGGCGTCCTCGCGGCCTTCATCCCGCTCGGCGAGCTGGCCAACGCCACCAGCATCGGCACGCTCTTCGCCTTCGCTCTCGTGAACGTCGCCGTCGTCATCCTGCGGTACAAGCGCCCCGACATGCCGCGGACGTTCCGCGTGGCACTGTTCCCGGTGACGCCGATTCTCGGCTTCGCCTTCTGCGCGTACATGATGTTCAGCCTGCCCGGCAAGACCTGGGTCTACTTCGGTGGCTGGATGATCGCCGGGCTCGTGTTCTACTTCCTCTACGGCATGCGCCGCTCCAGTCTGGCCACCGCAGAGAAGTGATCCACCCGTAGTGCGACTGAACGATCTCGACGAACGCATCGTCCACGCCCTCGCCGAGGACGCCCGCCGCAGTTACGCGGACATCGGCTCCGAGGTCGGCCTGTCCGCGCCCGCGGTGAAGCGGCGCGTGGACAGGCTGCGGGCGGAAGGCGCCATCACCGGCTTCACCGTCCGCGTCGACCCGGCCGCGCTGGGCTGGGAGACCGAGGGCTTCATCGAGATGTACTGCCGCCACAACACGTCCCCCGAGGACATCCGCCGTGGCCTGTCGCGCTACCCGGAGGTGGTGTCCGCGTCGACCGTCACCGGCGACGCGGACGCCGTCGTCCAGATCTTCGCCTCCGACATGCGCCACTTCGAGCGCGTGCTGGAGCGGATCGCGGGGGAGCCGTTCGTCGAGCGCACCAAGTCGGTGCTCGTGCTGTCCCCGCTGCTCCGGCGCTTCTCGTCGGGTTCGCCCGCCTAGCGCTTCCGGGCGGCCGGCTCGCAGGCCGGCTGCCGGAGCACCACCCCTGAAGTCGCCCGAGCCCGCCCCGGTCCTCTCGACCGGGGCGGGCTCGGGCCGGTCGGTCGTGGTGCCGGGCGGTGATCATCGCAGGGCGCGGGGACCGTCCGACGCGAGGCCCGGCGGCGTACGCAATGAATCGCCGCGCACCCCGCTCGTTGCGCAACAGATCAACGGTCGGTCCGCAACGGTCGCGCCTTGTCCGGGTGCGAGCGCGGAACGTACCGTCATTACGTCTCCCGCACACCTTCCCCACCAGCCCGAGGTCAGCCATGCCGCCGTTGCGCACCGCACTGCTCCAGAGCTCCGGCCGTCCCGGCTCCGTCGAGGCGAACCTCAAGGTCCTCGACGACGCCGCGAGCCGTGCCGCGGCGGCGGGCGCGGGGCTGCTGGTCTGCCCGGAGATGTTCCTGACCGGCTATGCCATCGGGGCGGACGTGCACCGGCTGGCCGAGCCCGCCGACGGGGAGGCCGCCGACGCCGTCGCGGACATCGCCGTACGCCACGGGCTGGCCGTCCACTACGGCTACCCCGAGCGCGACGGGGACGCCGTCTACAACTCCGCGCAGCTCATCGGCCCCGACGGCACGCGCCTCGCGAACTACCGCAAGACGCACCTCTTCGGCTGCTTCGAGCAGGAGTGGTTCACGCCCGGCGACGACACGGTCGTCCAGGCGGAGCTCGGCGGCCTGACCGTGGGCCTCATGATCTGCTACGACGTCGAGTTCCCGGAGAACGTCCGCGCCCACGCGCTCGCGGGCACCGACCTGCTGCTGGTGCCGACCGCGCAGATGCACCCGTTCCAGTTCGTCGCCGAGTCCGTGGTCCCCGTGCGGGCCTTCGAGAACCAGATGTACGTCGCCTATGTGAACCGGACCGGCGCCGAGGGCGAGTTCGAGTTCGTCGGGCTGAGCTGCCTGGCCGGTCCCGACGGGGCCTCCAGGGCCCGCGCCGGGCGCGGTGAGGAGCTGGTGTTCGGCGACGCCGACCCCGAGTTCCTGCGGGCGTCGCGCGAGAACAACCCGTACCTGCGCGACCGCCGCCCCGGGCTGTACGCGTCCCTGGCCTGACGCCGCCCCCGCCTCGCCCCCTCACTTCTCGTTTTCGCAAGGAGCCCGACCCCATGACGTCCACGGTGCCCACCGCCGTCCAGCACACCGACGCGCAGCCGCCGATCACCATGTTCGGTCCGGACTTCCCCTACGCGTACGACGACTTCCTCGCGCACCCGGCGGGCCTCGGCCAGATACCGGCGACCGAGCACGGCACCGAGGTCGCGGTCATCGGCGGCGGCCTGTCCGGCATCATCGCGGCGTACGAGCTGATGAAGATGGGCCTCAAGCCCGTCGTGTACGAGGCCGACCAGATCGGCGGCCGGCTGCGCACCGTCGGGTTCGAGGGCTGCGACGAGTCGCTGACGGCCGAGATGGGCGCCATGCGCTTCCCGCCGTCCTCCACGGCGCTCCAGCACTACATCGACCTGGTGGGCCTGGAGACGAAGGCGTTCCCCAACCCGCTGGCCCCCGAGACCCCGTCGACCGTCGTCGACCTCAAGGGCGAGTCGCACTACGCCGTGACCGTCGACGACCTGCCGCAGGTCTACCGCGACGTCATGAACGCCTGGAACGCCTGCCTCGAAGAGGGCGCCGACTTCTCCGACATGAACCAGGCCATGCGGGAGCGCGACGTACCGCGCATCCGGGAGATCTGGGCCAAGCTCGTCGAGAAGCTCGACAACCAGACCTTCTACGGCTTCCTCTGTGAGTCCGAGTCGTTCAAGTCCTTCCGGCACCGCGAGATCTTCGGTCAGGTCGGCTTCGGCACCGGCGGCTGGGACACCGACTTCCCGAACTCCATCCTGGAGATCCTGCGCGTCGTCTACACCGAGGCGGACGACCACCACCGCGGCATCGTCGGCGGCAGCCAGCAGCTTCCCGTCCGGCTGTGGGAGCGCGAGCCGGTCAAGCTCGTGCACTGGCCGCTCGGTACGTCGCTGAAGTCCCTCCACGTGGGCGAGCCGAAGCCCGCCGTCACGCGCCTGCACCGTACGGCCGGCAACCGGATCACCGTCACCGACGCCTCCGGCGACATCCGCACGTACCAGGCGGCGATCTTCACCGCGCAGTCGTGGATGCTGCTCTCCAAGATCACGTGTGACGACTCGCTGTTCCCCATCGACCACTGGACGGCGATGGAGCGTACCCACTACATGGAGAGCTCCAAGCTCTTCGTCCCGGTCGACCGGCCGTTCTGGCTGGACAAGGACGAGGAGACCGGCCGTGACGTCATGTCGATGACGCTCACCGACCGGATGACGCGCGGCACGTACCTGCTGGACGACGGCCCGGACAAGCCCGCCACCATCTGCCTCTCGTACACGTGGTGCGACGACAGCCTCAAGTGGCTGCCGCTGTCCGCGAACGAGCGGATGGAGGTCATGCTGAAGTCGCTGGGCGAGATCTACCCGAAGGTCGACATCCGCCGTCACATCATCGGCAACCCGGTGACCGTGTCGTGGGAGAACGAGCCGTACTTCATGGGCGCGTTCAAGGCGAACCTGCCCGGCCACTACCGCTACCAGCGCCGCCTGTTCACCCACTTCATGCAGGACCGCCTCCCCGAGGACAAGCGCGGCATCTTCCTCGCGGGCGACGACATCTCGTGGACGGCCGGGTGGGCCGAGGGCGCCGTGCAGACCGCGCTGAACGCCGTGTGGGGCGTCATGCACCACTTCGGCGGTACGACCGACCCGACGAACCCGGGCCCCGGCGACCTCTACGACGAGATCGCCCCGGTCGAGCTGCCGGAGGACTGACCCCGGACACCTCCGGGCACGTCCTTCCCCCCCAGGAACATGCCGCTCGGGCCGGCCGCGATCCGGCCGGCCCGAGCGGCCATCAACAGCCCTGTGCTACTCACCGGCGCAGGGCTTCGCCGCTTCCGGGGCGGCGCACGGCAGGTGGCCGTGGGTGCGGATGATGTCCTGGCCGCTCCCGCGCGTCAGGTAGACGAGGAAGCTGGAGACCAGGGAGTCGGCGGGCGGGCTGCCGTACGTGTAGGCGTACTCGATCTCGTGGTACGGGTAGCCGCCGGCCCCGATGCCCTCGATGCTCGGCTCCCGGCCGTCCAGGCGCAGGCGGTGGAGGCCGCCGGGGACGGTGCCCGAGCGCAGTTCGCTGTAGCCCAGGGCGCCCGGCACGGAGGCGACCTCGGCCAGCACCTGCTCGGTCGAGTCGAGCTCGCAGCGGATGACGCCGGGCCGCCCGTCGTCCCGCCGGACGCAGTCCTGCGAGGTGTTCGCGGGCTCGCCGCCGCCCAGCACACGGCGCTGGAAGACCTGCCGGGTGCCGGAGTTGGCGTCCCGGCTCACGAGGCGGACCGGCAGGTCGGGCCCGTCCAGCTCCTTCCAGTTGCGGACGGTGCCGGCGTACAGCGCGCGTACCTGCGCGGTCGTCAGACCCTTGAGCCGCACGCGGTCGTTGAGCACCAGGGCGAACGCGGAGACCGCCACCCGGCTCTCGCGCAGCCGGGGATAGCCGTTCGGCTTCGGGCCGTCGGCCAGGGCGACGACGGCGGGCGAGCCGTCCTCGGCCGCGGCGCCCGCCTCGTCGAGAGCGCGGATGCCGGCGGTACTGCCGTGGGTGTCCACGGTGATCTCCGAACCGGGGCACTCGTCCTCGTACTTCTCGGCCAGCTCCTCGGCGACCGGCGTGAACGCGGTGGAGCCGGTCACGGTCAGCTTCCCGGTGGCGCAGCCCATCGGCGGCGGGTCCGCGTCGTCGCGTACGACGGTGAGGGTGGCCAGGGCGACGACGCAGACGGCGAGCGCGAGGATCAGGGTCCGGGCCGGGCGGCTGAACACGGGCGGCTTGTCGTCCGGCGTGGTGCTCTCGTTGGGCATCACCGCGCCGTCCTGGATGCCGCCGGTCACCCGGACCGCACTGCCGACACCGCCCCCGCCGAGCAGGACCAGGAGTTTGTAGTGCTGGCCCCGGTTGAGCGGCACCTTCGGCAGGTGCACCCGGTTGTGGTCGTGCCGCATCCCCGCCTCGGGCGTGAAGTGCGCCATCAGGTGGGCGTGTTCGGGATTGGGCTGGGTGACCGCCACACCGCGGACCGTGCGGTCGGTGAAGTGGACGGTCAGGCCGTGCGTGTCCGGGCCCGTGTAGTCGGTGGCCGAGATGCCCTGCGCGCCGTCGTTCTCGATCCGGAGCAGAACGAGGGTGGCGTTGGACATGCCGGGGGAGTCGTCGAACAGGCCCAGCCGCACGGTGTCGTGGCCGCCTCGCGCGTCGCCGCCGATGGGGGTGTCCATCTGCACGCGGTAGCCGATCCGCTTGCGGCGCGGGACCCGGCGCTCGTACCAGAAGGGCCCCACCGCGGCCGCCACGCCGACCATCGCGGTCAGCAGCGCCACCACGTTCTCGGGGTTCAACCAGTCCACGCGTTCGCCCTCGCCCCAGCCTGCCGCGCCCGCCCGTTCGCGCGCTTGTGCGGGTCAGGGTAGGGCCGGTGGGGGCGCGTGCAGCCGGGCCGGGGCAGTCCGACGGACGCTGTTCACCGGGGCTTCACCGGAGCGCGTCGGCGGGCCGGGTCCGGTCGCCGCCGGGCAGCGGCGTCAGCAGCATCCGCCCGACCAGGCCCACGCCTTCGTCCAGCCGCCGGGTGAAGTCCTCCGCCAGCTCGGGCAGTTCACGCAGCCGCCACAGGAGGCGGGCGGCGGACCAGGCGGCGTCACGGGCCCGCTCCAGGCTCCACGAGCCGAGCAGATGGGTCAGCGGATCGGCGATCTCCAGCAGGTCGGGCCCCGGCATCAGCTCCTCGCGGACGCGCTCCTCCAGTGCCACCAGGGTGTCGCCCACTCGGTCGAAGGCATTCTCCAGATCGGCCGGCCGGCAGCCGAGCACGTCACAGGAGTCGACCACGGCCAGCGCCAGGTCGTGCCCGATGTGCGCGTTGATCCCGGCCAGTGCGAACTGCAGCGGCCGTACGCCCGGATGGCGCCGGTACATCAGCAGCGGCCGCCAGCAGGCGGGCCCGCGCCGCCCCGCCGACGAGGCGTCCACGGCCCGGAGGTAGCGTTCGGCGAAGAGCACGTCGAGCGTGGCGGCGGCGCGGGCGTCGGGGAACAGGCCGCCGTCGATGCGCCGGTCGATCTCCTCGGTGACCGCGAGGTAGACCCGGTTGAAGACCGCGAGGCCGTCCGACGGCGGCCAGTCGCAGCGGAAGGAACGCATCCGCGCCACCACCGCGTCGACCGAGGTCCGGGAGCGGTCCGTCTGAGCTGGGAAGTGCTCGATCTGCGCCATACGGGCAGCGTCGCAGCCCTAGGCTTTTTCCCGGGCGACGTAGACACGGGCTTCCCCAGAACGGGGGAACGAACCGTGTCGCGGGCGCCGGGGGACGGCCGACCGGGGGGAGAACCAGGGTGCCGGGTGCACGTACACAGCGCCGGACGGAGCGCGCCGAGCGGCGGCGCGCCAGGCGGCGCGACGCGATGGCCGTCGCGGCTTCGGCGGTCGTCGCCGTCGGCGCGGTGACGGGAGTGATGTCCGCGTCGGCGGGTGAGGGGAACCACCGGAACGCGGCGCGGCCGACGACGACCGCGACGCCGGTTCCGGGGCCGCTGCCCGCGCGGCCGACCGCTTCGGCGACGCCGACCGCCAAGGTCTCGGCCCCGGCCTCGCGTCCGGCGGCGCTCCCGTCCCCGCGGCCGCCCCGGGCTTCCCGGCCCGCACCGCCGGACTCGCCGCCGGCGCGGGCCCCGGGGACGCCGGAAGCGGGCCGGGGCGAGGAGCCCGGGGCCGCCCTCCACCTGCACCCGCGGTCGCAGGTGCTCGACTGGGTCAGGGCCAACGGCGACGACCCCCGGCACGCGCTGATCAAGTCCCGGATCGCGGAGCGGCCCGCCGCCGTGTGGTTCGCGACGTACAACCCGGGCGCCGTCACCGCGCAGGTGAGGTCCGTGACCTCGGCCGCCCGGACGGCGGGCCGGGTGCCCGTCCTGGTGCCGTACGCGATCCCCGACCGGGACTGCGGCGGCGCGTCCCAGGGCGGCGCGCCGGACCTCGGGGCGTACGACGGCTGGATCGAGGACTTCGCGGCCGGGCTCGGCGCCGGTGAGGTCATCGTGGTCCTGGAACCGGACTCGATCGCCCTGTCCGACTGCCTCTCCGCCGCGCAGCGGCAGGCGCGTTTCGCGTCGCTGGCCCGCGCGGGCCGCACCCTGCACGCGGCGAACCCCCGGGCGAAGGTCTACTTCGACGCCGGGCACTCCGGCTGGCACACGGCCGGGAAGCAGGCCGCGGCCCTGCGCGCGGCGGGCGCCCGGTCGAGCGGCGACGGCATCTTCACCAACGTCGCCAACTTCCACCGCACCTCCGACGAGGCCGCCTACGCCCGCCGGGTCCTCGCCGCGCTCGGCGGCCCTCCGGGGCTCGGCGCGGTCATCGACACCAGCAGGAACGGCAACGGCCCGCCGCCCGGGGGCCAGTGGTGCGACCCGGCGGGCCGCGCCCTCGGCCGGGCGCCGACGACCCGGACCGGGGAGGACCGGATCGACGCGTACCTGTGGGTCAAGCTGCCGGGGGAGTCCGACGGCTGCAAGGGGGCGGCGGGCACCTTCGCACCGGAGTACGCCTACCGGTTGGCGCGCGGCGACTGAGCAAACACTAGCCATGTACATAGTGTCTATGTACTGTATCTGTCATGAGCGCAGCCACCGAAGGCCCGACGCCCGGATTCCTGGTCTGGCGACTGTCGATGAAGTGGCGCGTGGCCGTCGACCGGGCCCTCGGGCCAATGGGCCTGACCCACGCGCAGTACTCGCTGCTCGCGTCGCTGCTCGGCATGGAACACGCCGGGCGCCGGCCGAGTCAGCGGCAGCTCGCCGACCACACCGGCCTTGAGGCCCTGTACGTCTCGAAGCTGGCCCGCGCGCTGGAGACCGCGGGCCTCGTCGAGCGCACCCGGGACGCCGCCGACACCCGGGCGGTCCGGCTGGGCCTCACGGACCGGGGGCGCGAGACCACCGGCCGCGCGATCACGGTCGTACAGCGGCTCGTCGACCAGCTCCTGGCGCCGCTGGGCGGCCTGGAGGGGCGGCGCACCGAGGTGCTGGTCCGTGAGCTGACCGCCCTGATCGACGTACCGCTGGACGCGTCGTCCGGCGTACCGCCCGAAGCACCGACCGAGGAGTAGCCGTGTCCGCGATCCCGAACGTCAACGGCCAGGTCATCGGCCAGGCCCACTACGCCACCCGCGCCGTCCTGGAGCGCTACCTGGCCCGCACCGGCACCACCTTCAACCAGTCCGTGGCGCTCAACGTCGCGGCGGACAGCGGCGCCGGAGTCGACCGCGGCCACCTCGTCGGCCGCATGACGGGCAGCCTGAAGATCGACGACGCGACGGCGCTGGCGACGATCGCCGAACTGACCGGCGCGGCGCTGGTGGAGGCGGTCCCCGGCGACGAGTGCCGCATCCGGCTCACGGACGCGGGCCGGGAGCTGCACCGTGCGATCCGTACCGAGGTCGGTGCGATCACGGCGCGGCTGTACGACGGTTTCGAGCCGGACGAGCTGGCGGCCGCCGGCCGCCTGCTGACCGTCCTGACCGCCCGCGCCAACGCCGAACTGGCCGACGCCTAGTCCTTGGTGGTGTCGTACGTCGAGGTGCCCGCGTCCAGCAGGGGCTCCTGCTCCTTGAGGTGGGCGGGGGCCAGGGCGCGCAGGACGTGGTAGCCGGTGATCACGACGATCGTGCCGAGCGCGATGCCGCTCAGCTCGAAGTTGTCGGTGATCTTCAGGCTGACGCCGCCGACGCCGATGATGATGCCCGCGGCGGCCGGCACCAGATTGAGCGGATTGCGCAGGTCCACGCGCGCGTTGAGCCAGATCTGGGCGCCGAGCAGGCCGATCATGCCGTACAGGATGACGGTGATGCCGCCGAGCACACCGCCGGGGATCGCCGCGACGACCGCGCCGAACTTGGGGCACAGCCCGAA
This sequence comes from Streptomyces albidochromogenes, assembly GCF_005981925.1. Taxonomy (GTDB): domain Bacteria; phylum Actinomycetota; class Actinomycetes; order Streptomycetales; family Streptomycetaceae; genus Streptomyces; species Streptomyces albidochromogenes. The sequence goes on from NZ_VBVX01000031.1 coordinate 21,348, forward strand.
GAGCAGCGCGAATCCGGCGGCGGCCCAGTAGGCGGCCGTGGAGTAGACGCGGGTGGCCGCCATGACGCCGATGTTCTCGGAGTACGTCGTGTTGGGCGGGCCACCGACGGCGGTGGACAGCATGGACGCGGCGCCGTCGGCGGCGATGGCGGTGCCGAGCCTGTCGTCCAGGGAGTCGCCGGTCATCTCGCCGACGGCCTTGACGTGGCCGGCGTTCTCGGCGATCAGCGCGATGACGACGGGCAGCGCGACGAGGATCGCCGACCACTCGAAGCTCGGCGCGTGGAAGGTCGGCAGGCCGATCCAGTCGGCCCGGCCGACCGCCGAGAGGTCCAGCCGCCAGTGGTCGACGGCCTCCGGGCCGCCCACGGGTGAGTGGATCTTCCCGAAGATCCGGTCGAACACCCACGAGATCGCGTACCCGAAGAGCAGACCGAGGAAGATCGCGACGCGGGAGAAGAAGCCGCGCAGGCAGACGACGGCCAGCCCGGTGAAGAGCATCACCAGCAGGGCCGTCCACTGGTCCTGCGGCCAGTACGTCGAGGCCGTGACCGGGGCCAGGTTGAAGCCGATCAGCATGACGACCGCGCCCGTGACGACCGGCGGCATCGCGGCGTGGATGATGCGGGCGCCGAACCTCTGGACGGCGAGGCCGGCGACGAACAGCGCCGCGCCGACGACGAGGACCGCGCCGGTGACCGTGGCGCTGTCGCCGCCGGAGGCGCGGATGGTGGCCGCCACGCCGACGAAGGAGAGCGAGCAGCCGAGGTAGCTCGGCACGCGGCCGCGGGTCGCGAGCAGGAAGATGACGGTCGCGACGCCGGACATCATGATGGCCAGGTTGGGGTCGAGCCCCATGAGCACCGGAGCGACGAACGACGCCCCGAACATGGCCACCACGTGCTGGGCGCCGAGCCCCGCCGTACGGGGCCAGGAGAGGCGCTCGTCGGGCCGTACGACGGCTCCGGGGGCGGGGGTCCGCCCGTCGCCGTGCAGGGTCCAGCGCACCCCGAGGTCCATGGTGGCTCCCGTGCAGATTCGGTCAGAAATGATCCCAGCCATGCTAAGGCCGGGGTCTCGCGCCGCTGCCTGCCGGGTATCGGCCGCACGCCCCGCCGGCCCTCGGCCGACGGCGGACGGGTGAGCGCCGGCCGCGCCCTAGTCCTTGACCGCCGCGGCGGGGGACGGGGAGGCGCCGCCGCGTTCGCCGTCCGGCACGCGGCCCGCGCCGCGCAGTACCCCGGCGCCGACCACCAGCCCGAACGCCAGCGCCGTCACCACGCCGAAGGACACCACCAGCGAGGTCGCGTCGGCCACCGCGCCGATCGCGGAGGGGGCGATCAGACCGGAGGTGTACGTGATCGTCGCGACGCCCGCGATCGCCTGGCTCGGGTTCGGCCCGGAGCGGCCGGCCGCGGCGAACGCCAGCGGCACGACCACCGCGACCCCGAGCCCGATCAGCGCGAAACCGGCCAGGGCGAGCACCGGACCGGTCGCCGACACCACGAGAAGGCCGCCGGCCGTGGCCGCGACGCCGCCCACCCGGACCGTGCGCACCGGCCCGAAGCGGTCGATCACCCGGTCCCCGGCCAGCCGGGCCACCGCCATCGTCAGGGCGAACGCGGTCGTCGAGGCGGCGGCGAGGCCCGGCGAGGTGTCCAGCACGTCCCGCAGGTACACCGCCGACCAGTCCAGGCTCGCCCCCTCCGCGAACACCGCGCAGAACCCGATCGCCCCGATCACCAGCGCCGACCTCGGCGGCAGCGCGAAACGCGGCGGAGCCTCGGCGTCCGGCGCGCTGCGCAGGTCGATCACACCCTGGCAGGCGACGAGGCCCAGTACGGTCAGGGCGGCGGCGGCCAGCGCGTGGTGCAGGCGCGCGTCGCTCCCCAGGTGGGCGGCGAGCGTTCCGGCGGCCGAGCCGATCAGCGCGCCCGCGCTCCACATGCCGTGCAGCCCGGACATGATCGACTTGTCCAGCCGGTTCTCGACCTCGACGCCGAGCGCGTTCATGGCCACGTCCGACATCCCCGCCGTCGCGCCGTACACGAACAGCGCGGCGCACAGCGCCACCATGTTCGGCGCCAGCGCGGGCAGCGTGAGGGAGAGGGTCCACAGGACCAGCAGCCCGCGCAGCGCGGTCCGCGCCCCCAGCCGGTGACTGACCGCCCCGGCCAGCGGCATCGCCACCGAGGCGCCGATCGCGGGGAAGGCGAGGGCGAGGCCGAGCTGGCCCGCGCCGACGCCGGTGTGGTCCGCGATCCACGGGATGCGGGTGGCGAAGCTGCCGGTGACCGCTCCGTGGACACAGAAGACAGCGGCCACGGCGTACCGTGCCCGCTTCAACTGCGGCCGGCTGAAGACCGTTTCGCCCGACATCGCGTCCTCCCCGTGGTCCGTCTCTCCAGCGTGCCGGAGTAAACTATCAGGAACCCTGCCTGATAAATAGGTGCCCAGGTGTCTGAGAGGATCCGTGGCATGCCCGCATCACCGAGCACCGCCCGGGCCATCAACGACCGGTCCGCCCTCAAGCTGCTCCAGGACGAGGGCCCGTTGACGGCCGGGCAGCTCAAGACGCTCACCGGACTGTCCCGCCCCTCCGTCGCCGACCTGGTCGAACGGCTCCAGGGCGCGGGCCTGATCACCGTGGTGGGGGAGGCCGGGGCGCGACGCCGGGGCCCCAACGCCCGGCTGTACGGCATCGTCGCGGACCGCGCGCACCTCGCCGCGCTCGACGTACGGACCCAGGGCGTCTCCGTCGTCGTGGCCGATCTGCTCGGTACGACGCTCGCCGAGGCCACGCTGCCGATCGACGGCGACGCGACCGGCACCGGACCGGCCGTCGAACAGGCCGTCGCCCTCCTGGAACGCACCGCCCGCGAGGCCGGCGCCGAGCGGCTGCACAGCGTCGGGATCGGGGCCCCCGGCCTGGTCGACCCCGCGACCGGGGAACTGCGCGCCACCACCGGGCTCCCCGCCTGGCACCGCAGACTGGTCGCCGCCCTGCAGGAACGCCTGCCCGCCACCGTGCTCGTGGAGAACGAGACCAACCTCGCCGCCGTCGCGGAACAGCGGCTCGGCGCGGCCCGCGACCGCCACACCTTCGTCCTGCTGTGGCTCGGCCACGGCGTCGGCGCGGCGCTCGTGCTCGACGGCAAGCTGCGCCGGGGCGCGTCGGGCGGCGCGGGCGAGATCGGGTTCCTGCCGGTGCCGGGCACCGAGGGCCTGCCCTCGGCCACGGACTGCGGCGGCGGGTTCCACTCGCTGGCCGGCGGGGCCGCCATCGGCGCCCTCGCCACGCGCCACGGCATCGCGGCCGCCGGTGACGCCTCACCCGCCGCCGGGGTACGGGCGGCCCTCGCGGCGGGGTCACGCGGTGAGCCGTTCCTGGACGCGCTCGCCACGCACCTGGCCGTCGGCGCGGCGGCCGTCACCGCCGTCCTCGACCCGGGCTGCGTCGTCCTCGGCGGCGAGAGCGGCCACGCGGGCGGTGAGGCCCTCGCCGCCCGGGTCGCCGCGAAGCTCGCCGGCATGTCACCGCTGCGCACCCAGGTGCGGGCCGGGGAGCTGGGCGACGCGGCGGTCCTCCAGGGCGCGCTGCTCGCGGCCAGGGAAGCGGCCCAGGACGACCTGTTCACCCCGACACCCGCCGGCGCCTGACCGCCCGTACCCCCGAGGCCGGACCGCCCGTACGTCCCCCGGGCCGGAACGCCCGTACGCCTCCAGGGCCCGGCGGCCGGTTCGCCCCCCCCGGTCGCGGCGGCTGCTCGCCCCGTACGCGCCGCACGCCCCGGAGCCGGGGCTCCGGGGCGTGCGGGAGGGTCGGACCCGGCGGCGGGAAGGGCCGGTCACCGCCGCCGGGCGTCTTGCCGGGGGTCAGCAGGCTCCGAGGTCCTGCCAGACACCCCACTCACCGGTAGTACCCGGCTCCTCGCCCTTCGTCCACCACTTGGACTTCCACTGGCGCGACTTGTGAGCGAGGGTCGTACCGCTGCCGTACTCGGACGAGGCGCTCCACGCGGGCGCCGCGCACGGCCCGCCCGGGCTCGGTGTGGGGCTCGGGTCCGGCCCGGGGCCCGTTCCCGGGTCCACCACCGTCGTGCCGCGCGCCAGGTCGCCCGCCAGGGCGTAGGACTGGCCGCCGAAGGTCACCGTCCAGTTGGACGGGGTGGAGGTCGGCAGGTAGTAGACGAAGTCCAGCTCGACCGACGCGCCGGGCGCGAGCGTCTGCCAGGCCGGCAGCTTCAGCGAGACGCGGTTGTAGTCGCCCTTCAGGCCGCCGATGTTGTGCGCGGCCGTATGGTCGCTGCGCACGATCCTCGTGTTGAAGCCGGACTGGTCCTTGGCGTTGGCGGGCGCGGAGGTCGCGTAGTCGAACTGGAACTCCGTGCCGCCGGGCAGCGTCGCCTTCGAGTTGTTCGTGATCCTCAGCTTGGGGCTGATGGGGTAGTTGGAGTCGCCGAGCGGGAACTGCCCGAAGTCCACGCCGATGTCGAGCGCCTTCGTCGGCAGTTCGATGCTGGAGCGCTTCGCGCCGTACGGAGTTGCCGACTTGAACTTCTCGTACATCGCCGTCGTCAGCGAGTCGCCGATCTCGTACTGTCCCTTGGCGGCGTTCCAGTCGTAGTCGCCCGCGAGCTCCCAGACCATCGTGCCGCCGATGCCCTTGTCGACCACGTAGTCGGCCTTGGCCTTGACGGACTGCTCGTCCTCGGTCGACAGGAAGACCTTCTTCTGCGCGTTCCACAGCCAGGGCGCGACGAGCGTCGGGTCGTACTTGCGGGTGTACGTGCCGGTCAGCTTCGTGTCGGCCGGGAAGCCGTACTTCGTGACGTAGTCCCCGACGACGCCCTTCTCCAGGTTCTTCGCGTGCCACATCGGGTTGGACCCGGCCGGGGACTCCTTGCCCGCCGTGTCCTTGTCGTGCCACAGGTTGTCGATGCCCGACGCCCCGTCACCGCACTTCGTCAGGCCCGCGCCGGCCGGGCAGTTCGTCGAGGGCGCCCTGCCCCAGAGCCCGTCCGTGCCGCCCTGCACGTTCTTGTGCCCGCGGGTGTAGTACGGCAGGCCGATGTTGATGCGGCCGGCCGGCATCGAGCCGCGGAAGTAGTGGTACGCCCAGTCGGTGTTCAGGTACCCGGTGCCGCCGTACTGCGCGGTCGAATACACACCGGCGGCCGCCAGTTCGGCGTCCTTGCCGTCGTCGAAGAGCGAGGCGTTCGGGCCGACGTACTCGTTCCACGCGCCGTGGAGGTCGTACGACATGATGTTGACGTAGTCCAGGTACTTCTGGACCTGGAACGTCTCCATGCCGCGCAGCAGATATCCCGACGAGGGCGCGGCCACGGTCAGCAGGTAGTGCTTCCCGTCCGCGGCGCCCGCCCGGTCGAGCTTCTCGCGCAGCGACTTCATCAGCGCCGCGTAGCCCTTGACCAGCCCGGCCCGCCGCCCGTTCGAGTACGAGAAGTCCAGCGGATTGCCCGCGTCCTTCATCGTCGTCGGGTACTCGTAGTCGATGTCGACGCCGTTGAAGCCGTACTTCTTGATGAACGCGACCGTCGAGTCGGCGAACGTGTCGATGCCCGCCTGGTTGACCGAACCGTCCGCGTTGGTCGCCATCGAGTAGAAGCCGCCGGAGTTCACCCGGTCGCCGTTGTCGGCGAAGTACCCGCCGGTCTCGGCCCAGCCGCCCACCGAGACGAGCGTCTTCACGTCGGGGTGCTGCTTCTTGAACTTGCTGAGCAGGTTGAAGTGGCCCTTGTAGCCGTACGCCGGGTCCATCTCCGCACCGGCCACGCCCGGCCAGGTCATCCCCGTCGCGGGGTTCTTCTCGCCGTCGGAGCCGACCGAGATCCTGTGGTCGCTGCCGATGTGCGCGAAGGCGTAGTTGAGGTGGGTGACCTTGTCCCACGGGATGTCGGAGGCGAGGTAGGCGGGTTCGCCGTTCTTGCCCGTACGCCATCCGGTGAAGTAGCCGATGACGCGGCGCTTGTGGTCGGCGCCCATCTTCTCGCGGCCGTCGGCGTCGTAGACCGAGCAGTACGGCACGTCGACGCCCGGCGTCTTGTACAGGCCGTCGGGACGACAGGACTCGTTGTCGGCGGCGTGCGAGACGCCTTGGGCGAGCGAACTGAGCAGGAGTCCGGCGACGGCCGCGCCGGCGGCGAGCAGGGAGGATCTCGCTCGGGTGGGGGACAGCACGGTCTGTTCCTCCTGGGGAGGTCGGCCTGGCACAACGAACGGTGGGTGATCGTCTTGTTGCGCAGACGTTAAGAGGACTAGACCAGAGCGGTCAATAGGTATGGACCAATCATCTGTGAGCCGGGCCACAATAAATCCGATGCGTGGCACTGTTCCCGGCGTGGCACACTGACCCTGTACCAGCAGCAGCGCACTCCGGGGTCGGTGTAATTCCGAACCGGCGGTTACAGTCCGCGACCCGGTCACCTCCAGTGACCGGTTGAACAGGTGAAATTCCTGTACCGACGGTGAAAGTCCGGATGGGAGGCAGTGCGCGGCGGGCCGTCACAGGTCATGGGTACGCCGCTGTCGGCGGTTCGGCTCGTCCTCCAGGGGCGATCCCTCTTTCCGGCTACGGCGTCCCGTCGTACCCGTCGGTGTTTCCCGCTCTCTGTCGTCATCGACAGCCCCGGAGTCCGTGCCCGAAGAGGCAGGAGGACCCGGTGGCCACCGCAGCCGAAGCCACGACCGACGCGAACGCCATGCGCCGCGCCATCGCGCTGGCCGCCCGCGGACTCGGCTCCACCAGCCCCAACCCGGTCGTCGGATGCGTCGTACTCGACGCCGCCGGACAGCCCGCCGGCGCCGGATTCCACCAGCGCGCGGGCGGCCCGCACGCCGAGGTGAACGCCCTGCGGGAAGCGGGGGAGCGGGCACGCGGCGGTACGGCGTACGTCACCCTCGAGCCCTGCAACCACACCGGTCGCACCGGCCCCTGCGCCCAGGCCCTCGTCGCCGCCGGCGTCGCCCGCGTCGTCTACGCCGTGGCCGACCCGAACCCGCAGGCCACCGGCGGCGCCGGCACCCTGCGCGCGGCCGGCGTCCAGGTCGAGCAGGGCCTGCTCGCGGACGAGGCGGAGGCGGGCAACACCGCCTGGCTCACGTCCGTACGCCTCGGCCGCCCGTACGTCCGATGGAAGTACGCCGCGACGCTCGACGGCCGTATCGCCGCCGCCGACTCCACCAGCCGCTGGATCAGCTCCGCCGAGTCCCGCGCCGACGTCCACCGGCTGCGCGCCGAGGCGGACGCCGTGGTCGTCGGCTCCGGCACGATGCGCGCCGACGACCCCCACCTCGCCGTACGCGGCGACGGGGGAGCCGAGGGCGTCACCCAGCCCCTGCGCGTCGTCGTCGACACCCGCGCCACCGCCGTCAAGCCCGGCGCCCGCGTCCTCGACGACGCAGCGCCCACGCTGGTCGCGGTCGCCGAGGACGCCGACGCCGCGCACCTGGACGGGACGGCGGCGGAGGTCGTACGGCTGCCCCGCTCCACCGGCGGCCTGGACGTTCACGCGCTGCTCGCCGCCCTGCACGCCCGGGGGGTGCGTTCCGTACTCCTCGAAGGCGGCCCCACGCTCGCCGGGGCGTTCGTCGCCGCGGGCGCCGTCGACGCCGTCACCGGCTACCTCGCACCCGTCCTGCTCGGCGCGGGCCCCGCCGCCCTCGCCGACGCCGGAATCACCACCCTCACCGAAGCGTTGCGGCTCGACGTCACCGAGACCGCGCGCATCGGACCCGATCTGCGCATCACCGCCGTCCCCGCCACTCCCGCACCGAAGGAGACCTGAGTGTTCACCGGAATCGTCGAAGAGCTGGGTGAGGTCACCGCCGTCGAGAACCTCGGTGACGCCTCCCGTTTCCGCCTGCGCGGCCCGCTCGTCACCGAGGACGCGAAGCACGGCGACTCCATCGCCGTCAACGGCGTCTGCCTCACCGTCGTGGAGTGCGGGGACGGTGAGTTCACCGCAGACGTGATGGCCGAGACGCTGAAGCGCTCCAGCCTCGGCGCCCTCACCACCGGCTCCCGCGTGAACCTGGAGCGCCCCATGGCGCTCGGCGGCCGCCTCGGCGGACACCTCGTCCAGGGACACGTCGACGGCACCGGCACGATCACCGGCCGCGAGCCGTCCGAGCACTGGGAGATCGTCAAGGTCTCGCTGCCGGCGGACCTCGCCCGGTACGTCGTCGAGAAGGGCTCCATCACCGTCGACGGCGTGAGCCTCACCGTCGTCGAGGCCGGGGACGACTACTTCACCATCAGCCTCATCCCCACCACGCTCGACCTCACCACCCTCGGCATCAAGCAGGCCGGGGACCCGGTCAACCTGGAAGTGGACGTCCTCGCCAAGTACGTCGAGCGGCTGATGGGCGCGGACCGGAAGGAGAGCGTCAAGTGAGCGCCGTCTCCTGGCTGAACAGCGAGGCGTTCACCGCCTTCGACCAGCACATCATGTGGTCCGACATGATCGGCAACACCATCGGCCTGATCGCCCTGGCGCTCGGCTGGCGGCGCTCCATATGGACCTGGCCCGCCCAGCTCCTGTCCGGCCTCATCCTGGTGGCCGCGTACTCCTCCGCGAACCTCAGCGGCGGCGTCGGCAAGCAGCTGCTGGTCATCGGCGTCGCCCTGTGGGGCTGGCGGCAGTGGCAGCTCGGCCGCCGGCAGGCCCAGGACGGCTCGATCGCCGTCCGCTTCGCCACCTGGCGCGAGCGCGCCCTGCTGCTCGCCGGAGCGGTCGTCGGCACGCTGGCCGTCGGCGGCCTGTTCACCCTGTACCCGTCGCTGTCCTGGAGCCCCTGGGCCGACGCGTACATCTTCGTCGGCACGCTCGTCGCGATGATCGCCCAGGCCCGCGGCCTGGTCGAGTTCTGGTTCGCCTGGCTGCTGGTCGACCTGGTGGGCGTACCGCTCGCCTTCACCAGCGGCCTTGCCTTCTCCGGTCTTGTGTACGTCGTCTACTTCGCCCTCGTCCTCTGGGGTGCCTACGACTGGTGGCAGCGTTCACGCGCGAGCGTGAAGCCCGCCATGGAAGGAGCAGCAGCATGAGCGCCCTGCCCACCTGGTACAGCACCGACAACGCCGAGGACCTGGCCCTCGACCCCGTCGAGCACGCCATCCGCGACATCGCGGCCGGCCGCCCCGTGGTCGTCGTCGACGACGAGAACCGGGAGAACGAGGGCGACCTCGTCATCGCCGCCGAGATGGCGACGCCCGAGATCGTCGCGTTCATGATGAGCGAGTGCCGGGGCCTGATCTGCGCGCCCATGGAGGGCGACGAGCTGGAGCGGCTCGAACTCCCGCAGATGGTCGCGAACAACACCGAGTCGATGAGCACCGCCTTCACCGTCTCCGTGGACGCCTCCGCCGCACACGGCGTCACCACCGGCATCTCGGCCGCCGACCGCGCCGCGACCCTGCGGCTCCTGGCGAGCGGCCGCTCCACCGCCGGCGACTTCGTCCGCCCCGGCCACATCTTCCCGCTGCGCGCCAAGCCCGGCGGCGTACTCGTCCGCAACGGCCACACCGAGGCCGCGGTCGACCTGGCCCGGCTCGCCGGTCTGCGCCCGGCCGGCGCGATCGTCGAGATCGCCGGCGAGGACGGCGTGATGCTGCGGCTGCCCGAGCTGATCCCGTTCGCCCGCAAGCACGGACTGACGATCATCTCCATCGAGGACCTGATCGCCTACCGCCGCACCTCCGACCCCAAGGTCCGCCGCGAGGCCACCGTCCAGCTCCCCACGGCCTTCGGGGACTTCACGGCGTACGGCTACCGCTCGACCGTCGACGGCGTCGAGCACGTCGCGCTCGTCCACGGCGAGATCGGCGACGGCGAGGACGTCCTCGTGCGGGTCCACTCCGAGTGCCTGACCGGCGACATCTTCCGCTCGCAGCGCTGCGACTGCGGCCCCCAGCTGGAAGCGTCCATGCGGCGCATCACCGAGAAGGGCCGGGGCGTCGTCGTCTACCTGCGCGGCCACGAGGGGCGCGGCATCGGGCTGCTGTCCAAGCTGCGCGCGTACGAACTCCAGGAGCTCGGCCGCGACACCCTCGACGCCAACCTGGAACTCGGCCTGCCCGCCGACGCCCGCGACTACGCGGCCGGCGCGCAGATCCTCGAAGACCTCGGCGTGCACAGCCTCCGGCTGATGACGAACAACCCCGAGAAGACCGACGCGCTCGTACGGCACGGCCTGACCGTCCTCGAACGCGAGCCGATGCCCGTCACGGCGGGCGAGCACAACCTCCGCTACCTGCGCACCAAGCGGGACCGGATGGGGCACGACCTTCCGTGGCTGGACGGCGCCTCCGCCTCCACCTGCGGCAACCAGTAGACCCGTACACAACCTCGAAGGAGAACACGCGTGAGCGGCAAGGGCGCACCCGAACTGAGTGTGAAGAACTGCGGCGACCTCCGGGTGGCGGTGATCGCGGCCCAGTGGCACGAGAAGGTCATGGACGGCCTCGTCGACGGCGCGCTGCGCGCCCTGCACGAGCTGGGCATCGACGAGCCGACCGTGCTGCGGGTCCCCGGCAGCTTCGAGCTCCCGGTCGTCGCCAAGGTCCTCGCGGGCCGCGGTTACGACGCGATCGTCGCCCTCGGCGTCGTCATCCGCGGCGGAACGCCCCACTTCGAGTACGTGTGCCAGGGCGTCACCAACGGCCTCACCCAGGTCTCCGTCGACACCGGTGTTCCCATCGGCTTCGGCGTGCTGACCTGCGACACCGAGGAGCAGGCGCTCGACCGGGCCGGCATCGAGGGCTCCCACGAGGACAAGGGCCACGAGGCCGTCACCGCCGCCGTCGCCACCGCGGCCACGCTGCGCACGGTCGCCGAACCCTGGCGCTGAGTGGCACCGGGCCACCCCGTACTCTTAGGACCATCATGGCCAACAAACCCGCCAAGAGCTTCGAAGAGCTCTTCACCGAGCTCCAGCACAAGGCCGCCACCGGCGACCCCACCACCTCCCGCACCGCCGAGCTGGTGGGCAAGGGCGTGCACGCCATCGGCAAGAAGGTCGTCGAAGAGGCCGCCGAGGTCTGGATGGCCGCCGAGTACGAGGGCAAGGAAGCCGCCGCCGAGGAGATCTCGCAGCTGCTGTACCACGTCCAGGTGATGATGGTCGCCCGCGGGATCTCGCTCGACGACGTCTACGCCCACCTCTGAGCCGCACCGCTCTCCGCACACCCGCACCACCACGACTCCCACCGCACAGAAGGACCTGACCTCATGCTGCGCATCGCCATCCCCAACAAGGGCTCCCTCTCCGGACCTGCGTCGGAGATGCTCCATGAGGCCGGGTACCAGCAGCGCAAGGAGTCGAAGGAGCTGCGCCTCGTCGACCCGGAGAACGAGGTCGAGTTCTTCTACCTGCGGCCCCGCGACATCGCGATCTACGTGAGCTCCGGCCGCCTCGACATCGGCATCACCGGACGCGACCTGCTGCTGGACTCCGGGGCCGACGCCGAGGAGATCCTCCAGCTCGGCTTCGCCCGCTCGACCTTCCGCTACGCCACCAAGCCCGGCACCGCGACCGGCGTCAAGGACTTCGGCGGCATGACGGTCGCCACCTCGTACGAGGGCATCGTCGCCAAGCACCTCGCCGACGAGGGCATCGACGCCGCCGTCGTCCACCTGGACGGAGCGGTCGAGACGGCCATCGAGCTGGGCGTCGCCCAGATCATCGCCGATGTCGTCGAGACCGGCACCAGCCTGCGCAACGCGGGCCTCGAAGTGATCGGCGAGCCGATCATGAAGTCCGAGGCGGTCGTGATCCGCCGCACCGGTGTCTCCGCCGAGGAGGCCGTCGACCCGAAGGTGGCCCAGTTCCTGCGCCGCCTCCAGGGCGTCCTGGTCGCCCGCAGCTACGTGATGATGGATTACGACTGCCGCGCCGAGCACCTCGAAGCGGCCGTGGCCCTCACCCCGGGCCTGGAGTCGCCGACCATCTCGCCGCTGCACAACGAGGGCTGGGTCGCGGTCCGCTCCATGGTCCCGGCCAAGGAGTCCCAGCGCGTCATGGACGACCTGTACGAGCTCGGCGCCCGCGCCATCCTCACCACGGCCATCCACGCCTGCCGCCTCTGACCGCCCCGCAGCCGCCCCACACCCGAAGGAACGCGAGCGTCGTGTCACAGCCCGAACTTCCCGCCCTGCCGGTCACCTTCCGGCCGACCCGCACCCGGGCCGTCCTCCTGACCGTCGGGGCGGCGATGTTCGCCGTCATCACCGCCATCGCCCTGATGCTGAACACGCTGAGCGGCGGGGAGCGGGTGGCGTTCGTCTTCACCGCGCTGCTCCTGTCCGGCGTGCTCGTCCTGCTCAGCCGCCCCAAGGTCGTCGCCGACGAGGGCGGCGTCACCGTGGTCAACCTGACCACCAAGCGCCGCCTGGAGTGGGCCGAGATCGTACGGGTCAACCTGCGCCCCGGGGACGCCTGGGTGTTCCTCGACCTCAGCGACGGCACCAGCCTGCCGGCCCTGGGCATCCAGCCCGGCGTCGCGAAGCAGCAGGCCATCCGCGACGCCCGCGCCCTGCGCGACCTGGCGGAATCCCGCGGCACCGGCACACACGGCGGCTGAGCCCCTGCCCGGGGCGGCCCGGTCCCGTTTACTCTGGTGCGGGCGGCGCCGAGTGGCGCCGCCGTTCCGCAGCACAGGGCCCGCACCACCGGCCCGCGGAGCACCTGCGACCCGAGGAGTGACTCCCTCCAGCAATGGACGGATCGTCCGGCAGTACGTACGCCGCCCCTTCTTCCGAGGCGGCGGCATGACCATCCCCCTCCTGCTGCTCGCCGCGGCATTCCTCCTGATCCTCGCCAACGGGTTCTTCGTGGCCGCCGAGTTCGGCCTGGTGACCGTCGAGAAACAGGACGCCGAGCGCGCCGCCGCCGAAGGCGACCGGCGCGCCCGCACCGTCGTCGCGGCCCTGCGCGAGCTGTCGTTCCAGCTCTCCGGCACCCAGCTCGGCATCACCATCACCTCGCTGGTGGTCGGCATGCTCGCCCAGCCCGCGCTCGCCCACCTCCTGTCCGGCCCCTTCACCGCGGCCGGCATACCGCGCGGAGCCGTCCCCGGTGTCGCCGTCGTGGTCGGCATGCTGCTGGCCTCGGCCGTCCAGATGGTGATCGGCGAGCTGGTGCCGAAGAACTGGGCCGTCTCCCGGCCGTTGCAGGTCGCGCGGTTCGTCGCCGGACCGCAGCACCTCTTCTCAGCCGTCTTCCGCCCCGTGATCTCCCTGCTGAACGCGGTGGCCAACCGGCTCGTACGGATGCTGGGCGTCGAGCCCACCGACGAGCTGGCCTCCGCCCGCACCCCCGGCGAACTCGTCTCTCTCGCCCGCCACTCGGCGCGGGCAGGCGCCCTCGAACAGGACACCGCCGACCTGTTCGTACGGACCCTCTCCCTCGGCGGCCTCACCGCGCAGCATGTGATGACGCCGCGCGTGAAGGTCAGCGCCCTGCAGTCCTCGGCGACCGCGGCGGACGTACTCAACCTCACCCGCGCCACCGGCCTCTCGCGTTTCCCCGTCTACCGAGAGCGCATCGACGAGATCGTCGGCATGGTCCACCTCAAGGACGCCCTCGCCGTGCCCGTGCACGAGCGGCTGCGGACCCCCGTGGCCCGGGTCGCCGTGCCTCCGCTGCTCGTCCCGGAGACCCTCCCCGTGCAGCAGCTCCTCGTGCGGCTGCGCGGCGAGCAGCCGATCGCCGTCGTCGTCGACGAGTACGGCGGCACGGCCGGCGTCGTCACCCTGGAGGACATCGTGGAGGAACTCGTCGGAGAGGTCAGGGACGAACACGACGAGGAGGGCGCCGAACCGCCGGAACTGGCCCCGGCCCCCGCCGAGGACGGCCGGCCCGCCTGGGAGGCGGACGGCAGCTGCCGGGTCATGACCCTGCGGCGGATAGGACTGGACGTGCCCGAGGGGCCGTACGAGACCGTGGCCGGCCTGGTCGCGGACCTCCTCGGGCGCATCCCCGCCCCCGGCGACCGGGCCGAACTGCCCGGCTGGCGGCTCTCCGTGCGACAGGTGGACCGCTACCGCGCCGGACGAGTGCGGTTCGTCCGTACCGCGAAGGTGCCGGAGGCCGTGCGATGAGCGTGGTCCACCTGCTGTTCGCCGGGCTCCTGGTGCTCGCGAACGGCTTCTTCGTCGGCGCCGAGTTCGCGCTCGTCTCCGTACGCCGCAGCCAGATCGAGCCGCTCGCGGCCGACGGCTCGGCCCGTGCCCGGCAGGTCATGCACGGCCTGGAGAACCTGCCGCAGATGATGGCGGCGGCCCAGTTCGGGATCACCGTCTGCTCGCTGACCCTCGGCGCGGTCGCGGAGCCGACCGTGGCGCACCTGCTGGAGCCGGTCTTCCACGCCGTGCACCTGCCCCAGGGGCTCGTCCACCCCCTCGGGTACGTGATCGCGCTCGCCGTGGTCGTCTTCCTGCACCTGGTCATCGGCGAGATGGTCCCCAAGAACCTCGCCATGGCCGCGCCCGAGAAGACCGCCCTGTGGCTGAGCCCCGGGCTCGTCGGCTTCGCCCGGCTGTGCCGCCCGGTCACGGCCGGACTCGGCGCCTGCGCGCGGGTGGTGCTGCGGCTGTTCGGGGTCGAGGCCAGGGACGAGGTCGAGGCGGTGTTCACCAGTGAGCAGCTCAACCGCCTCGTCGAGGACTCGGGCCAGGCCGGGCTCCTGGAGCCCGGCGAGCAGGAGCGCCTGGAGGACGCCCTGGAGCTGGGCAGCCTGCCGGTCACCGACGTGCTGCTCGACCGGGCGTCGCTGGTCACCGTGCGGCCCTCGGTCACCCCGCGCGAGATCGAGGAGCTGACGGTACGGACCGGCTATTCGCGCTTCCCGGTCTGCGTCGGCGGCGGGGCCTTCATGGGGTACGTCCACGTCAAGGACGTACTCGATCTGGAGGAGCGGGAGCGGGCCG
>NZ_VBVX01000320.1 GCF_005981925.1 Streptomyces albidochromogenes
TATGCGATCGTCGGCAGCGTCAGATGTGTATAAGAGACAGGTACATCGCCCTCAAGACCGCCTGGATCGGGGGCAGTCGCGTCGGGATCCCGGACGGCAGCGTGCTCCTCGACCACCCCGGCGTGACGGCCGCCGTCAACGGCGTCACGGTGCTGATGGACGCGGCCGTCGTCGTCCTGGCCCTGCTGCTCACCCAGGGCTGGGGCCGGCGGGTCCCGGCGTGGCTGCTCGCGCTGCCCATGTGGGTGGCCACGGGGCTGCTGACGCCGATCATGACGGGATTCCCCCTGCAAGTGCTGGCGAGGGCGTTCACCGATGCGCCGAGCACACCGGCCGGCAGCGAACCGTTCCTCGACGCATGGGTCTTCGGCGTCGTCTACACCGGCTTCATCGTCCAGGGGCTCGCGCTGGGCACTCTCTTCGCCCTGTACGCCCGCGACCGCTGGGGTCATCTGTGGCGGGGCACGGTGGGGAGGCTGCCCCGCTCGGCCGTCGGCCCCGGGCTGAGGACGGCCGGCGTGGCGGCGTCCCTGCTCGCGGCGCTGGCCGCCGTGCCGCACGCGATGTGGGCCGCCGGCGCGACCACGGGGCTCAGCGGCAGCCGGATCGTCGGGCCCACGGCGGACGTCCGTCTCCTCGAAGGGACGTACGTGCTGTTCGCGGCGATGACCGTGGCCGGGGTCCTGGCGCTCGCCCTGCGGCGCGGCCGCCGCCTCGCGACCCGGACGCCGCTGGCGCTCGCATGGGTGGGTTCGGGCGCGCTCGGATGCTGGGGCGGCTGGCTGCTGGTCGCTTCGGCGATGCCCGCGGCCGAGGGAGCCGGTCGTGCCACCGCGGCGATGACGCTGACCTACGCTGTGCAGATGATCGCCGGTCTCCTGGTCCTGGCCGTCGGCGCCCGCTTCCTGTGGAGGCGCGGGCAGGACGGTCCCTCGGGCGGCACGGAGGCGGGGGCGGTACGGGAGGAGAGCCGGGCAGACGGCCGGGCACGGGGACGAATACGGGGGCGCGCGGCGTGAAGCGGTTGTTCGACGCGCGGGCCCGGCTGCGCTGGATCCATCTGATCCTCGGCGGCGCGCTGTCGATGCCGTACTTCCTGCTCGGCAGCGTCTTCGTCGGCCCGTTCCTCGGCCAGGACAACGTCTTCACCTCCACCAGGCTCCAGTTCGCCGCGTTCGGCGTCGCCCTTCCGACCGCCGCTCTCACCGCGTTCTTCCCCCTGGTCAGGCCCCTGTCGGTGGGCGCGGTACGGGCGTTGTGCGCGGTGCCCGCCGGGCGACTGGCCGACGGGCCGGCCCGGTCGAGGGCGGCGCGGGTGCGGACCGCCGGCTGGTTCACGCTGCACCTCGGACTCGGCGGCGTCATCAGCGGCATGACGCTCGCGGTGCCGCCGTTCGCGGGCGCGCTGATCGCCCTGCCGCTGATGACGTGGCTGCGCGACAGCCCGCTCGCCCTGCCGGAAGTCCTCACCCGCGGCTGGGGGCCGGCGCTCGCCCCGGTCGCCGGGCTCGCGATGCTGGTGGCGCTGGCGGCGTGCGCGGCGCTGGCCGGGGCGCTGCTGGCCCGCTCGGCGCCGGTGCTGCTCGGGCCGACTCCGGCGGACCGGCTGGCGACGGCGGAGCGGCGGGCCGCGGACCTCGCCGTGCGCAACCGGCTGGCCCGTGAGCTGCACGACTCGGTGGGGCACGCGCTGAGCGCGGTCACCCTCCAGGCGGGCGCGGCGCGCAGGGTTCTGGAGCACGATGTGGAGTTCGTACGGGAGGCGCTGACCGCGATCGAGGAGACGACGCGCCGCACGGTGGGCGAACTGGACGCCGTGCTCGGTCTGTTGCGGCAGGGCGAGGACGCCGGCGGCGACCTGCCGGGTCCCACCCTGGACGCGCTGGACGACCTGCTGGCGCGCAGCGGCGTGAAGGTCACCTGCACGCGGGACGGGGATCCGGCCGCGCGGGCGCCGGAGCCGGTGTCCCGTGAGGCGTACCGCATCGTCCAGGAGGGGCTGAGCAACGCCCTTCGCCACGGCGGCGCCGCACCGGTGTCGCTGAGGATCGCCCTGCGGGGCGAGGAGTTGGAGATCGTGATGGAGAACCCGCTGCCCGACAGGGCTCCGGTGGTACGACCCGGGGGCGGCCGGGGTCTGCCCGGCATAGCGGAGCGGGCCACGCTGCTCGGCGGCCGTGCCGAAGCGGGCGCGCACGGCGACGTGTGGCGGCTCACGGCCCGTCTGCCGGCCGGCGGCGTGGGAGGCACGCGATGAGCGCGCCGGTCAGGGTCGTGCTCGCCGACGACGAGCGCATGGTCCGCACCGCGCTGCGGGTCATCCTCGACGCCGAGCCCGGCCTGGAGGTCGTGGGCGAGGCGGCGACCGGCGCCGAGGCCGTGTCCGTGGTGCGGGAGCTGCGGCCCGACGTGGTGCTGATGGACGTCCGCATGCCGGAGATCGACGGCATCCGCGCCACCGAGCAGATCCTCGGCGGTATGGAGACGCCCCCGCGCGTGGTCGTCGTCACCACCTTCGAGAACGACTCCTACGTGTACGACGCCCTGCGGGCCGGAGCCGCCGGGTTCCTGCTCAAGCGCGCCGCCGCCGAGGACCTGGTCCAGGCGGTGCGGCTGGTCGCGCGCAGTGACTCGCTGCTGTTCCCCTCGGCGGTGCGCGGCCTGGCCGCCGAGCACGCCGGGCGGCAGCCGGCGCCTCCGCCGCCCTGGGCCGCGCGGCTGACCGACCGGGAGGCGGAGGTGCTGCGGCTGATGGCGACGGGGCTGACGAACGCGGAGATAGCGGACCGGCTGCGGGTCGGCCCGGCGACGGCCAAGAGCCATGTGGCGGCCGTGCTGGCGAAGACCGGGGCGCGCGACCGGACCCAGGCGGTGATCGCGGCCTACGAGTCGGGCTTCATCGCACCGCGCTGAAGCGACCGGACCCGGCGCGGCGGGGGCAGGCGGCTGGTGTGCCGGATGAGGATTGTGTGAGAAGCGCGGCATGAGGGAACGCGGCCGGCCGTCCCGTTCGTCTCCCGTACGGGATGAACAAGACAATCAGGCGCGCTTCGGTCTTCTGCCTGCTGATGGTGCTCGCCCTGCTGGTGCGGATCACCTGGGTGCAGGCATATCAAGGCCAGGCCCTCGCGGACGACAAGCACAACCGGCGGAACGTCATCGCGCAGTACGCGCAGCCGCTCGGGAACATCATCGTGGCCGGTTCCCCGGTCACCGGATCAAGGAAGACGGAGGGCAGCGATCTCCAGTACAAGCGGACCTACAAGGACGGTGAGCTCTACTCGGCAGTCACCGGCTACAGCTCGCAGGCGTACGGTGCCACCCAGCTCGACGGCATCTACAGCGACGTCCTCGACGGGACCGATCCCAGGCTGAAGAACCCGGCCGACCTCGTCATGGGCAGGCAGAGCGACCCCGGCGACGTCGTGACGACCATCGACCCCGCCGTGCAGAAGGCGGCGTTCGAGGCGCTCGGCGACAAGAAGGGCGCGGCCGTCGCGGTCGACCCGAAGACCGGGGAGATCCTGGGCATGGTGTCCACGCCCTCGTACGATCCGTCCCGGATCAGCGGTACGACGGACGGCGACGCCTGGCAGCGGCTGACCGGCGACGAGGACAAGCCGATGGTCAACCGGGCACTGCGGCAGCCCCTGCCGCCCGGCTCCACGTTCAAGCTGGTGGTCGCCGCGGCCGCCCTGGAGGACGGGCTCCACGGGTCGGTCGACGAGCGGACGGACAGCCCGAACCCGTACACGCTGCCCGGCACCCGGACCGTCCTCAGGAACGAGAACGCCTCCGCACCCTGCGAGGACGCGACGCTGCGCACCGCGCTGAAGTACTCGTGCAACAACGTCTTCGCGAAACTGGCCGTCGATCTCGGCCAGGACAAGGTGAAGGCGATGGCGGAGAGGTTCGGCTTCAACACCGAGAAGCTCGACGTGCCGGTGCGGGCCGCGCGGAGCGTGTACCCGTCCGGGATGGACGAGGCGCAGACGGCGCTCACGGGCATCGGCCAGTTCGACGTCACGGCGACCCCGCTCCAGATGGCCATGGTCTCGGCGGCCCTCGCCAACGGCGGCGAGCTCGTGTCGCCGCACATGGTCTCCAAGGTGACCGACGCGGACGGCGACACGCTGGAGGATCTCGGGGACGCGGGCGGCGAGCGGGTCGTCTCGTCCGCCACCGCCGAGCAGCTGCGCAGCGCGATGGTCACGGTCGTCCAGGACGGCACGGGGACGAACGCGCGGATCGGCGGCGCGGAGGTCGGCGGCAAGACGGGCACCGCGCAGCACGGCGTGGACAACAGCAAGACGCCGTTCGCCTGGTTCACGTCGTACGCGAAGGACGAGTCGACCGGCAAGGAGGTGGCGGTCGCGGTCGTCGTCGAGGACTCGGGCGCGGCCCGCTCGGAGGTCAGCGGCAACGGCCTGGCGGCCCCCATCGCCGAGAAGACGATGAGGGCGGCGCTCGGCCGATGAAGCGGGGCGCTGGGCCGGGGTGTCTACTGACCGGCCCAGCGCTTGACCGTGGCCTGCGCCTCGGCCCGCTCGGCGGGCGTCAGCTTGGAGATGAGCGCGCCGTGGTTGGTGTCCGGCGCCACGTAGAGGTGCGAGTCGTTCTTGCTGGGCTTGAACTGCTCGGCGCTCCACGGATCGTTCTGCCCGTACACGAACATCATGCGCTCGCCGCGTGTCGCCACCCAGCGGTCGACGTCCTTCATGACGCGGCCGTCGTAGGTGGTGCGCATGGCGGTGGGCAGGACCGAGTTGGGCTGATAGATGTCCGGGTATTTACGGACATCGCGCAGGTGCTTGAACTTCAGGTCCGCCCAGCCGAGCTGGGCCGCCGCCTGCCGGTAGTACGGGCCGCTGCCCTCGGCCCCGTTGCCCTGGTCGGCGTAGATGCTCAGTCCGTGGTTGATCGACCATCTGTACAGCTCGTCGTCGGTCGCCTTCTCGGCGTCCGGGACGGTGGGGCAGTCGGTGTACGTGCCGCTCTGCCAGAAGTTCCACACCTGGTCGAGCACCGAGAACTCGAAGGCCCGGTCCGCCGAGCCGAGGTAGGCGAAGGTGAGGCCCTGCTCCTTGGACGTGGCTTCGAAGCGGGCCAGTATCGCGTCGCGCCGCACGAGCATCTCGCGCTGCACGGCGTCCAGGGCGGCCCGGCACTCCGGCGTGCCGACCGTCTTGAAGAAGTTCTCGTAGACACTGTCGTCGCGGTTGTTCGCGTCGTTCGGAGCGACGTACGCGACGACGGCGTCCAGGTCGCCGGGGTAGAAGCGCTCGTGGTAGACCTGCGTCATCCCGCCCTTGCTCGCGCCGGTGCCGATCCACTTCGCCGTGTAGAGACTCCTGAGCGCCTGGACGATCGCGTGCTCGTCGCTCGCCTGCTGCCAGACGTTCAGGTCGTCCCAGTCGACGGCGCTGGGGCGCGAGGTGTTGAAGTAGCGGTGCTCCACGCTGACCTGGTTCGCGCCGAGCAGCGTGGTGATCTCGCGGGTGCCCGAGGACAGGCCGTATCCGCCGGTGTAGTGCACGACCGGCGCCGTCTCGGCCTTGTGCCAGAGCGTGAACCGCTGCTGGAAGGTCCCTCTGCCGGGGGCGCGGTGGTCGACGGGCTGGGCCAGCGTGAGCGTGAAGAAGGGGAATCCGTCCTTGTCGGCGACCGAAACGACCGTCAGTCCGGGGATGCGCTCCAGCTTTTCGCGTACGCCGTCGGCGGCGGCCGATGCCGAGGAAGCCGTGGATGCGAGGGAGGCCGGGGGTGCGCCGGATGTCGTCGCGTGGGTGGCGGCGAGAGCGGGCGAGGCGGCCGACAGACCGGTTGCCGCTATGAGGCCGGCACAGAGCAGGGAAGGCAGGACCTTGGTGCGCACGCTGAAGTCCCCTCGATCGGAGATGATGCGATGGATGCGACGCGCCGCATGGTATGCGCTTTCGTACTGTGATCGGCCTCACTCCGGATCTTTGCCTTCCGTGTCAACCGGATGCGGGCTCCCGGGCGTATGCCCGGTGAGACCGAAGAGATCCAGGAGTGGTTGTTGACCGTCGAGGAGTTCGAAGAGTTCTACGCGCATACGGCGTCCCGTCTCATCGGGCAGCTGTATGTGATGCTCGGCGATCTGCACGAGGCGCAGGACGTCGTGCAGGAGGCCTTCGTCCGGGGCTGGACCCGGCGCCGGCAGCTCGACGGCGGCGCCGAACCCGAGGCGTGGATCCGCACCGTGGCCTGGCGGCTGGCGGTCAGCAGATGGCGGGTGCGCCGCCGCTCGGCGGACGCCTGGCAGCGGCGCGGCAGCCCGCCGTCCGAGCCGGGGCCGGGCCCCGAGCAGGTGGCGCTGGTCTCGGCGCTGCGCGAACTGCCGCCCCGGCAGCGGCGGACGGTGACACTGCACTACGTGTGCGACCTGACGGTCGCCCAGATCGCCGCCGAGACCGGCCTGTCCACCGGCACAGTCAAGACGCACCTGGCCCGAGGCCGGGCCGCCCTCTCCCACCTTCTGCATGATCCGCGCGCTGAGGAGGCCTACGGTGCCTGAGCCCCACGACCCGTTGAGGAACGCGTTCAAGCAGGCGGCCGCGGCCGGACAGGCGCAGGCGCGGCCGGTCCCCGCCTCACTGATCTCCGAACGCGGCACCCGGCGTCAGCGGCGACGGCTGGCGCTGTTGGCCGCCACCGCGTGCCTCGCCTTCGCCGGTACGGGCGCGGCGGCGGTGGCCGCGCTGCTGCCGGGCGGCGACCCGGGCACCGGCGTCCCCGCGTCCAGCCCCTCCGCCTCCACCTCCGAACCGCCGTCCCAACTGCCGTCCGTACTGCCTGCCTCCCCGCCCGTTTCCTCCTCCTCGTCGTCCCTCACCCGCACCACTCCCCCGGCGACCTCCGTGCCACCGAGCGCACCGGCCGGAACGGTCTCCGGGACGCCGACCGCGCCGCCGGCCGGCGGCGCCACCGACGCACCGCCGCAGTCGCAGCAGCCCCCGGACTGACCCGCTCCGAGCCGCACGAGCCTCACCGACCGCCCCGTTCACCCGCCCGCCGCGTCGCCGCATCGCCGCGGGGAGGTCCCGCACTGTCTCTTATA
>NZ_VBVX01000321.1 GCF_005981925.1 Streptomyces albidochromogenes
CTGGGGACGTGAGGCGCCGGTGCCCACCGGGCGTATCGCGGAGACCGGGCGGCTGGGACGGGCGCCGTCCGGGCCGGGTATCCGGTCCTGGCCCTGGTCCGCGCCCGGCGGCTGCTGAGGTCCCGCATCCGGCTTTCTGCGCGGCTTGAACCAGCCGCCGCCGCTGTCGTCGGAAGTGCCGTTGTCGGCCGACGTGGTGGTCGGAGCGTCCATTGATGTGCCTCGCCTCGAACAGCTTTCGGTCGGTCTCTGCACTTCCGGGACCGGAACGTGCTCGCAATTTCCCCGCTCTGCTTCAGGTCTGTGTGCTGTGTGCGTGGTCCGTCCTCAGGTCCGTCGACAGCTCACACTAAGCACGCCACTACCCCCAATTGGGGTGAGGCGGACAGGAGTGTGACATTGCCCGCAGTTCCCGTCGTCGCAGCCTGCCAGTCACCACTCCCGCATCGGACAAAGACCCGGAAGTCCGGGCATCCGAACCCGTTTTCTGGTTAGGCTGCTTTATCCCCATGCCTTGCGCCGCAAGGAACCGGGAGCAAACCGGAGTCGACCCTACCGGCGGTAGCGCCCCGCACAAGCCCCTTCTCGCGACCTGGCGCACGCGGCGGCCCGCGCCCGCTCTGCGACCAATCCGGAATTACCGGCGGGACTGCACCAGTTCGTACGGCTCCCGCAAATCACCACCCCGATAAGCAAGCACGGCAAGGTCCGACACATGGTGATCTGCGTTGACGGCCACGGAAAGCGGCACCGCCGCGAAGATCTCCGCGTCCGACATCGAATCCCCGTAAGCCACGCAGTCACTCCTGATCAGACCGAATTCTTCACACAGCCGGTCCGCGATCTTCACTTTCGCGGACGCGTTCAAGATCCCCGCCCGCTCCACCGGCTCCAGGAACGGCACCGCCGGCCAGCGCGAACCATGCGCGGCATGCGCGCCCCACGCCAGCAACCGCTGCACGAAGAAGTCCGGAGAAAGGGAGATGACGGCGCAGTACTCTCCGCGCGAGCGGATGTCCGCCCAGACTTCCCTGATGCCCGACAGCCACGGCGCACCCGCGAACGCCGCCGCCACGTGATCCTCGGTGAGTTCGCCCCACAGCTCCCTCGCCCGTACGGCGAACTCGTCGGGCGCCATGCCCCGCAGCAGGAAGTCCTGCTCCAGCTCGGCGATCTCGGCGCTCACCCCCAGCTGACGGGAGATCTCCACCGCCGCCGCAGAGCCTCGCATCAGCGTTCCGTCGAGATCGAAGAGATGCAGTCGCGTCATGGACGCCGAGGCTAGTACGCCCGGTCACTCCCCCCGCCGGACGCCGGGACCGCCCACCGGCGGGCATTGTGTTTCACGTGAAACCACCGGGGGCGCACCCGCCGCCAGACGTCTACGAGCCGTCTCCTCCTCTTCACGTAAAACGGTGGACGGGCCATCCGTACGTCGGCCAGCCTGATCCAATGCCGATTCCGCACGCCGATCTGCCCGTACGCCGCCTCACACCGGCCGACCTCACCGCCTGCGCCGACCTTTCGGAAGACAGGGGGTGGCCACGGGAGGAGCACAAGTGGGGCCTGCTCCTGGCGGCCGGCACCGGCTACGGCATCGACGCGCCACAGGGCAAGGGACTGGCCGCCGCGAGCGTCCTCACCTCGTACGGACCCGAGAACGCGTACGGCCCCGAGCACACACGCGGCCCCGCGCTCGCCGCCATCGGCATGGTCCTCGTCGCCGAACGCCACGCGCGGCAGGGCATCGGCCGACGTCTGATGCGCCACGTCATCGCCGAGGCCGGCGACACCCCCCTCACGCTGCACGCCACCCCCAACGGCCGCCCTCTCTACGAGGAACTCGGCTTCGCCGTGACCGGCAGGGCCGAGATGGTCCTCGGCCACTTCCGCCCCTCCGGTTCCGCCACCACCGTGCCGACCCGCCCCGCCATCGCCGACGACCTGCCCGCGATCCTGCGGCTGGACACCGAGGTCTTCGGCCAGGACCGCACCCACGTCCTCACCCGGCTGCCGGCTTTCGCCGACCAGATCCGCGTGGCGGAGGACGAAGGCGGCATCACCGGTTACGCGGCCGCGTGGCCCAACATGCGGACCCATGTCGTGGGCCCGCTGATCGCCAGGGACACCCCGACGGCCAAGGCCCTGATCGCCTCCCTGGCCGCCGGTACGGACCGCCCGCTGCGCACCGACATCGACGTACGCCACGAGGAACTGCTGGAGTGGGTGAAGGCGTGCGGCCTGGAGCCGGTCGCCTTCAATGACGTGATGACGTACGGGGTCCCCGGCCTGCCCGGGGACTGGACGCGCCGCTTCGCCCCGCTGACCGTCGCGGCCGGCTGACGGGCGGCACAGCGCGACGGCGGGCCCGACGGGCGACGGGCCCGCCGTCGCGCCCAGCGGCGACGACAGCGGGCCCGGCCGTCCGGCCGGCTACCGGCCGAGGGCTTCGACGGCGGCGGTCGCGAACCCGTGGTCCTGGCCGGGCGCTCCGCCGCCCACACCGACCGCCCCGATCAGCCGCCCGTCACGGTGGACCGGTACGCCGCCCGCGATGAACAGCAGCGGGCGGTCCAGCGCGGTCGGCAGCGTGTGGAACAGCCCGCCGGGCTGCACGGCGTCGACCAGGTCGGCCGTGGCGGAGTCCAGCTGGAGCGCGGTGTACGCCTTGCGGGTGCTGGTCTCGCCCGCGATCAGGACGGCCCGGTCGTCGCGCCGGAAGGCGAGCAGGTGCCCTCCCGCGTCGACAACGGTGACGGCGACGGTGACTCCGGCCTCCTGGGCGGCTCGGCGGGCCGCGTCGACCAGCGCTTCGGCGTCCTGGATGGTCAGCGGGACCACGGCGGTCGCGGTGGTGCTCATGGGTGACTCCTTGTTGTGGGGGGTTGAGGCAGCGGGCGCCGCGGGAATTCAGTGGCGTACGGCGTGGACGGCGGCCGGCTCGGGAACAGAGCCCGTGACCACCCGGCCGCGGGCGTCCGTACGGCGCTCCAGGGCGCCGGAGAGGAACGCCAGGCCGAGAGCGGAGGCGGCGAGCACGGCCCCGACCCAGTTGGGGGCGGTGTAGCCGAGCCCGGCCGCGATGACGAGGCCGCCGAGCCAGGCGGCGAGCGCGTTGCCGAGATTGAAGGCGCCGATGTTGACGGCGGAGGCGAGAGTGGGGGCGCCCGCGGCCTGGTCGAGGACGCGCTTTTGCAGCGGCGGAACAGTGGCGAAGCCCAGCCCGCCGATCAACACGATGGTCACGGCCGCCGCGATCCGGTGGTGCGCGGTGAGCGTGAACAGCGCCAGGACCACCGCGAGGGCGCCCAGGGACACGTACAGCAGCGGCATCAGCGCACGGTCCGCGAACCTGCCGCCGATCAGGTTGCCGCCGACCATGCCGAGGCCGAACAGGACCAGCAGCCACGTGACGGCCCCGGCGGAGTAGCCGGCGACGCCCGTCATCATCGGCGCGAGGTAGGTGATGGCGGCGAAGACACCGCCGAAGCCCAGCACGGTCATCGCCATGGCGAGCAGCACCTGCACATTGCGGAAGGCCGCCAGCTCGTGGCGCAGCCTTACGCCCTGCGGCTTGGGCGTCTCGGGTACGAGCCGCGCGACGCCCAGGAGGCCGAGCACACCGAGCACCGCCACCGCGGCGAACGTGATCCGCCAGCCGTAGCTCTGGCCCACGAACGTGCCGAGCGGTACGCCGACGACATTGGCGACGGTCAGGCCGGTGAACATCATCGCGATGGCTCCGGCCCTCTTCTCCGGGGCGACCAGGTCGGCGGCGACGATCGAGCCGATGCCGAAGAACGCGCCGTGGGCGAGGGAGGCGACCACGCGGCCGCCCAGCATCACGCCGAACGACGGGGCGAGTGCCGAGAGCAGGTTGCCCGCGATGAACAGCCCCATCAGCAGCATCAGCATGCGCTTGCGGGAGATCCGGGTGCCGAGGACCGACATGAGCGGAGCGCCCAGGACGACTCCGAGCGCGTAACCGCTGACCAGGTAGCCGGCGGTGGGGATCGAGACACCGAAGTCGGTGGCGACCTCGGGCAGCAGGCCCATGATCACGAACTCTGTGGTGCCGATCCCGAACGCCCCGATGGCGAGGGCGAGGAGTGCGAGTGGCATGGCCAGACCTTCCAAATAGACTGCGCATGCGCCTTACAAGCGTCGACATTAATTGCAGACGCGGGTTAATTGCAAGCGCGGGCTATTGCGGCAGTCGTCTATCCTGGCCCCCGGGCGTCCACCCGCTCCCGACAAGGAGAGACTCATGACAGCGACAGACCCGGCACTGACCGCCCTCTCCCAGAGCTGGTGTGCCCTCTCCCTGCTGCACGGGAAGATCGACGCCCACATCGAGAAGGCCCTCCAGAGCCGGCACGGCCTCAGCGTGCGCGAGTACTCACTTCTCGACGTCCTCAGCCGTCAGCACAGCGGCCCCGGCGGCCACCTGCGCATGCAGCAGGTCGCCGACGCCGTCGTACTGAGCCAGAGCGCCACCACCCGCCTCGTCACCCGCCTCGAAGACCGCGGACTGCTGACCCGCTACCTCTGCGAGACCGACCGGCGCGGCATCTACACCGACGTCACCGACGCCGGCCAGGCCCTGCTCGCCGAGGCACGGCCCACCAACGACGCGGCCCTGCGTGAAGCCCTCGACAAAGCCGCCAAGAACACCGAACTCGCCCCCCTGGTCCGCGCCGTGGAAGAGCTGCGCGTCCCCGCGTAACCGCGCAGGCCGGCCCGCGTACCCTGCGCCCCATGAACGATCTTCAGATACGCCCCGCCACCGCCGCCGACCTCCCGGCGATCGTCGCGATGCTGGCCGACGACCCCCTCGGCGCCCAGCGCGAATCCCCCGACGACCTCACCCCGTACACCGCCGCCCTCGCCCGCCTCACCGACGACCCGAACCAGCACCTCGTCGTCGCCGTACGCGAGAACCGGGTCGTCGGCACCCTCCAGCTCACCGTGATCCCCGGCCTGTCCCGCCGCGGCTCCACCCGCTCGATCATCGAAGGCGTACGCATCCACGCCGACGAACGCGGCAGCGGCCTCGGCAGCCGCCTGATCGAGTGGGCGATCGACGCATCCCGCCGCCAGAACTGCCAGTTGGTCCAGCTCACCTCCGACGCCACACGCACCGACGCCCACCGCTTCTACGAGCGACTCGGCTTCGAGGCCACCCATGTCGGCTTCAAGATGAGTATCTGAAAACCGTTTCTTTATCCGTTTTGGCTCGTTGCCCCCGCAAGAGGGGGCGGCCGTATGTCCGAATGCCGTCCCCCGCTCGAACGGGCCGCACAGGCCCAGGAGGAGACGAGCCGGATGGCCGACGAAGCAGCCCTGCTGGAATCCAGGGCCCTGCGCGACAGCGTCGCGCAACGCACGGAAGCACTCGACAAGGTCAAAGCACTGACCCTGCTCCCGGACGGGACACATGTGACGACACAGATGGTCGCCACCTACTTCGATGTGCTCGAGACAGCCATTCGCAGCCTGGTCCAGGACCATCGCGAGGAACTCGAAGCGAACGGCTACCGTCTCGCCACCCGCGAGGAGGTCCATGCCTTCAAGGCACGAGCCTCCGTGGACCGCTACACGAGCCAGGTCGGGCTCTTCACCCGAAGGACCGTCCTCAACGTCGCCATGCTCCTGCGCGACAGCATCGTCGCACGTCAGGTGCGTACTCACCTGCTCGACGTCGAGGAGAACCAGCGCCCGCGGCCTGTGGACAACTTTGTCCACAGGCTCGCCTCGCTGCTCGACGAGCACATCGGCGAGATCCTCGACCAGCGCATGGTCACGCGCACCGACCGGCAGATCACCGAGATCGCGGAAGACGTCTGCCGCACCACTGTCGGCCGCACCGTCGTCCCCCTGCTCAACGCCGCCGTCCAGAACGACGGCGAACACCGAAGCCGCATCCAGGCCCTGGAAGACGAAGTGACCCACCTCCGCCGCGTACTGCGCGAACGCGAGGCGGCCGGCTCCATGGGCGCACTCGACGCCATGAACCCCCGCCAGTTCGAACAGCACATCGCGTGGCTCTGCCGACGCGACGGCTGCGACCGCGTCACGGTCACCGGAGGCCACGGCGACACCGGCGCGGACATCGTCGCCTACACCCCCGACGGCCGGCGCATCGTCGTGCAGTGCAAGTCCCGCAACCCCGGGTCGACCATCGCCAGCGGTGACGTCCAGCAGTTCATCGGCATGGCCAGACTCGAGTACAACGCGGACATCGCGTTACTCGTCGCCACCTGCCCGTTCACCCGCGATGCCCTGCTGCTGGCCACGCGGCACGATGTGACGGCTGTCCACCGCGGCCTGCTGGAGGCGTGGAACAACGGAGCCACCCTGCAGGTCCTCAACGGCGTCCCGTAACGGCGCACCGCGGGGACCGCCCCACAGGTCGGGCCCGAAGTCGCATCCAGAACGTGCGGCTTCGGGCCCGCTCGCACTCTACCGGTACCCGGTACCCGGTACCCGGCGCCCGAGCACGGTTCCACGTGAAACATCAGAGCCCGCGCCAGCCGCCCTCGTCCACGCCGCCGGGAACCACGTCCCCGGGCTCGTACGGCTCACGGGTGAAGACGAACGACCCCAGATCCAAGTGGCTCACCGAGCCGTCCGCCCGGCGCACCACCCGCAACGTCTCCCCCAGGTAGTAGCCGTCCAGCCCGGTCCACGTGCCGTCCGGCCGGGCCGCGAAGCGCGCACCCCTGCCGGTGCCCCGCAGCGGCTGCAGCTCCAGCCCCCGGTCGGCGGTGAGCGACAGGGCGTACGCCGCCGTACCCCAGAACCACGGCCCCGTCAGCCCCAGCAGCTCCTGGTCCACCTCGGGCAACGGACGCCAGGGCTCCGGGATACGCGGCTCGGCCTCCGCCACGATGCCGATCAGATCGGCAGCCACCGCCGGAGCGGAAAGCCCCGAAGTGGCGTTCGTGAGCACCACGGCGGCCAGCCCGTCCTCCACACCGACCCACAGGCCGGCGACGAAACCCGGCAACGAACCCGAGTGCCCCACCAGCGTGCGCTGCCCGGCCTGCACGATCTGCAGCCCCAGCCCGTAGCCC
>NZ_VBVX01000322.1 GCF_005981925.1 Streptomyces albidochromogenes
CGCCCCGCTCGATGACGCGCTCGCCCGCCTCGTGGTGCGGGTTGGCGCCGTTCGGGCCGCTGCCGACGCCGGTCTGGACGGCGTACTCGTCGCTCCGGGCCCCGACCTGGTCCACCTCACCGGCTACCAGCCCCCGGCGGCCACCGAACGCCTCACCCTGCTCGTGCTCTCCGCCGACCAGGAGCCCGTGCTCGTCGTGCCCACCCTGGAGGCGCCGGACGCCGAGCACGCCCCCGGCGCCCCGGCGCTGACGCTGCGGGACTGGACGGACGGCAAGGACCCGTACGCCGTCACCGCGCCGCTCCTCGACGTGGCCGGCCGCTTCGCGGTCAGCGACAACACCTGGGCGCTGCATCTGCTCGGCCTCCAGCAGACCCTGCCGAGCACGTCGTACATGTCGCTGACATCGGCCCTGCCCATGCTCCGGGCCGTGAAGGACGCGGCCGAACTGGCGCGCCTGGAGGCGGCGGGCGCGGCGGCGGACGCCACGTACGAGGAGATCCTCAAGGTCCGCTTCTCCGGGCGGCGGGAGAGCGAGGTGGCGGCGGAACTCGCGCGCCTGCTCACCCGGTTCGGCCACGAGCAGGTCGACTTCACCGTCGTCGGCAGCGGCCCGAACGGCGCCAACCCGCACCACGAGGCGGGCGAGCGCGTCATCGAGCGGGGCGACATGGTCGTACTCGACTTCGGCGGCCTCAAGCACGGCTACGGCTCCGACACCTCCCGCACCGTCCACGTCGGCGAACCGACCACCGAGGAGCAGCGCGTCCACGACATCGTCCGGGAGGCGCAGCAGGCGGCGTTCGAGGCGGTGCGGCCCGGGATCGCCTGCCAGGAAGTGGACCGGGTGGCGCGCGCGGTGATCACCGAGGCCGGGTACGGCGAGTACTTCATCCACCGCACCGGGCACGGCATCGGCGTCACCACGCACGAGCCGCCGTACATGATCGAGGGCGAGCGGCAGCCGCTCGTGCCCGGCATGTGCTTCTCCGTCGAGCCGGGGATCTACCTGCCGGGGCGCTTCGGCGTGCGCATCGAGGACATCGTGACCGTCACCGGGGACGGCGGCCGGCGCCTCAACACGACGCCCCGCGAACTGGCCGTCGTCGACTGACCGCCGCACCGCCGTCGCCGGCGCCCCGGGAGCCGGCGGCCCCCGGGGCGCGGTGGTTCAGCCCGCCGGGCCGAGTACGACGCCGGACTCCGCCGGCAGGCGCAGCAGCCCGTCGGTGCCCGGCGCGTCGACCGGCTCCCAGGCCGCGAGGACCCGGCTGAGGCCGTTGCGGCCGAGGCCGATCGTGACGGGTTCCTTCGACAGGTTCACCGCGACCCGGATGTCACCGCGCCGGTACGCCAGCCAGCGCGCGCCCTCGTCGTAGGCGACCTTGACCGCCGCGAGGTCCGGATCGGCGAGGTCGGGCCGCTCGCGGCGCAGGGCGATCAGTTCCCGGTACCAGGCCAGCACGCGCGCGTGCGGCTCACTCCCCGGCTCGGACCAGTCCAGGCAGGAAGCCTCCCTCGTGCGCGGGTCCTGCGGGTCCGGGATGTCCTCCGCCGCCCATCCGTGCGCCGCGAACTCCCGCCGCCTGCCCTCGCGTACGGCCCGGGCGAGCTCCGGATCGGTGTGGTCGGTGAAGAACTGCCAGGGGGTGCGGGCCGCCCACTCCTCGCCCATGAACAGCATGGGGACGTACGGGCCGGTGAGGACGAGCGTGGCGGCGCACGCGAGCAGGCCGGGGGAGAGGGTGGCGGAGAGCCGGTCCCCGAGGGCTCTGTTGCCGACCTGGTCGTGCGTCTGGGAGTAACCGAGGAAGCGGTGCGCGGCGGTTCTCGTACGGTCCACGGAACGGCCGTGGACGCGTCCCCGGAACGTCGAGAACGTGCCGTCGTGGAAGAACACCTGGGTGAGCGTCTTGGCGAGCGCTTCGAGCGGGGCGCGGGCGAAGTCGGCGTAGTACCCCTGGGACTCGCCGGTGAGGGCGGTGTGCAGGGCGTGGTGGAAATCGTCGTTCCACTGCGCGTGCAGACCCAGCCCCCACGACTCGCGCGGAGCGGTCGTGCGCGGGTCCCCCTGGTCGGACTCCGCGATCAGGAAGAGCGCCCTGCCCAGCTCGCCGGAGAGCGTGTCGACGGCCGCCGACAGCTCCTCCAGGAACGTCAGCGCGCGGGTGTCGGCGAGGGCGTGGACCGCGTCGAGCCGCAGTCCGTCGACGCGGTAGTCGCGCAGCCAGGCGAGCGCGCTGCCGAGCAGGTACGCGCGCACCTCGTCGGACCCCGGCGCGTCAAGGTTGACGGCCGAACCCCACGGCGTGTGGTGCGTGTCGGTGAAGTAGGGGCCGAACATCGGCAGGTAGTTGCCGGAGGGGCCGAGGTGGTTGTGGACGACGTCGAGCACGACACCGAGCCCGAGGGCGTGCGCCGCGTCGACGAAGCGCTTGAGACCTTCCGGGCCGCCGTACGGTTCGTGCACGGCCCACAGCGACACCCCCTCGTACCCCCAGCCGTGCGTTCCCGGGAACGGGCAGACGGGCATCACCTCGACATGCGTGACGCCCAGCTCCGCCAGATGGCCGAGCCGGGCGGCGGCGGCGTCGAAGGTGCCCTCGGGGGTGTACGTGCCGATGTGCAGCTCGTAGAGGACCGCGCCCGCCAGCGGGACGCCGCCGGTCCAAGGCGTCCGCCACTCATGGACGTTGTGGTCCACGACGGCACTCGGGCCGTCCGGGCCGTCCGGCTGGCGGCGCGAGCGCGGGTCGGGCAGGACGGGTCCGCCGTCCAGCGAGAAGCCGTACCGCGCCCCCTCGCCCGCCTCGGCGTCCGCCGTCCACCACCCGTCCCGCGCCGGATCGCGTTCCATGGCGTGCGTTGTGCCGTCCAGCCGGAGCTCTGCCTGACCGGCCTTCGGTGCCCACACCTCGAACAGCACTGGCGGCCCCTCTCGTCGACGATGCCGCCACCCATGGTGCGTCAGGCGGACATGATCCGCCGGTAATTCGTCAGCTCCACGTCATATTGACCGCGCGTTCGAAGTTGACGTACCCGGCGCGCGCGAAGGACCTGGCCATCGGGACGTTGGCGAGGTCCGTCGCCGCGCGGATGCGGGGCACGTCCTGGGCGGCGAGGACGCGGGTGCCCTCGGCGAGGATGTCGTCGATGTGCCCGTGGCCGCGGTGGGCGGGCACCACGCCGATGTACGCGATGGTGTGGTGGTAGTTGTTGCGCGCGGGGATGACGAATCCGACCGGCTCGCCGCCGTCCGGCAGTGCCGCGACCCGCCACCACCCGCGCGGTGAGGAGTAGGCCGCGAACTCCTCCTCGAACTGGAGCTCGGCGGCCTCGCGCGGCGTGAGCCCGGTCGCGAGATCGGCCTGGCTGTGCGCGTCGAGCGTGCCCTCAAGGACGAGCGTCATCAGCGAGACCACCTCCTCGTCGTCGTGCGGCGGACGGAACGCCAGCCGGCCGGTCGGCGCGGGCACCGGGGTGCCGGGGCGCCATTCGAGCCGCAGGCGCTCGACGAGCAGCCGCGCGCCGGTCCGTTCCAGGACCTCCGTGCGGGCCTCGACCACGTCGCGGGCCACCGCGTCGTCGCGCCAGTCCGGCGGGATGAAGCGGCCGTACTCGGGACGGGGCGTGCCGGCCGGGAGGACAGCGTCCGACGCCGTCTCCAGGAGGCGCAGGCCGATCGCGGCGCGCTCCGGCCGTGCCAGCGTGTCGTCCAGGTCGAAGAAGTCGAGAGCCTGCGGCGGTTCGCCGGCGCGTGACGTCCACCAGGAGAGGCGGGCCAGCACCCGGTCGCCGCGCAGCGCCACCCACATCCACTCGGGACGGCGGCGGCCGGTGGCGAGGTCGTCCTCCAGCTCGTGGTCGAGGACGTACGAGAGCCGGCAGAAGAGCGCCAGCTCCTCCGGTCCCGAGAGCGGTCGTACGGTCAGATCCTGGTACTGCGGTATGGCGGTCAAGCCGTCCCCCCGTGACGTGTGTGTCCGCAGACAGTAACAACGGTGACCCGAACGGGCCTGTGGTAGGTCTGCGCAGGTCAGGTCGTACGGGATGAACCGTTCTTCTGGACACCCGAGCCCGGTCGGCCCGACAATCGGCTCTGTGACGTCGTCCTTCGAGTTCCACACGTATCCCGCCCGGCTGTCCGACGCCGAGCGCGACCGTGTGCTCGGAGTGCTCAGGGAGGGCGCCGCCCAGGGGAAGCTGTCGCACGACACCTTCGTACGCCGGATGGAGCTCGCCCTCGTCGCCCGCCGGTCCGACGAACTGGACCTGCTCACCTGCGACCTGGAGACCGAGAGCAGCTGGGCGCGCGGCCTGTTCGGCGCGGTGCGGCGGGCTTCGGCGTTCTCCGTACGGCTGCGTAGGGCGTGGCAGACGGAGCGGCTGCCGAAGCTGCTCTTCCCCGAGCCGGGCCCGTACCCGCTGAGGATCGGGCGCGATCCCGCGAACGGACTGCGGCTCAGCCACGAGACGGTCTCGCGCGTGCACGCCGAACTGTCCGCGCGGGGCGGCGGGTGGATCCTGCGCGACCTCGGCTCGACCAACGGCACGTCGGTGAACGGGCGGCGGGTCACGGGGGCCGTCCTGGTGCGGGACGGGGACCAGGTGAGCTTCGGACGGATGAGCTTCCGGCTCTCCGCCCGCTGACCCTCCCGCACCTCCTGAGCCCGCGCGCTGACGGGCCTCCGGGGCGCCGCCGGTCCTTCGCGCGTCGGCCCGACGCCGCCCGCCGGGGCCGGGGTGGGGTTATCCGCAGGGGAGTTGTGCCCGCTGGTACCAGTGACCGCGAGGGACCCGGACCGGGACGCTGATCGACAAGCGGAAAGCGTCCTCGGGAGGGAAACACGATGGCCGGCAGCAGTCAGCCGATCACGGTGGGAATCGCGCGTTGGTGTGCGACACATCCATGGCGAGCCATAGTCGGGTGGGTGCTGTTCCTCGCCCTGTGCGTGGGCGCGGGCAGCGCGGCGGGCATGAACAAGGGGCAGTTCTCCGACTTCTGGATCGGCGAGGCCGGCCGCGCCGAGTCCATCGCCGCCGACGGCGGGCTCACCCCGCCGCCCGTCGAGCGGGTGCTGATCACGGCTCAGCGCGGGAAGCTCGACACCGCGGCCGCCCGGGACGCCGCCCACGACGTACGGCAGCGGATGGGGAAACTGCCCGCCGTCGTGTCGTCGGCCCCGCCGAAGGCCGCCGCGGACGGCTCCGCGGTGATGGTCGCCGTCACCCTGCGCGGGGACAAGGAGACCGCCAAGGAGGACGTCGACGCGCTGCTCGCGCAGACCGAGGCGGTGCGCCAGGACCACCGGGACCTGCGGATCGAGCAGACCGGCAACGCGTCCATCTCCAACGGGGTCAACGACCAGCAGGGCAAGGACCTCCAGCGCACCGAGGCGATCAGCCTGCCGGTCACCTTCGTCATCCTGTTCTTCGTTTTCGGGGCCGTCCTCGCCGCCGGCATCCCGGTCCTGCTGGCGCTCTTCGCCTTCGCGGGAGCGGTGGGCCTCTACGGCCTCGCCTCCTGGATCACCCCCGACGCGGGCGGCGCCGCGCTGAGCGTCATCTTCATGCTGGGCATGGCGGTCGGCGTCGACTACTCGCTCTTCTACCTCAAGCGGGCCCGGGAGGAACGCGAGCGCACGGGCGGCACGATCAGCCACGCCGCCGCCGTCGAACTCGCCGCGGCCACCTCCGGACGCGCCGTCGTCGACTCGGGCCTCGCGGTCGCCCTCGCGCTCGGCGGCCTGTACCTGATGGACGACGTGATCTTCTCGTCGATCGCCACCGGCGCCATCCTGGTCACCCTCGTCGCGGTGGCCGGCTCGCTGACCGTACTGCCCGCGCTGCTCGCCAAGCTGGGGGACCGCACCGACGGCCGCAGGGGACGCCGCCGCGCCGCCACGGGCCGCCCGGCCGGCCCCGAGCACAGCCGCGTGTGGTCCGCGCTGCTGCGGCCGGTCATGCGCAGGCCGCTGGTGACCCTGCTGGCCGGACTCACCGCCACGGCGGCTCTCGCCCTGCCCACGCTCGGCATGAAGCTCGGCACCGAGGGCAAGGACACGTTCCCCGACAGCGTGGCCGCGATGGCGGCGTACGACCGGCTGACGGCCGCCTACCCGGCCGAGGGGATCGCGCACCTCGTGCTCGTACGGTCGGACGCCGCCCACGCCGGCCAGGCGCGGGCCGCCCTGCGCCGCCTCGCCGACCGGACCAGGGGCGACGCGCTCTTCGCCCAGGACGCCGGCGCCGCGCGACCGCGCACCTCCGCCGACGGCCGTGCGGCGATCCTCGCCCTGCCCGTGCCGTACGGCGAGAACGCCGAAGCGGCGGCCCGCTCCCTGGCGCTGCTGCGTGACGAGCTGATACCGGCGACCGTCGGCAGGGTGCCCGGAACCGAGACCGCCGTCAGCGGCGAGATCGCCTACGGCGCGGACTACGCCGCGCACCAGGAGCAGCGGCTCCCCTGGGTGATCCTCTTCGTCTCGCTGGCGACCCTGGCGATCATGTACGCCGCGTTCCGCTCCGTCGTCATGGCCGTGCTCAGCGTGTTGCTCAACCTCGCGGCGGTGATGGTCTCCTGGGGCGTACTGACCCTGGTCTTCCAGGGCACCTGGGCCGAGGGGCTCCTCGGCTTCGAATCCACCGGGTTCGTCGGCTCCCGCACCCCGTTGCTGGTCTTCGCCATCCTGGTGGGGCTCTCCACCGACTACCAGATCTTCGTGGTCAGCCGGATCAAGGAGGCGGTGCGGCGCGGCGCGGCGACCCGCGAGGCCGTGGTGGACGGCATCACCGGCTCCGCGAGTGTCGTCACCAGCGCCGCGGTCATCATGGTGTCCGTCTTCATCAGCTTCCTGTTCATCGACCGCATCGAGATGAAGCAGATCGCCGTGGGCCTCACGGTGGCGGTCCTGTTCGACGCGATCGTGCTGCGGGCGCTGATCCTGCCCTCGGCGATGGCGCTCCTCGGCGACCGCTGCTGGGGCCGCCGGACCGCCGAACCCGCCCGGGCGACACGCCCCGGCACCGAGCCGCCCCAC
>NZ_VBVX01000323.1 GCF_005981925.1 Streptomyces albidochromogenes
CGCCCGCCCCAGGGAACCGCCCCCGGACAGCGGAAGGCCCGCCCGTCCGCCACCCGGCGGACAAGCGGGCCGGCGGGGCACACCCCGCCCGAGTCCCGTACAGGGCTCACGCGGGCCTGGACCGCAGACCCTCCAGCAGGATGTCGAGCAGCCGGGCGGAGGCCGCCGCCTGCTGCGCGGCGTCCGGCAGCGAAGGCGCCGCCGTGGCTATCACCAGCAGCACGTCGGCCACCGTGACATCGCCCCGCAGCTCACCGGCCGCACGCGCCCGGTCCACCAGCCGCCCCACGACCTCCAGCAGCTCCGCCGCACCCGCGTCGTCGCTGCCCAGGGCGTCGGTCCCGGCGGCCTGAGGCCGCTGCTCGACCAGCCGCAGATCGGGCCCCGCGGAGCCCGCGCCCACCGGGGCCACGGCCTGCCGCTGCTGCGGCACCCGCACCTCGCCCCGGGCCGTCGGCCCCGCGATGCCCACGACATCGGCGTCGGTCGCACCGTCGCCCTCGCCGCCGTCCACGCCCACCCGCAGCACCTGCGGCGGCAGCAGCCGGCCCGCGCCGGATGCCACCGAGGTACGCAGGAAGCGGGACAGCGCCGACCACGGCTCGTCCTCCTGCCCGAGGGCCGTACGCGCCTGGTCGGTCAGCCGGGAGGTCTCCTCCTCGGCTATGCGGCGCACCAGTACGTCCTTGCTCGGGAAGCGGCGGTACACCGTCCCGACCCCGACCCTGGCCCGTCGCGCCACGTCCTCCATCGGCGCTCCGTAGCCCAGCTCGCCGAAGACCTCGCGAGCGGCTCGCAGTACATGCTCAAGATTGCGCTGTGCGTCCACACGCAGCGGTGCGGAGCGAGATCCCGCCCCCGCACGCCCGTGGCCGTCGGATGCGACGGCCGTCTGCCAATGAGATTCCTGAATGTGCATCAGCGTTCCCCCGGTAATGATGTCTCCCCCCGGAGACTCCCCGCCCTGATAGTCGGCCGGGACCGCGTACCTGGCCGCCCCGACGAGATACGAACATAGTTGAGCGCGCGTAGATACAGAAGGGGGTAGTTCCGCACGGAGCGCCCGCCCGATCGGAGTATCGCCCAAAAACTTCCTGATTCGGCCACTGTCCGTACCCCCGGCTCACCCGCTGACCTGCACCCCTTCCCGATCGAACGGTCATTCCAGCGGCGTGCGGCACGCCTGGCCTCCGGTCACACAATCTGCCGGGCCTGTGGACAAACTCCCGCCGCCGTTGCGTCATGGGACAGTGACAGAACCTGCGCGCATTCTCGTTGTCGGCGGCGGCTACGTCGGGATGTACACCGCGCTGCACCTCCAGCGGAAGCTGAGAAGCGGCGAGGCCGAGGTCATTGTGGTGACGCCTGATCCCTATATGACCTATCAGCCGTTCCTGCCCGAAGCGGCGGCCGGCTCCATCTCCCCGCGTCACGTCGTGGTGCCGCTCCGCCGGGTCCTGGACAAGTGCAAGATCGTCATCGGCGAGGCCAAGTCCATCGACCACGCCAAGCGCACGGCGACCGTCACGACCCTCGCCACCGAGGAGGAGGGCACCGGCGCCGTCGAGATCACGTACGACGAACTCGTCCTCGCGCCCGGCTCCGTCTCGCGCACCCTTCCGGTCCCCGGCCTGGCCGACTACGGCATCGGCTTCAAGACCGTCGAAGAGGCCATCGGCCTGCGCAACCACGTCATCGAGCAGATGGACATCGCCTCCGCCACCCGCGACCCCGCTGTCCGCGACGCCGCGCTCACCTTCGTCTTCGTCGGCGGCGGATACGCCGGAGTGGAGGCGCTCGGCGAGCTGGAGGACATGGCCCGCTACGCCGCCCGCTACTACCACAACGTCAAGCCCGAGGACATGAAGTGGATCCTCGTCGAGGCGACCGGCCGCATCCTGCCGGAGGTCGGCGAGGAGATGGGCAAGTACGCGATCCGTGAACTGCGCAGGCGCAACATCGACGTACGCCTCGACACCCGCCTCGACTCCTGCGCCGACCGCGTCGCCGTCCTCAGCGACGGCTCGCGCTTCCCCACCCGCACCGTCGTGTGGACCGCGGGCGTCAAGCCGCACCCCGTCCTGGCCGCCAGCGACCTGCCGCTGAACGGACGCGGCCGCCTCGCCGCCACCGCCCGGCTCACTGTCGAAGGGGCCGAACACGCCTGGACCGCGGGCGACGCCGCCGCCGTACCCGACCTCAGCGCGGCCCAGAAGGGCCAGGAGTGCGCGCCCAACGCGCAGCACGCCGTACGGCAGGCCAAGGTCCTCGCCGAGAACGTCGTGGCCTCCCTGCGCGGCGAACCGCTGAAGAACTACGAGCACAAGTACGCCGGTTCGGTCGCCTCGCTCGGCCTCCACAAGGGCGTCGCGCACGTCTACGGCCGCAAGCTCAAGGGCTATCCGGCCTGGCTGATGCACCGCACGTACCACCTCAGCCGGGTGCCGACCTTCAACCGGAAGGCCCGCGTCCTCGCCGAATGGACCCTCGCCGGGCTCTTCAAGCGCGAGATCGTCTCCCTCGGCTCCCTGGAGCACCCGCGCGCCGAGTTCGAACTGGCCGCGGGCGGCGAGCCGCCCAAGACCAAGTGACGACTGTCAGTGCGGTCGGTCACACTGGACGTGTGACCATAGGCTGGCTCACGCCCGCTCAGAGTCACCCGCTGTAACGGCACAGCAGTTCCTCCCCCCACAGCAAGCGCAGCGACCACAACGAACGCAGCGACCACAGCGTCAGTCACGCACACAACGCAACGCGACACCATGAGGCTTGAAAGTCAGTGAACTTCACGCGCTGGAGCGCCCGTCTCCCCGGAACGCAGCGCCGCGCCGCAGCGCGGAGCGACCGCGGCTCCGTCCCGGCGGCCCGCGTCGAGTACGGCCGGCCGTCCGAGCAGGGGCCCGACGCCCAGGACGCGCCCGGCGACGACGCCCTGCCCTCCTCGCCCGCGGCGCACCCCCTGACCGACCTCTCCGTATGCGAGATCCTCGGCCGCCTCCCCGCCCTCGTCGCCCTGGTGTACGGCCCCGACCACCGCGTCGCGTACGTCAACGACGCCTACGCCGCAGCCTTCGGCCCCCGCGAGCCCGGAGACCCCGCCGCCGTCGCGCTCCCCGAGCTGGAGGAGCTCGGCCTGCTCCCGCTCCTGGACCAGGTCCTGCGCAGCGGCACGCCCCGTACGGTCAAGTCCCGCAAGGTCCCCAAGGGCGGCTCGTACACCATCACCTGCACGCCGATCGAGCTCCCGGCCGGCACCGCCGGCGGCGGGGAGAGCGGCGTGCTCGTCTTCGCGTCCGACGTCACCGACCACGCCGAGGCCGCCGAGCGGCTGCGCGCCAGCGAGCGCCGCCTGCGCGAGACGGCCGTGACCCTCCAGCGCTCCCTGCTGCCCCAGGAGTTGGAGCAGCCCGACGACCTGCGCATCGCCGCCACCTACCAGCCCGGCGGTACCGACGCGGCGGTCGGCGGCGACTGGTACGACGTCATCACGCTCGGCGCCGGCCGGACGGCCCTGGTCATCGGCGACGTCATGGGCCGGGGGGTGCGCGCCGCCGCCGTGATGGGCCAGCTCCGCACGGCGGTCCGCGCGTACGCCCGCCTCGACCTCCCGCCCCACGAGGTCCTCCAACTGCTCGACGGCCTCGCCGCCGAGATCGACGCCAGCCAGATCGCCACCTGCGCGTACGCCGTCCACGACCCCAACGAGGGCCGCCTCGTCTACGCGTCGGCGGGCCACCTCCCGATCCTCGTCCGCGACGAGGACGGCACCGTCCGCCGCGCCGAGGACCACACGGGACCCCCGCTCGGCACCGGCGGCTGGATGCACACCTCCGGCACCATCGCCCTCCCGCCGGGCTCGACGGCCGTCCTCTACACCGACGGTCTCGTCGAGCGCCGCCGCGAGGACATCGACGAGGGCGTGGCGGCGCTGGAGCGCGCGCTGTCCGGCGCCACCGGCACACCCCAGGTCGTCTGCGACCGGCTGATCCGCGCGCTGGGCGTCACGGCCGACCACGACGACGACGTGGCCGTGCTGGTCCTCCAGCACCCCACCCGCACCGGACCCGACGCGGAGCTCTTCCACAACGCCGCGCTGGAGCTGCTGGGCGGCATCGAGGCGGCCCCCCGCGCCCGCGCCTTCGCGACGGGGGTACTGGCCTCCTGGCGCTTCCCGGTCGAGCTGTGCGACCTGGGTGTGCTGGCGGCCAGCGAGCTCGTCGCCAACTCCCTCCAGCACGGCACGCCCCCGATGCGCCTGCGCCTGCGTCGCACCGACCGCCGCCTGATCATCGAGGTGACGGACGGCGACGACCACCTGCCGCGCCGCCGCCGCGCCGAACCGGCGGACGAGGCGGGACGCGGCATCTCGATCGTCGCGACCATCGCCTCGTCCTGGGGCAGCCGCCGCACGCCCGGCGGCGGCAAGGCGGTCTGGTGCGAGTTCGCCCTGCCGGACAGCTGACCGCAGGGGTACGGCGCCCTAGCCCGCCGGAGCCAGGTCCTTCGCCGGCGCACCCGAGGCGACGACCCGCGACCTGGCGGGCAGCGGCCTGTCCTGCGCCGGGGTCAGCTGCTTGCCGAGCCGCAGCGCCAGCACGCTGATGCCCAGCGAGAAGACGACGAAGGTGAGGATGTACGGCGCGTGCAGCGACGCGCCCATCGGCCCGCCCACCGCCGGCCCGACGGCCAGCGCGAGCTGCTTGACCAGGGCGAACGCCGAGTTGTACTGGCCGATCATCGACTCCGGCGCCAGATCCGCGACCAGCGGCGCCACCGTCGGCGACAGCATCGCCTCGCCCAGCCCGAAGAGCGCGTACGTCGAGACGAACGCGGCCGTGGCCATCGTCTGGCTGCCGTGCCCGAGACCGGCGTACCCCGCCACGATCCACGCGACGGTCCAGATCAGACCGACCAGCGCGATGACGCGCGAGCGCCGGTGCCGCTCGACCAGGCGCAGCACCACGAACTGCGCGAGCACGATGACCGCCGTGTTCGCCGCCAGGGCGATGCCCAGCGTCGACGGCTGAATCCCGGCCGCCTCGGTGCCGTACGCGGCGAGACCCGACTCGAACTGCCCGTAGCAGGCGAAGAAGAGGACGAACCCGAGCCCGCACAGCTGCACCATCGCGCGGTGCTTCAGCAGCGCCCGCAGGCCGCCCTTGGGGGCGGCGTCGTCCTGCGGCATGGCGCCGGAGATGACGGCCGCGCGCGGCAGCCGGACGCTCGCGCCGATCCCGGCGAGCACCAGGAACATGACCGCCTCGATGGCGAAGAGCAGCAGGAAGCTGTCGGGCCGGCTCTCGTCGACCAGCTGGCCGCCGATCAGGCCGCCGATGCCGAGTCCGAGGTTCGCCAGGAAGAACTGCATCGCGAAGGCCCGCGTACGGGTGGCGGGCGTGGAGCACCACACGATCATGGTGGCGAGCGCCGGCTGCACCACCGCCGTACCGGCGCCGAGCAGCGCGGCGGACAGCAGAACCATCGGCACGTCGGCGGCGAGCCCCATGCACAGAGCGCCGGCGGAAGCGATGACGGCGGCGGCGACCACCACCGGGACCGGGCCGCGCCGGTCGATGACACGCCCGGTGAACGGCAGGACGAGAAGTGCGGCCACAGCAAAGACGGCGAGCACCACACCTGCTGTACTCGCGCCCAGATCCCGCACCTGGGCGACATACACATACAGATACGGAACGGTGAACCCGATACCGAACGCACTCAGCGCGTTCCCCATCTGGATCCGGCGCATCGCGGCGCCCATTGCCCTGGTCACACTCACCTGCCTCAAGGTTTCGACGAGAAGAGCTGAAGCCTGAAGACTTCAACACTAAAGTTAGAACCTCAACAGTACACATCGAAGGACTTAAAGGCCAACGAGTACGTGTCATACTGCGCGGCATGCCTGAGACCCCAGAGCCGCACGGCCCCCAGGAGCCGAGCCTCGACGAACAGATCGCCGCCTACCAGCGCGAGTACGGCGACCTGGACCCGCAGGTGGAGAAGGTCGTCTCGGCCCTGGGCCGCCTCAACCGCCGCATGAACGTCGCGTACGGCCGCCAGGTCGCCGCACTCGGCATCAGCAACACGGAGTGGGAAGTACTGAAGACCCTCGTGGTCTCCGGGGCCCCCTACCGGCTGGGCCCCGGCGAGCTGGCCAAGCGACTCGGCCTCACCCCGGCCGCCATGACGCACCGCATCGACCGGATGGCGGCGGACGGCCTGGTCACCAGGGACCGCGACGAGAGCAACCGCGTGCGCGTGATCGTCGAGCTCACGGACGAGGGCCGGGCCAAGTGGCTCGAAGCGATGCGGATGGCGTCGAGCTTCGAGGAGGACCTGCTCCAGGACCTCTCCGCCGACGAACGCGGCTCGCTCGGCGACATGCTGACCCGGCTGCTGCGCCGGGTCGAGGACGCCCAGCCGGATGCCGGCGGCCGCCTCACGGACCTCGACTGACGGGGGAACGGGAGGGGTTGACACCGCCCCCGTCGATCCGTAAGGTTCTTCGAGTTGTGACGGAGCCGGAACGGTTCTGCGCCAACCACTCGCCGCGAACGCGGCACACCCAAACTCTGCACGATCTCCCACTCGGGATGAATTCCGGCATGCCGGAATTCATTCGACAGGCTCGATTATGAGCCGCCCGGGAAATCCGCTAGGGTTTGAGACGTCGGAACGGCCCAACAGCCGCAAAGACAAAGCCCGCTGACTGGGAGTCAGGCCCGAAAGGATCTGATAGAGTCGGAACCGCCGGAAAGGGAAACGCGAAAGCGAAGAACTGGAAAGCACCGAGGAAGTCGGACACGAAAGCGTCTGATAGAGTCGGAAACACGAAATGCCGAACGAAAGCCCGGAGGAAAGCCCGAGAGGGTGAGTACAAAGGAAGCGTCCGTTCCTTGAGAACTCAACAGCGTGCCAAAAGTCAACGCCAGATATGTTGATACCCCGGCCCACTTCGGTGGGTTGGTGGTTCCTTTGAAAAGTCCTGGCTGCCCTTGTGGCAGTCCAGGCGAACACAGCGAGGACGCT
This sequence comes from Streptomyces albidochromogenes, assembly GCF_005981925.1. GTDB lineage: Bacteria > Actinomycetota > Actinomycetes > Streptomycetales > Streptomycetaceae > Streptomyces > Streptomyces albidochromogenes. Next base: position 7,030 of record NZ_VBVX01000323.1, read on the forward strand.
GAGAACA
>NZ_VBVX01000324.1 GCF_005981925.1 Streptomyces albidochromogenes
AAGAGACAGACCTCGTACGCCGCCACACGGTGTACTCCTGCGTGATGGGCTCCCGCGCCTTCGGCCTGGCCACGGAGGGCAGCGACACCGACCGGCGCGGCGTCTTCGTCGCGCCGACGCCGCTGTTCTGGCGCTTCGAGAAGCCGCCGACGCATGTCGAGGGCCCGGAGGAGGAGCGGTTCTCCTGGGAGGTGGAACGGTTCTGCCACCTGGCCCTCGTGGCCAACCCCAACATCCTGGAGTGCCTGCACTCCCCCCTGGTCGAGCACGCCGACGCCACCGGCCGCGAGCTGCTCGACCTGCGCGAGGCGTTCCTCTCCCGCCGTGCCCACCTGACGTTCGCCCGGTACGCGAGCGGTCAGCGCAGGAAGCTGGAGGCGGACGTGCGGCAGCACGGCGCCCCGCGCTGGAAGCACGCCATGCACCTGCTGCGCCTGCTCGCCTCCTGCCGCGATCTGCTGCGCACGGGCGAGCTGGTGATCGACGTCGGCGCGGACCGCGAGCGGCTGCTGGCGGTCAAGCGCGGGGAGGTGCCGTGGCGGGAGGTCGAACGCCGGATGGAGGCCCTCACCGCGGAGGCCGACGCGGCGGCGCCGAGGACCCCCCTCCCGCCGGAGCCGGACCGCGCCCGGGTGGAGGACTTCCTGCTGCGTACCCGCCGCGCGTCGGCCCGCTGAGACGGCGGCGGGCGCGGTCACGACGCCGCGTTGACCGCTCGCGCGTCCCAGAGCGCGCCGAGGGCCAGCAGTTCGCTCCGGTACTCGATGCGCCCGGTCCACTCGGCCGGCCAGGCGGCCGCGCCCAGGTGGGCTCCCGCGAACGCGCCCGCGAGGCAGGCGATCGAGTCGGAGTCGCCCTTGGTGCACGCGGCCCGGCGCAGGGCGGTGAGCGGCTCCTCGGGGAAGAGGAGGAAGCACAGCAGACCGGTCGCGAGTGCCTCCTCCGCGACCCAGCCGTCGCCCGTCGCCAGGCACGGGTCCGTCTCCGGCGACGGTGTGCGCAGGGCCGCCGCGAGCCGTTCCAGCACGGCGAGGCATTCGTCCCAGCCGCGCGCCATGAAGTCCTCGGGCGACGCGTCGTGGGCGTGCGTCCACAGGTCGCCGAGCCAGCGCTCGTGGTACCGGGTGCGGTTCTCGTACGCGTACGAACGCAGCAGCCCGACCAGGCCGGTGGGCTCCGCTCCCTGCGCGAGCAGCCGCACCGCGTGCGCCGTCAGGTCGCTCGCCGCCAGCGCCGTCGGGTGGCCGTGTGTGAGCGCCGACTGCAACTGCGCGGCCCCGGCGCGCTGCTCGTCGCTCAGGCCGGGTACGAGCCCGACCGGCGCGACCCGCATGTTGGCCCCGCACCCCTTGGAGCCGAGCCTGCTGGCCTGCTGCCACGGCCGGTCGCTGTCGAGCAGCCGGCAGGCGACGAGACAGGTGTTGCCGGGTGCCCGGTTGTTCTCGGGCGAGTGGTACCAGTCGACGAACTCCTCGCGTACGGGACGCGTGAGCCGCAGCGGCCCGAGCTCTCCCCGGTCCATCGCGGTCCGTATCCCGCGTCCCAGCGCTAGCGTCATCTGGGTGTCGTCCGTGACGATCGCGGGCGACGGCAGATCCATCTCCCGCCACGGCCCGCACTTCGCGAGGATCGCGGGCACGTCGTTGAACTCGGTGGGGAAGCCGAGGGCGTCCCCCAGCGCGAGCCCGAGGAGGGCCCCGGTGGCTGCCTGCTTCATTCGGACCGTTCTCCTTCGGATCGTCGTTCGGGGCGCAGAAGCGCCGGATGCAGGGTGGTGGCGGTCCCCGCCCGGTGGAGCGCGGCGGGTTTGCCGCGTCCTCCGGTACGCCGGGGCGGGCCGTCCACCGGCTCCACGAAGCCGGGTGAGGCGAGCACCTTTCGCCGGAAGTTGGGCCGGTCCAGCTCGACGCCCCAGACCGTCTCGTAGACCTGCTGCAGCTCGCCCAGGGTGAACTCGGGCGGGCAGAAGGCGGTGGCCAGGCAGGTGTACTCGAGCTTGGCGCGGACGCGCTCCCGCGCGTCCGCGATGATCCGCGCGTGGTCGAAGGCGAGCTCCGGCAGGGCCCCGACGGCCGTCCACTGCGCGTGCGCCGCGTCGCCGCCGCCGCGCGGCTCCGGCAGCCCCGGCACGAGGGCGGTGTACGCGACGGAGACGACGCGCATCCGCGGGTCGCGGTCGGGATCGCTGTACGTGCGCAGCTGCTCCAGATGGAGGGCGGCGGCGGACTCCCGCGACAGCCCGGTCTCCTCGGCCAGTTCGCGGCGGGCGGCGTCCTCGGCGCACTCACGGGGCAGTATGAAGCCGCCCGGGAGGGCCCACGCCCCGGCGTACGGGTCCTGGCCGCGCCGAATCAGCAGGACGTGCAGCCCGCCCTCGCGGACGGTGAAGACGGCGAGGTCGACGGTCACGGCGAACGGCTCGAAGGCGTGCGGGTCGTACGGCGCCCCGTCGCTGCCGTTCATCGCTTCTCCGGCAGCGGGTCGGTGAAGCCCCAGCCCTCGGCGAGCAGCGCGTCCACGGCGGTGACGGCGGTCGCGAGCCGTTCCTCGTGCGGTCCGCGCAGGGTGACGAACCCGCGCCCCGTGCGGAGGAGTTCCTCGCGGAAGCGTCCCGTCATCCAGGGCCGCAGGTGTTCGCCGTCGCGCAGGCCGTCGTCCTCGAAGGGCACGTCCGTGTGGTCGGTGAGCAGCCACAGGTGCTGCCCGCCCCGTGCGGCGACGCGGGCGACTTCGGGGCTGGGGGCGCCGAGGTAGCGCTCGTGCCACACCGTGGTGGCGAAGGCGTCCGTGTCGCAGAACAGCACGGGAGAGCCCGCCCCGGCCGCCGCGTCCTCCCTTTCGCACTGCCGTCGCGCGATCAGCGGGAACTCCTCCGTGTCGAAGACGACGTCCGGCCAGTCGGCGCCGGGCCGCTGCGCGCGCAGCGCGGCGAGCTTCCGTTCGCTGTACTCCCTGCCGTACTCGGGAACGCACCGCGTCCGTTCCCATACGCCGCCGCGGGCCCGGTAGTGCGCGGTGAGCGCGCGCGCCATGGTCGTCGTCCCGGTCGACTCGGCCCCCAGGACGACGACGCGCCGGGCGAGAGCGGCCCGTACCGGCGCTTCCAGGAAGTGCCAGTGGCCGACGGGGTCCGCGCGGACGGCCGTTCCCGAGACCGGGAAGGCCGTGCGGTCCGGGTCGACGCACACCGCCTCCGCGCCGAAGCGCCGGGCGAGCTCCTCGCCGTACGTCTCCGAGGTGAAGACGGCGTCGACGGCCTCGGGCACGGCTTCCAGGAACACCGCCATGTGCGCGTCCCAGACGGCGGGGTCGGTGATATCGACCGGGATGTCGTCCACGGCGCCGACCACGTCGGCGCCGGGGTGCGCCGCCCGCATCCACGCCACCCGTTCGGCGAGCGGTACGGACTCGACGGACGAGGCGCACACGAGAACGGTGAGCCGTTCGCAGCGTTCCTGGGCGGTGCGCACGAGGTGGTGGTGTCCCGCGTGCGGCGGATAGAACTTCCCGAGTACGAGGCCGTGCTTGTACGCGGTCATACGGCGGCCCGCGCGACGGGCTGTTCCAGGGAAGCGCCGCCGCGCCGCCAGTTGAGCAGCCCGAGAACGCACAGGGCCATGAAACCGACGTACAGCAGGGACGTCAGGTACAGCTCCTTGTACGCGTACAGCGGGACGTACACGACGTCGGCCGCGATCCACAGCCACCACGATTCGAGGCGCTTCCTGCACTGCCCGTACGTCGCCATGAGGGACAGCGCGGTCGTCAGGGCGTCCCAGAAGGGGACGGTCGAATCGGTGGCGCGGTCCAGGAGCAGGGTGAGGGTCAGGGTCCCCACCGCCCCCGCCGCCAGCAGCCAGGTCCACTCGGTGCGGCTCGTGCGCCGTACCGGGAGGGACGGGGAGCCTGGTCCACCCCCGTGGGTCCAGGTCCACCAGCCGTAGGCGGCGAGGGAGATGAAGACGACCTGCAGGCCGGCGTCGGCGTACAGGCCCGCCTGGGTGAAGAGGAGGACGAAGAAAAGGTTGTTGGCGATGCCGATCGGCCAGTTCGCGAGGTGCTGCCGGGCGACGAGCCAGACGCAGAGCGCGCCACTGCCGAACCCGAGAACCTCCGTCCAGCTCACCGGTGTGTCCAGGACGGTCACCAGCGGCTGCTGCAACGGCCCGAGTATGTCCGCGAGACTCACGCCCGCCTCCTTTATGGTCAGGATGACTATAAAGGCGCGGGGGGCCGTTCCACAAGCGCGAAAGAGCCCCGGCGGGTTCCTGTACGTACAGGAACCCGCCGGGGCTCGAAGGCGGAGGGAGGAACTCGGTTACAGGCCGACTTCCTTCATCAGCATGCCGACCTCGGTGTTGGTCAGGCGGCGCAGCCAGCCGGACTTCTGGTCGCCCAGCGGGATCGGCCCGAAGGAGGTCCGCACGAGCCGCTCGACGGGGAAGCCGGCCTCGGCCAGCATGCGGCGGACGATGTGCTTGCGGCCCTCGTGGAGGGTCACCTCGACCAGGTAGTTCTTGCCGGTGTTCTCGACGACGCGGAAGTGGTCGGCGCGGGCGTACCCGTCCTCCAGCGCGATGCCGTCCTTGAGCCGCTTGCCCAGGTCGCGCGGGAGCGGTCCCTGGATGGCGGCGAGGTAGGTCTTCTTCACGCCGTACTTGGGGTGGGTCAGACGGTGGGCCAGCTCGCCGTGGTTGGTGAGCAGGATGATGCCCTCGGTCTCGGTGTCCAGCCGGCCCACGTGGAAGAGACGCGTCTCACGGTTGTTGACGTAGTCGTTCAGGTTCTGGCGGCCGTCGGGGTCGCCCATCGTGGCGACGACGCCGGCCGGCTTGTTGAGCGCGAAGAACAGGTGCGACTGGGTGGCGACCGTCAGGCCGTCGACCTTGACCTCGTCCTTGTGGACGTCGACCCGGCGGCCCTGCTCGGTCACGATCTCGCCGTTGACCTCGACCCGGGCCTGCTCGATCAGCTCCTCGCAGGCACGCCGCGAACCCATGCCCGCGCGGGCGAGGACCTTCTGCAGGCGCTCGCCCTCCTGCTCGGCTCCGGGGAACGTCTTGGGTGTCTTCACCTGGGGCTTGCTGTGGCGCTCGCGCACGCGCTCCTCGAGCTTGGCGTCGAGCTCGCGCGGACGGGACGGGGCGCTCTGCGGGCCGCGGCGCAGCCCGGGCGTGCGGAAGCCGCCCTGCGGGGCCTTGGGGCCGCCCTTGGCGCCACCGCGCGCGGACGCGCCGCGGCTGCCGGTGCCCGCGGAACCGCCGGCGCCACTGCCACCGCGACCGGCACCCGCGCCACCACGGCCGGCACCGGCACCGCTGCCGCCGCGCCCGGCGCCCGCGCCACCACGGCCGGCACCGCCACTGCCACCACGGCCGGCACCACTGCCGCCGCGGCCCGCGCCGCCGCCCTCGCGGGCGCCGGGGGCGTCACGGCCGACGTCGTAACGGCGCTCCTCGGGGCGGGGGCGGTCCGGGCGGTCCGAGCGCTTCTGCTTGTCGTCGCGCCCCTTGCCCGCGCCCCGCTGGTTCCGGTCGTTGCCGCTTCCGCTGTTCCTGCCGCTGCTGCTTCGCATCAAAATTCCGTCTTGTCGTCTGCGTGTGTGTCCGAGGCGTACGGGGCGTCCGCATCGAACGACGGCACACCCTCTAGCGTCTCAGCCTCGATCGCGTCCGCCTCCGGGAGGAATGGCGCGAGCTCCGGGAGCTCGTCCAGGCCCCGCAGGCCCATCCGCTCCAGAAAGTAGTTCGTCGTCCTGTACAGGATCGCACCTGTTTCGGGTTCCGTGCCCGCCTCCCCTACCAGACCGCGCTGGAGGAGGGTCCGCATGACACCGTCACAGTTCACGCCCCGCACGGCCGAGACCCGGGAGCGGCTCACCGGCTGGCGGTACGCGACGACCGCGAGGGTCTCCAGGGCGGCCTGCGTGAGCCGGGCCTGCTGCCCGTCCAGGACGAAGCTCTCGACGGCCGCCGCGTACTCGGGGCGCGTGTAGAAGCGCCACCCCCCGGCGACCAGCCTGAGCTCGAATCCGCGCCCTTGTACGGCGTACTCGTCGGCCAGCTCGCGCAACGCGTCCGCGACGGCTCTGCGGGGCCGCTGGAGCACCTTCGCGAGATGCTCCTCGGTGGCGGGCTCGTCGACGACCATGAGGACCGCCTCCAGGGCGGGCTTGAGGCCGAGTTCCGCGACCGCCGCGGGCTCGCTCACGATGTCTCCTCCACCACTTGATCGAATTCGTCCGTCACGACGGGCTGCGCCGTCTGCGTGCCGGTCCATCGCACCATGAGCTCCCCGAGGGCCTCCTCCTGGTCCAGGACGACGGCCTTCTCCCGGTAGAGCTCCAGCAGCGCGAGGAAGCGGGCCACCACGGTCAGGGTGTCGGCGGCGTCCTCGGTCAGCACCTGGAACGTCGCCTCCCCCAGGTCCCGAAGCCGCGCGACGACCACCTCGGCCTGTTCCCGTACGGACACCAGTGGCGCGTGGATGTGGTCGACGTACACCTGCGGCTCCGCCCGGGGCTGCATGGCCTTCACGGCGAGCTTCGCGAAGCCGTCCGGGCCGATGCTGATGACGACCTCGGGGAGCAGCGCTGCGTGGTGCGGTTCCAGGCCGACGGTACGCGGGTACCGGCGGCCCTCCGCGTCGAACCGCTCGCTGAAGATGTCCGCGATGCGCTTGTACGCGCGGTACTGGAGCAGCCGGGCGAAGAGCAGGTCGCGGGCCTCCAGCAGCGCGAGGTCGGCCTCGTCCTCCACCTCGGCGGCGGGCAGCAGCCGCGCGGCCTTGAGGTCGAGGAGCGTGGCGGCCACCACGAGGAACTCGGTGGTCTGGTCGAGGTCCCAGTCGGGTCCCATCGCGCGGATGTGCGCCATGAACTCGTCGGTGACCTTGGACAGGGCGACCTCGGTGACGTCGAGCTTGTGCTTCGAGATGAGCTGGAGCAGCAGGTCGAACGGTCCCTCGAAGTTCACCAGCCGAACGGTGAACCGCCCGTCCCCGGCAGCGCCCTCCCGGCGGTCCGGTGA
>NZ_VBVX01000325.1 GCF_005981925.1 Streptomyces albidochromogenes
CCCGCGGCCGCCTTCCACAGCATCAGCGCCGCGACGGCGGTCCTGCTGGGACTCGCCGCGATCGGCGCCGTGATCCACGAACCGGTCCTGATACCGCCCCTGGCCGCCAGCGCGGCCCTGGTCCACAACGCTCCCGCCCTGCCGCTCGCCCAGCCCCGCAGCGTGGTCGGCGGCCACCTGCTCGGCGCCGCCGTCGGGTACGGCGTCCTGGCCGCGGCGGGCAGCAGCGCGTGGGCCGCAGCCGTGGCGGCCGGTGTCACGCTGGCCCTGATGATCGCCGCGCGCACCCCGCACTCGCCCGCCTGCGCGACCGCCGTGGTCATCGTGCTCCAGACCCCCGCGCCCGCCCGGTTCGTCCCCCTGCTGGTGGGAGCCACCGTCCTCCTGGTGGCGACCGGGTGCGCGGCCTCCCGGATCCGCCGTACGGCGCTGAAATACCCCACGTACTGGTGGTGATCGCCGCCGCGCGCGCCGGATCCGGGGGACGATGTGCGGCACACCGTACGGACACCGACGCGGAGGTAGGCACATGGCCCGGGAAGTTCGAAGGAACCGCTGAGATCGACCGCCCCGTCGAGGAGGTGTTCGCCTTCCTCGCCGACGGGCGGAACGACCCCGAATTCAGCCCGCGTGTGCGGGAGATCGTGAAGACGACGGACGGCCCCACCTCGGTGGGCACCGTCTACCGGAGCGTGGTCAAGGACGCCGGCATGACCACCAGACGGGAGTTCCGGATCAGCGAGTTCCAGGCACCCCGCACGATCCGCTGGACCGAGCTGTCGAAGAACCTCGTCACGGCGACCGAGGGCGGGTACGACCTCGTCGCCCTCCCCGGGGGCAGGACCCGCCTGACCGTCTTCAACACCCTGGAGGGCCACGGCCTCGGGAAGCTCCTCGAGGGCCTGGCGGTGAAGGCGGCCCGCAAGGACGCGGACGCCTTCGCCCATCGCATCAAGGCGGCCGTCGAGTCCGCCTGACGGGCCACGGCGGCCGGCAGGGTTCTGCCCACCGGGCGTCACCTCCGTGCGGGTCACATGTGGTTGCGGGGGTTCCGGGCGGGGGACCCTGCCCCCGTGAGGCGTCATGAGAAGGGTTCACGGCTGCGGTTCGACGGCTGGATCGCCGGGATCGGCACCGCCTCCGGGACGCGCGTGGTGCTCGGACACTGGCCCCGGTCGCCGTTCGGCCCCTTCAGCGACGTGATGATCGAACGGCCGGACGGCGAACGTCTCCTCCTCGCACCCGACCGCCACGTCGCCGCGTTCGTCGCCGGCACCTACGGGTTCGACGCCGTACGCGTTGTCCCGGTGACGGTGGAGGTCCGGGGAGCGTCCTGGACCGTCGAGGCCGGGCCCCTGGACCTGCGCTTCACCGTCGGCCGCCGGGGTCCCGTCGGACTTCTGCTGCGTGCCGTGCCCCGCCCGCTCGCCGCTCGCCCGTCCTGGGCGGCCCTGGTCGACATCCCGGCGCGGCTGTTGCCCGGGGTGCGCACCCGGGGGAGCGCCGGCGGCGGCCGTCGCGAGTGGTACGGCGCGCAGGACCTGCTGCCGGTGACCACGGCCGGGGCCACCTTCGAGGGCGCCGGGCTCGGCCCGCTCGCTCCCGTCGCCCCACCCGTACGATTCGGCTTCGGCTCGGTGCCCCGGCGCCCCTGCCTCGTGCGCGTTACCACCACCGTCGAGCCGGGCCGGGGCCGCCCAGCCGCGGGCACGCCCGTCGGACGCGCGTGAGCGCCCGGCGGGACGGCAGGGCGTCGCGGCAGGTCAGCCGAGGAAGAAGTCGCCCAGGGAGGCGGCCAACGCCTCCGGGGCCTCCTCGGCGACGTGGTGCCCCGAGTCGATGCCGTGGCCGCGCACGTCGGGCGCCCAGTGCCGCCAGATCTTCAGCGGGTCGCCGTAGAGGTCCTCGAGGTCGTCCCGCAGCGACCAGAGGACCAGCGCGGGACACCGGATGCGCACGCCGGCGGCGCGGTCGGCCTCCTCGTGCCCCTTGTCGACCGTCAGACCGGCCCGGTAGTCCTCCAGCATCGCGCGCACCACGTCGGGGGTCCTGGTGGCCTCGCGCCACTCGTCGTAGTTCTCCCGGCCCATGCTGCGGGGATCGCCCCGGTACCAGCTGTCCGGGTCGGCGTTGATGACCCGTTCGGGAATGTCCGGCTGGGCGAAGAAGAACCAGTGCCACCACTGGGTGGCGAACGTGTCGGTGATGCGCGACAGGTGCTCGCTGATGGGCAGGCAGTCGATCAGCGCCACCCGGGACACCGCGTCGGGATGGTCCAGGGCGAGACGCAGGGCGACCGCGCCCCCTCGGTCATGTCCGGCGAGCAGGAACCGGGAGTGCCCGAGGGAGCGCATCACGGCCAGCATGTCGCCGGCGACCGCGCGTTTGGAGTGTGCGCGGTGGTCCGCGGTGGGCGCCGGACCACGGGAGCGGCCGTACCCCCGCAGGTCGGGACAGACCACGGTGAAGCCCTGCGCCACCAGGCGGGGGGCGACCCGGTGCCAAGTGGCGGAGGTCCTCGGGTGGCCGTGCAGCAGCAGCACGGGAGGACCCTGACCGCCGTGGCGTACGAAGACGGACGCGTCCCGCACATGAACCCGCCGGGATTCGAAACCTTCGAACATCGCCCCCTGCTTTCGCACTCGTGCCGCCTCGGTGGGATGCGCGGGAAGCCGCAAGCCGCAGCGCGCGGTCAACCGGCGTGACCGTACGGCGGCTTGCGGCGTGCGCGTCACCCGCTCAGTTCGTTCGCCACCTGCTCCACCGCGTCCAGCGAACAGGCCAGCGCCTCCTGGGACGCGGCGCGGGCCTCGCGCAGTCTCGCCCGCCCGTACAGCACGAACGCCACCGCGCCGGCGCCGTAGGCAGCGGCCAGCGCTCCCGCCACCCGCTGCGCCGGCCACACGCGTTCCAGTGAACGCACCGCCGACTCCTGGGCCGCCAACAGCGCCAGCACGCCCAGCACTCCGCCCGCACCCAACGCGGCCGACCCCTGCCGACCCTCGCTGACGGCGGCTTCCAGCTCGGCCTTGACCTGGCCAACGTCCTCACGTACCAACGCGATCACATCCTGTGACAGTGCCTGCATGCCCTTTCGGGTACCCCTGACACCGCCGGGCACGCGTTCGGACGTCACGGCGTGAGCGCCGGTCGGGCCGGCTCAGGCGCACACGGCGTACACCGTGACGGGTGTGTTCGGGTCGGGGCCGCGGGCCGACCCGATCCAGCCGGTTCCGTCCGGTGCGGGGTAGCTGTCGAAGGCAGCGGCCCCGTGGGTCCGTACGCCGCCGCCCACCGCCCTCGTTCCGGCGGGGCACCGGGCGATGATCGGTTCGCCGTTGGCCGTGCCGGTCTCCGTGACCGTCTCGACCGGGGAGCGGACGGCCGTGGCCAGGACCTTGTGCGACGGGTACGGCACGCTCCGGGCGGCCGCCTGGGCCGTCCCGCCGAACGCGATGGCCGCCGCCAGCACCAACACGCTCGTACCACTGATGCGATGACGCGGCATCGGCATGCCCCTTCTCTGTCTGCGTCCGCGAGGCGAAGGCCCGGCGGGGTGAAGTCCCGTCGGACGGATTCATCCCGGTCCCGCCGGCGCTCATAGCCACCGGCCGCGGAAACCACCTGTTCGGGCGGAGGCGCGACTACCGGGCGCCGGCGGCGTGGACGGTCCTGCCCAGGAGTGCGACAAGCAGTGAGGGCCCGACCGGCGCGCGCCGGTCGGGCCCTCACTGCTGTTCAGGTGCGCTGCACCCGCCCGTCGGTCAGACGGCCATCGGCGTGCCGAGCATCGCCGACGCCTGCTGGAGCGGGCTGAGGGCGCGCGGGGGCGCGATCTCGGGGACGGCGCGGCAGGTGAAACCGAGGAGCGTCATGGCGCGGACGACCTCGCCGGCGCTGAAGTCGCGGCGGTCCTGGCGTGTGACGACCTCGCCCACCTGCTTGACGGGGTAGTGACGGCGCCCGATGATCACGGACTCGCCGGTGACCGGCTCGGGCTTGACGCCCTTCATCGATTCCAGGACGCCGCTCTTCGTCAGGTCGAACGGGAAGCGGGCGATGACACAGCGCATGAGACCTCAAAGGAAGTGGGAGGACGATCCGGCCGGTAACGAGCCGGTTCAGCGGGAGTGGGTGAAGAGGCCGCCCGTGGTGCCAGGAATCGCGAGAGCGGGTCCGAGGAAAGAAAGAGAGAAATAGCGGCCGGCCGTGGACGAACGGTTGAGGTACGCCGAACGGTGGTGCGCACTCCGTGAGCGGGGGCGCGGTTCCGGAGCAAAGGCTCATACGGAAGCCGCTTCACCACGAGGTGCGGGGGAGTGGGCGGCCGGAATGCGAAGAGCCGGGGCCCGCACCCCAAGGTGCGGGCCCCGGCTCGTACCGCGCGTGTGCGTCAGGCGGGAACGATGTTCTCCGCCGTCGGGCCCTTCTGGCCCTGCGCGATGTCGAAGTTCACCTTCTGGCCTTCGAGCAGCTCGCGGAAGCCCTGGGCGGCGATGTTCGAGTAGTGGGCGAACACGTCAGCGCCGCCACCGTCCTGCTCGATGAAGCCGAAGCCCTTTTCCGCGTTGAACCACTTCACAGTGCCAGATGCCATGTCTTGTCTCCTTCGGGGCAGTGCCGGAGTCCGCACCGTGCGGCTCCGAGTCGCCGCGATGATTGCCCCGCCCGGAAAATAACCGGAAATACAAAAGCGCTGCCAACGGTGTGAAACCGATGGAGACACCAAGAATTTTGGGAACCACAACTGCAACTTCCATCGACAGTAGCACGGCGAGATCGGCCGTGCGGCGTCAAGAATTCCGCTTGCCCTGTGGTGCGAGATACCTTCGATCCGCCTTGCTTTACTTTCTCTCTTCGCGGCTGCAGATATTCACGAGCGGTCCCAGTACGTCACGGCCGAGGCGCGCCACGAACGGCGCAGCGGGTCGCGGACCCGTCGTACGCACCAGCCGACGGGCGTGAGAACCAGGAAGTACACAGCGGCGAGCACCGGCCGGCGCAGCCGGTCAGTCCATCGGGATCGCCTCACGCCAGTCGCCCTCCTTCTCCCGCCACGGCGGCTGCGCCTGCTTCTCCAGCAGGAAGTCGCCGAGCACCAGCAGGTCGATCCCGGTGCGCATGAAGCACGTGTACGCCTCCTCGGGCGTGTTGACGATGGGTTCGCCCCGGACGTTGAACGAGGTGTTCACCAGCACCGGGCAGCCGGTCAGGTCACGGAAGGCGGTGAGCAGCCGGCGAAAGGGCGGGTTGTCGTACGGGCCCACCGTCTGCACCCGCGACGACCGGTCGACGTGGGTGACCGCCGGGATCGTGGACCGCCGGACTTGCAACAGGTCGAGCCCCGTCAGGCCGTCGCCCGCACCGCCGCCGTCGCCCTCACGGCACTGCTCGGCCGCGACCTGGGCGGTCAGCAGCATGTACGGGCTCTCCTGGCGGAGGTCGAACCACCGCGCCGCGTCCTCCCGGAGCACCGCGGGGGCGAAGGGGCGGAAGGACTCCCGGAACTTGATCCTGCGGTTGAGCGTGGACTGCATGCGGGGATCGCGCGGGTCGGCGAGGATCGAGCGGGCCCCCAGCGCCCGTGGGCCGAACTCCATGCGTCCCTGGAACCAGCCGACGATCCGCCCGGCGGCGAGCTCCGCCGCCACCCGCCGGGCCAGCCGGTCCCCGGACAGGCGGGTGTGCGGGATGCCGCCGCGTTCCAGGTACGCCGCGATCTCCTCGGCGCCGTACGCGGGCCCGAGCAGCGCTCCCGCCATGGCGTCGGTGCGCCGGCCGACGTGCGGGCGGGGGGCCCCGCGCCGGTGGGACTCCGCCAGGGCCGCGCCCAGGGCGCCGCCCGCGTCACCGGCCGCCGGCTGGACCCACACCTCGTCGCAGACGCCCTCTGCCACGATCCTCCCGTTCGCCACGCAGTTGAGCGCCACCCCGCCGGCCAGGCACAGCCGCCGCTCACCGGTGCGCTCGCACACCGTCCTGGCGAGTCGCAGCATCACCTCCTCGGTGACCTGCTGGACCGAGGCCGCGAGGTCGAACTCCCGCTCGGTGAGCGGGCCTTCCGGCTCCCGGCGCGGCCCGCCGAACAGTTCCTCGAAGCCGCGGCCGACCATGACCCGGCCGTACAGGTAGCTGAAGTGGCGCAGGTCCAGACGGAACGAGCCGTCGGGCTTGATGTCGATGAGCCGTTCGCGGATGAGCCCGGCGTAGCGGGGACGCCCGTAGGGCGCGAGCCCCATGAGTTTGTACTCGCCGGAGTCGACCTTGAAGCCGCAGAAGTACGTGAACGCCGAGTAGAGCAGGCCGAGCGAGTGCGGGAACCGCAGCTCGCCCAGCGCGGTGAGCCGCGTGCCCCGGCCGTGCCACATGCTGGTCGTCGCCCACTCGCCGACGCCGTCGACGCACAGGACGGCCGCCGACTCGTACGGGCTGGGGTGGAACGCGGACGCCGCGTGCGAGGCGTGGTGGCGCCCCGTGACGACGGGCGGCAGGGCACCGTCGCCCGCCTGCGCCCGCAGGCTCCGCCGTACCTCCCGGGTGGCGTCCCGCTTCCAGGCCAGCCACTGCGGGAAGGCGTCGTGGAACGCCGGGAAGCCGCGGGGCGCGGTGGCCAGCCAGGTGGCGAGGGCCCGCCGGAACTTGAGCGCGGGGTCCTCGTAGTAGGCGACGGCGGCCACGTCGCCGAGCTTCGCCCCGGCGGCCTCGAGGCAGTAGTCGACGGCCCTGGCCGGGAAGCCGGGGTCATGACGGCGGCGGCTGAAGCGCTCCTCCTGGGCCGCGGCCAGCGGGACGCCGTCCGCCACGACGGCCGCCGCGCTGTCGTGGAAGTACGCGGAGACGCCCAGGATCAGTTCCGGCATCGGTGCCCTCCCCCTTTCCGTACACCTCGTTCCGGCACCGCCCCATCACAGGACTCCCGTCGCGGGACCGCGGTCAGAAGAGCGGATAGATGGACGCGTCGTCCTCGGGCTGGGGCCGCAGCCCCGCCCGGCGGTCCTCGCCGGGCGCACGGGGCGGCTCGGG
>NZ_VBVX01000326.1 GCF_005981925.1 Streptomyces albidochromogenes
CCCTCGACCTGCCGCGCCCCCGCCTCACCCCGCAGCTGCCAGGTCAGCTCCGCCGCCTGCGCGAGGCCCGTCGCCCCCAGGGGGTGGCCCTTGGAGATCAGACCGCCGGAGGGGTTGACGACCCAGCGGCCCCCGTACGTCGTCGCGCCGCTCTCCACGAGCTTGCCGGACTCGCCCTCGCGGCACATGCCCAGCGCCTCGTACGTCAGCAGCTCGTTGACGGAGAAGCAGTCGTGCAGCTCGACCACGTCGACGTCCTCGATGCCGAGGCCGGACGCCCGGTACACCTGGAGCGCGGCGGCCCGCGACATCGGCCGGCCGACGACGTCGACACAGGAACCGGACGCGAAGGACTCCTCGGTGTCGGTCGTCATCGCCTGCGCGACGATCTCGACGGCCCTGTCGTGCAGCCCGTGCCGGACCAGGAAGCGCTCGGAGACCACGAGCGCGGCGGCGGCCCCGTCGGAGGTGGGAGAGCACTGGAGTTTGGTGAGCGGCCGGTGGACGGTCCTGGCGGCGAGGATCTCCTCGACCGTCCACACGTCCTGGAACTGGGCGTTGGGATTGTCCGCCGAATGCCGGTGGTTCTTGGCCGCGACCGCCGCGAGCTGCGCCTCGGTCGTGCCGTACCGCTCCATGTGCTCGCGCGCCGCGTTGCCGAAGATCTGCGCGGTGGGCGGGGTCGCCTCGAAGCCGTGGGCGGCGGCCATGACGCCGTAGTGACGGGCGACGGGTGAGGTGGCGAAGTCGCCGCCGTCCGCACCGCCGCCCAGCGCCCCCCGCTTCATCTTCTCGAAGCCCAGCGCCAGCACGCAGTCGCTGAGGCCGCCCTCGACGAACTGCCGCGCCGCCATGAGCGCCGTGGACCCGGTGGCGCAGTTGTTGTTGACGTTGTAGACCGGGACGCCGGTCAGGCCGAGTTCGTACGCCGCCCGCTGACCGGCGGCCGACGCCTGGAAGCAGTATCCGGCGACGACCTGCTCGACCTCGTCGTACGCGATCCCGGCGTCGGCCAGCGTGCGGGCACCGGCCTCCTTCGCCATGTCCCAGTACTGCCAGTCACGGCTCTCGGGCTTCTCGAACTTCGTCATCCCGACACCGACGACGTACGCCTTCGCGCTCACGGCGGAGCTCCCCTCAGTCACGCGGCAGGCCGAGCAGGCGCTCGGCCACGACATTGAGCTGGACCTGGGTCGTGCCGCCCGCGATCGTCAGGCAGCGCGACATCAGGAATCCGTGCACGGCCCGCTCCCCGGCCCCCTCACGCACCGCGCCCCCGGGCCCGAGCAGTTCGAGGGCCAGTTCCGCGACCTTCTGCTGGTGCGTGGTCTGGACGAGTTTGCGTACGCTCGCTCCCGCGCCCGGATCGAGCCCCGACACCTGCCGCGTCGTCGTTCGCAGCCCGACGCAGGCGAGGGCGTGCGCCTCGGCCACGAGCGCCCCGACGCGCGCCGCGTACGTGTCGTCGAGTCCGGCGGACCGTGCGATCAGCGCTTCGAGCCCGGTGTCGAAGGCGACCTGGTCGGCCATGTGGACCCGCTCGTTGCCCAGGGTGTTGCGGGCGACCCGCCAGCCGCCGTTCACCTCGCCGACCACCGCGTCGTCCGGCAGCAGTACGTCGTCGAAGTACACCTCGTTGAAGAGCGAGTCGCCGGTGATCTCCTTCAGCGGCCGTACGTCGATGCCCCCGGCCGTCTTCATGTCGACGAGGAAGTAGGTCAGCCCCTCGTGCTTGGGGGCGTCCGGGTCCGTACGGGCCAGCAGGACCCCGAAGTCGGCCCACTGCGCCGCGCTCGTCCACACCTTCTGGCCGCTGACGCGCCACCCGTCCGCCGTCTTCCGCGCCCGCGTCCGCAGCGACGCCAGGTCGGACCCGGCCTCCGGCTCCGAGAACAACTGGCACCACAGCACCTCGCCGCGCAGCGTCGGCCCCAGGTGGCGCTCCTGCTGCTCCGGCGTCCCGTACGCGATCAGCGAGGGCACGACCCAGGTGCCGATCCCGAGGTCGCTCACCTTCACCCCGGCCTCCCGCATCTCCCGCTGCACGGCGAGCTGCCGCACGGGTCCGGCCCCCAGCCCGTACGGCGGCGGCAGGTGCGGGGCCGCGTATCCCGTCGGCGCGAGCGCGCGGCGGGCGGCGGCCGGGTCGAGGCCGCGCGCGCCGCTGATCGCCTCGCGTGCCTGCCGGCGGTACGCCTCCGCTTCCGGCGGCAGTTCCAGCCGCAGCTCGCGCCGCGCGCCGGCCGCCGCGAGGCGTGCGGCGCGCCGGCGGTGCGCGTCGCCCGGACCGAGCAACTGGCGCGCGACGAGCGCCCTGCGCAGGTACAGGTGGGCGTCGTGCTCCCAGGTGAAGCCGATGCCGCCGAGGATCTGCACGCAGTCCTTGGCGCAGGTGTACGCGGCGTCGAGCGCGGCCGAGGCGGCGAGCGCGGCCACCAGGTCCCCGGCGTCGGACCCGGCGGCGCGGGCCGCGTCCCAGGCGAGGGCCCTGGCCTGTTCGAGCCGTACGAGCATGTCGGCGCACAGGTGCTTGACCGCCTGGAACCGCCCGATGGGCCGCCCGAACTGGACGCGCGTGCGCGCGTGTTCGGTGGCGGTGTCCAACGCCCACTGGGCGCCGCCGCACGCCTCGGCGGCGTACAGCACGGCGGCGAGGCCGAGCACCGGGTCGCCGCCGTCCCCGAAGACGAGCCGACGGTCGGCGGGCACGGTGACGGCGTGTGCGGTGACCTCGGCCGTGGGCCGGGTCGGGTCGGCGCTCTCATGGGTACGGACGACCAGTTCCCCGGCGTCCACGGCGAACCACCCGTCGCCGGCGGCGAGCACCAGGACGTCCGCCTGCCCCCCGCCGAGGACGGGCGGGGCGGTCCCGTCGAGCCGGTAGCCGCCGTCGACGGGGGTGGCGGTGAGCGTGCCCGCGCCGAGTGCGACCGCCCCGATGCGGGCGCCCGACGCGAGTGCGGCGACGAGCGGCTGCTGGCCGCCGCGCCGCAGCACCTCGGAGGCGAGCACGCTCGGCAGGTACGGGCCCGGCAGCGCGGCCCGTCCGGCCTCCTCCAGTACGACGGCGAGGTCGAGCAGCGCGCCTCCCCCGCCCCCGCACTCCTCGGGCAGGTGAAGCCCGAGCAGGCCCTGCCCGGCCGCCGCGTCCCAGTACGCGGGCCGCCGTTCCCCCGCCCCCTCGGCCACCGTCCCGTCGAGCACCTTCCGCACGGCCTCGGGCGGCACCGCCCGCGCGAGCCAGCGGCGTACGGAGTCCGCCAGGTCGCGATGCTCTTGCGTGATTCCGATACCCATGCGCGGCAGACTAGAACACGTTCCAATCTGACGGAAGGTCAGAAACGGACGGAAGAATCGATACGGCTACACCCGTTCGAGTGGCGGGGACATCATGGGGCATCCACGTGGGCAACGGACAGAAGGCACCAAACCATCGCCATCAACACCTACGTCTACGGATGGAACTTCATGCGACTCCGCAGCACCCTGGCCGCCGCTTTCGGCGCCTTCGCGCTCGTACTGACCCTGCCGGCCTCGGCCAGTGCGGCCGAGGGGACCTTCACGTACCAGTACGCCGACCGGACGGGCACGCTGACCAACCCTCCGAGCGAGGAGTGCGTCACGCTCCCCGAGGTGGCGGACGAGCAGGTCCTGCCGGCCCACACGCCGGGCAACGCGACGGACGCGGTCGCCACCGTCTACGCGGGCTCGGAGTGCACGGGCCCGCAGTTCGACCTCCGCCCCCACACCGGCCACGGCTCGGACCGGCTCAAGGTGCGCTCGGTCGTCTTCCACTGATCACAACGGCCACCGCCCCGGTCCCCGCGCTGCGCGCCTGCGCGGGGACCGGGGCGGAGCTGGGTGCTCAGCGGGAGTCGGGAGCGAGCCGACATGAGGTGTACTACGCGTACCACACTGACGCCATGACCCGTTCCGTACCGATAAGAGAGCTCAATCAGGACACGGCCGGCGTGATCGCTCGCGTCGAAGCGGGTGAGACGATCACGATCACCCGCAATGGGCGGCCCATTGCCACACTGGCTCCCCAAGGCGCCGAGACCGACAGCCCGGCCTACCCCTTTCGCACCGACCCCATGGGCGAGCTCGACGACCTCCCCGTTTTCCAGGGCCCGGACCTCAGCGACAACGAGATCGAGGACTCTTTGAGGGGCATGGGCGGCAGCGTTGACTGATCACGTGATCCCCGTGGCCATCGCCGACACCAACGCCCTGTTCCGGCTGTTCACCGCGTCCACCAAACGGCATGAGGAGCACCGCGAGGCGCTCAGCAGGATCGGCCACCTCATCGTCTCGCCGATGGTGCTCGCCGAACTCGACTACCTGCTGACCCAGAAGATCAACGCGTCCACGGCCGCGACCGCACTCGAGTTCATCGCCAAGCGCACCGACGCGCAGCGCTTCGAAGTGCCCGCCGTGCAGCCTCACCTGCACACGGCCCTCGCGGTCATGAACGGATACCGGGACCTCGACGGCGGCAGCGGGATCGGACTCGCGGACGCGATGAACGTGGCCCTGGCGGCGCACTACCGGACGGCGGCCCTTTTCACCTCGGACATCCGCTTCCGCATCGTGCGCCCCCTGGACGCGCACGAATCGTTCCGGCTCCTCCCGGACGACCTCTAGCCGATGCGCCCCTCGGCGGCGGCCGTGACGAACGCCGCGAAGGCGGCGGGAGCGACGGCGAAGGCGGGGCCTTCGGGGTTCTTGGAGTCGCGAACGGCGACACGGCAGGGCTGAGCGGCTACCTCGACGCAGTCGCCCCCGGTGTCACCGCTGTACGACGACTTGCGCCAGGCGGCGGCGCCGAGGGGGGCGCACTCGATGCACTCGCCGCCGGTGTCGGAGCTGTACGACGACTTACGCCACCGCGCGCCCGTCAGGTTCTGGATGATGTCCATAGCGCTCCTCCATTACGCGGGCGATCAGTGCCGCCGAATCCTCCACGGAGAGCGCGGCAGCCTGCAAATGATCGTAACGGAGCGAACCCTCCCTGAGAGCTTGAGGATTGGCCGTCATGTGGCCTTGGACGAAGTCCTCGGTGTAGACGAGGTCCGGGTCGCTCTCGAACCGCAGGACAGTGAATGAGCCCGGCAGCCCCGCATGTGCCCCCGCCTCGAAAGGCAGGATCTGCACCTTCACCCACTCCCGCCCGCGCAGCCCCAACAAGTAGGCGAGTTGGTTCCGCATGACCTTCCGGCCGCCGATCTCCTGATGCAGAACGGCCTCGCTCAGCACCACCCACATCAGTGGCGGGTTCTCGCGATCCAGTATGCGCTGCCGCTCCATTCGGGCGGCCGCACGGGCGTCGAGGTTGTCCCCGGTCCGGGCCCCCAGCACCGCCCGCGCGTACGCTTCCGTCTGAAGCAAGCCGTACACCAACTGCGCCTGGTACGTGGAGATGTACGCCGCCCGCGCCTCCATCTCCGCGTACGCCTGGAACCAGTGCGGCAGCTGGCTCCGCAGCACCAGCCCGACCAGCCGCGAGAACGTCCCGCCCGTCCCCAGCGCCGCGTCCATCCGCTCCGAGAAGTCGCGGGTCGGCACCTTGCGCGCCGTTTCGATCTGGCCGATCAGTGATCCCGTACAGAAGACGATGTCGCCGAGCTGACCCTGCTTGAGCCCGGCCGCCTCCCGCAGGCGGCGCAGTTCGGAGCCGTAGTAGTCCAGCGGTGAGGCGCTGGGATCGAGGTCGCGGATGTTGACCATGCGGCGGCCACCCCCAAGTTCACGCCGTGCGGCGTTCGTTTCGTTCGGTAGCCGAGCGTAATCGCACCACCGCATTCTGGTGACATGAATCACGCAACTGGCCCCTCACCGGCGCTCATTGACCACGGCTACCGGATGGGCTTCACCGTCGGTGAGCATTCGGCGCGGCATCTGCGGCGCATCCTGCGGGCGTTTCTGGCCCGTTGGGACATGGTGGAGCTGACCGACGCCGCCGAGCTGGCGCTCACCGAGCTCGTCGCCAACGTCGTACGGCATGTGCCGGGCCGGCACTGCACGCTCCTCGTCCTGCGCCGCCCGGGCGGGCTGCGGGTGGAGGTCGCGGACCGCTGTCCCCGCCCGGCGTCGCTCACGGCGGGCACCGGAGGCGACGGGCTCGCCGAAACCGGGCGGGGGCTGCTCCTGGTGGAGGCCGTGACCGACCGCTGGGGCACGGTGCCGACGCCGGGCGGCAAGACGGTCTGGTTCGAGTGCGATGCGAAGCCCTGTTCGGGCCCGCCTACGATGTGACCGCTCAGTAGACATCGTCCGTACGACCGGAGGACCCCATGGCCGCCGCCGCGCCCAAGCCCGAGACGCTCGCCGCCTTCGAGGCCGCCAAGGGCTTCATGCCGGTACGCGAAGGGCTCGCCCTGTACGCCGCCGCCGCCGAGGCCGGGGCGCTCGGGCTGCCGCTGGTGGAGGTCGGCACGTACTGCGGGCGGTCCACCATCCTGCTCGCCGACGCCGCTCGCGAGGCCGGCACGGTCGCCGTGACCGTCGACCACCACCGGGGCAGCGAGGAGCAGCAGCCCGGCTGGGAGTACCACGACCCGACGGTCGTGGACCCGGAGGTCGGCCTGATGGACACCCTCCCGACCTTTCGCCGCACGCTGCGCAAGGCGGGGCTGGAAGAGCACGTGATCGCGGTCGTCGGGCGTTCGCCGCAGGTCGCGGCGGTGTGGGGCCGCGAGGTCGGCCTCGTCTTCATCGACGGCGGCCACACCGACGAGCACGCGAGCGGCGACTACGAGGGCTGGGCACCGCACGTGGCCACCGGCGGGCTGCTCGTGATCCACGACGTCTTCCCCGACCCGGCCGACGGCGGCCAGGCCCCGTACCGCGTGCACCAGCGCGCGCTCGCGTCCGGCGCCTTCACCGAGATCTCGGCGACGGACTCGCTGCGCGTCCTGCGCCGTGTTTCGCCGGGGATCTGACCCGCGCGGTTAGCATCGCCGGGTGTCGTACGACAGCGAGCCCCCCACGCCCCCGACCACCCCTGCGC
>NZ_VBVX01000327.1 GCF_005981925.1 Streptomyces albidochromogenes
GACCCCCACCCACTGCCCGTACTGCGCGCTCCAGTGCGGCATGAGCCTGCGCGCCGTCCCCGGTGGCGAGGCGGCGGGCGGCGACGTGGTGGAAGTCGTCGAGCGTACGGACTTCCCGGTGAACCGGGGCGCCCTGTGCGGCAAGGGCCGTACGGCGCCCGCCGTGCTCTCCTCCCGGGTGCGCCTGACCGAGCCGCTGGTCCGTCGCCCCGCAACCGGCAGGCTCGAACCGGCCACCTGGGAGGAGGCCCTCGCGAAGATCGCGGAGGGGCTCGGCCGTACCCGGGAGGTGTACGGGCGGGACGCCGTCGGCGTCTTCGGAGGCGGCGGGCTCACGAACGAGAAGGCGTACGCGCTCGGCAAGTTCGCCCGGGTCGTGCTGTCCACCTCGCAGATCGACTACAACGGCCGCTTCTGCATGTCGTCGGCCGCCGCCGCCCACCAGCGGGCCTTCGGCCTCGACCGCGGCCTGCCCTTCCCGCTGGAGGACATCCCGCGCACCGGCTGCGTGATCCTCGTCGGCTCCAACCTCGCCGAGACGATGCCGCCCGCGCTGCGCTACCTCACGGAGCTGAAGGAGAACGGCGGCACACTCATCGTCGTCGACCCGCGCCGCACCCGCACCGCCGAGCAGGCCGACCTGCACCTCGCCCCGCGCCCCGGCACCGACCTGGCGCTCGCGCTGGGCCTGCTGCACCTCGTCGTGGCCCAGGGCCGTACGGACGAAGCCTTCATCCAGGAGCGCACCGCCGGCTGGGACGAGGCGCGGGCGGCCGCGATGGCGCACTGGCCCGAGCACGTCGAGCGCGTCACCGGCGTCCCGGTCCCCCGGCTGCGGGACGCCGTACGGATGTTCTGCGACGCCGGGACCGGCATGGTGCTGACCGCACGCGGCCCCGAGCAGCAGTCCAAGGGCACCGACACCGTCAGCGCCTGGATCAACCTCTGCCTCGCCACGGGCAAGGCAGGCAGGCCCCTGTCCGGATACGGCTGCCTCACCGGCCAGGGCAACGGGCAGGGCGGCCGCGAGCACGGCCAGAAGGCCGACCAGCTGCCCGGCTACCGCAAGCTCACCGACCCGGCCGCGCGCGAGCACGTCGCGGGGGTGTGGGGCGTGGACCCGGACAGCCTTCCCGGGCCGGGGCGCAGCGCGTACGAACTGCTCGACGCACTCGGCGGCGACATCAAGTCCCTGCTGCTCATGGGCTCGAACCCGGTGGTCTCCGCGCCGCGCGCCTCCCACATCGAGGAGCGGCTGCGCTCCCTGGACTTCCTCGCCGTCGCGGACGTCGTCCTGTCGGAGACGGCGGCCCTGGCGGACGTCGTCCTGCCCGTCACCCAGTGGGCGGAGGAGACGGGGACGACCACGAACCTGGAGGGGCGGGTGCTGCTGCGGCGCAGGGCCGTCGACCCGCCGCCCGGCGTGCGCACCGACCTGGAGGTGCTGCACGCGCTCGCGGCGCTGCTCGGCCATGAAAAGGGCTTCCCCGTGGACCCCGAGGAGGTCTTCGACGAGCTGCGTCGCGCCTCGGCGGGTGGCCCGGCGGACTACTCCGGCATCTCGTACCGCCGGATCGCCGAGGAGGACGGCGTCTTCTGGCCCTGTCCCGACGCCTCCGAGGGCAGCGCGGACGGCTCCGAGGGCAGCGCGCACGCGGTCGAGCCGCACCCCGGTACGCCCCGGCTCTTCCTCGACCGGTTCGCCACGGAGGACGGGCGCGCCCGCTTCGTGCCCGTCGTGCACCGTCCGGCGGCGGAGGAGACGGACGCCGAGTACCCGGTGCTGCTCACCACCGGCCGGGTCGTCGCGCAGTACCAGTCCGGGGCCCAGACGCGCCGCGTGGACGAACTCAACGCGGCCGCGCCCGGCCCCTTCGTGGAGCTGCACCCCCGGCTCGCCCAGCGCCTGGGCGTCGCGGAGGGCGACCGGCTGACGGTGGTGTCCCGGCGCGGGCGGGCGGTCGCCCCGGCCCGGATCACGGACGCGATCCGCTCGGACACGGTCTTCATGCCGTTCCACTGGCCGGGCGAGGGACGCGCCAACACCCTGACGAACCCGGCGCTCGACCCGACCTCGCGCATGCCGGAGTTCAAGGTGTGCGCCGTACGGGTCGAGCGCGAGGGGGACTGAGCCTCACAGCCCGGCGGTCTCCTCGCCCACCCACGCCAGGTACCGCTCGCTGCCGCGTGCCACGGCCGTGGCGATGATCTCGGGCGTCTCGTAGTCGTGCGCGGCTTCGAGGTGCGCCTCAAGCTCCTCGTAGCGCGCGCCCGCCGTCTTGAACACCACCTGCCACTCCTGCGCCGTCTGCGTCTCCCCCTCCCACCGGTAGACGGAGGTCACGGGCCCGCCGACCTGCGCACAGGCCGCGAGCCGCGCCTCGACGGCTCCCCGCGCGAGCGCCAGGGCCTTGTCCCGGCTGTCGGTCGTGGTCAGTACGGTCAGCCATTCGGCCATGGTGTTCTCCCTCGGGTAGGGGCTTCGGCCATGGTCTCAAGCCGGCGTCGGCGAAGGCCCCGATGTGGGCGGCGGGCAGCGGCCGACGGGGCGGCCCGGGCGCCGCGCCGGGCTCAGCCGCCGTACGGGCGGACGGACCTGTCGTCGCGCAGGGCTCAGCCGCCGTACGGGCGGACGGACCTGTCGTCGCGCAGGGCTCAGCCGCCGTACGGGCGGACGGACCTGGCGTCGCGCAGGGCGCGCGCCCACCAGGTGAGCTGGTTCAGCAGGGCCTTGGCGGCGGTCTCGGCGCCGGACGGGTCCTTGTGCCGGCCGTCGACGTCGAAGTGGGACCAGGCGCCGTGGAAGCTGACGGTCTCGCGGATGGTGGTCGCGTGCATCTCGGCGAAGACCTGGCGCAGTTGCTCGACGGCGCGCAGGCCGCCGGACATGCCGCCGTAGGAGACGAAGCCGACGGGCTTGGCGTGCCACTCGCTGCCGTGCCAGTCGATGAGGTTCTTGAGGGCCGCGGGGAAGGAGTGGTTGTACTCCGGGGTGACGACGACGAAGGCGTCGGCGGCCGCGAGGCGCGGCGAGACATCGGCGAGGACCGCCTTGACGTCGTCGGACGGCGAGAAGGACAGGGCGGTCGGCAGGTCGACGCGGGCCACGTCGATCACGTCGACGTCGAGGCCGCCGTACGCGGCGGCGCGGGAGAGGAACCAGTCGGTGACGACGGGGGCGAAGCGCCCTTCGCGGTTGCTGGCGACGATGACGGCGAGGCGCAGAGGGCCGGCGGGCGGCCCGGCGGCGTCCGAGCGGTCTGTGGCGGACGGGTCGGCGGTGGCGGACGGATTGCCGGTGTCGGAGTCGGTGTCGGAGTCGGTGTCGGAGTCGGTGTCGGTCGAAGGGGCGCCGACCTGGGCGGATTCCCGCGTGGTGTGGTCCATGCGGCAAGACTCGTACCTCGACCAAGGTTGAGGTCAAGCCGCTCGCGGCGGCCGTTTCCCGGTCCGGCGCAAGGGGGAAGGCCGGACCCGACCGCGAGGTACGCCGGCCGAACGCCCCCTTACGGTGGTCGCATGACCACGCCTCCCGCCCCCGGCTCCCCCTACGTCGAGATCGACGGCCGCCGCGCCTCCACGGCCGACGACCTCCTCGTCCCGGCGCTGTACGGCGGATACGCCCACTTCACCGCGATGCAGGTCCGGGACGGCGGGGTGCGCGGACTGCGCGCGCACCTCGCCCGGCTCGACGCCGCCACCCGGGAGGTGTTCGGCGGCGGCCTCGACGGGGAGCTGGTGCGCGCGCGGGTGCGGCACGCGCTCGACGGGGCGGGGGTGCGCGACGCCGCGGTGCGGGTGTACGTGTTCCGCGCGCCCGAGGCCCGGGCGGCCACCCTGATGGTCACCGTCCGCCCGCCCGCCGCCATGCCACCGGCGCCGCAGTCCCTCATGTCGGTCCCGTACGAGCGGCCCTTCCCGCACCTCAAGCACCTGGGCGGATTCGCCCAGACCCACTACGGCCGGCTGGCCCGGGAGGCGGGCTTCGACGACGCGCTGCTGACCGGCCGCGGCGGGGTGGTCACCGAGGGGGCGATCACCAACATCGCCTTCTACGACGGCACTTCGGTCGTCTGGCCCGACGCGCCCTCGCTGCACGGCGTCACCATGGCGCTGCTGGAGGCCCGCCTCCCGGAGTCCGGCCTGCCGTCGGTGCGCGGGCCGGTGACGCTGGACGGCCTCGGCGCGTACCGGGCCGCCTTCGTCACCAACTCGCAGGGCATCGCCCCGGTGCGGCGGATCGACGCGACGGAGTTCGCGGTGGACGAGGAGCTGATGAAGACGGTCCTCTCGGTGTACGAGGAGACGCCCTGGGAGCCCGTCTGAGACGGGCTCCCGCCGCGCGCCCGCCGAAGACGCGGCCGGCGCGCGGCCCCGGCGCCCCTGTCACCCGTTCGGGGCGCACGGCGGGTGGACCGTCCCGGCCGCCCCGCGCCCGGGTGCTGACCTGGGTGAACGCGGTGTGCGCCGGGCGCGGCGGGGCGGCGGCGCGGCTGATCTGACCCGGCCTCAGCAGGCGCCGAGCGCGTACGGCCACTTATCTCGGAGTCAGTGCCGTACCGACGCTTCCGGGAGGATCCCCATGCGCCCTGCACTTCTGCTGGCCGGCACCGCGCTGGCGGCCGCCGTGTCCGGCCTCGGCGCGGGTCCGGCGTACGCCGAGAACGACACGCCGCAGCACTCGCTGGAGGTCCACCCCGCGACGGCGGGCCCCGGCGCGACGATCACGGTGAACACCACCGCCTGCGGATTCGACAGCGGCGGCACGGGTGACGCCAACGCCGTGGGGGCGGGCGACTTCCCACTGCGGCCCGCCACCCACAAGGAGGTCGTCACCGGGCAGTTCGAGCTTCCCCAGGACGCCCCGGAGGGAACCCATGACATCGCGGTGGCCTGCGACAACGGCAACACCGCCGAGGGCCGGCTGACCGTGACCGCCGGTCCGGCGCCGGAGCCGACCCACCACGACCCGGGGCGGCACGAGAAGGGCCGCCACGAGCAGGGCGGCCACGATCCGGCCCGGCACGACCCGGCCCGGCACGAACCGGACCACCGGCCCACGCACCCCACCGGCCACGTCAGGACCGGCGTCGGCGGGGCCGCGGACGCCGACACCACCCAGATCGCGGCGGGTGTGGCCGTACTGGCCGCGACCGCCGTCGGCGGTACCTGGCTCCTGCGTCGCCGGGCGAGCGGCACGCGGGAGCGCTGACGGGACGGCTCCGCCGCCCGTGTCCGTAGCGCCGCGGTTCCCCGTGCCCCCGCCCGGTCCCGAGCCGGGCGGGGGCACGCGGGGCGTGCGGCGCGGGGGCCGCTTGGACTGGAGGGTGATCACCGATGACGGACCGGCGTACGCAGGGCGGCCTCGTCGCCATCGCCGTCTGCACCGGCCTCTGGCTGATCCAGAACGGGCTCGCCGGGCAGGACCCGCCCCGGCCGTCGTCGGCCGAGGCGTTCGCCGCCGGGTCCGAGCACGTGCCGCGGAGCACGGTCCCGCCGGCCGAACCGCTGCGGCCCTCCGAGCCCGTGCGGGTGCGGATACCCGCGGTCCGGGTGGACGCGCCCGTCATGCGGCTCGGACTGGGCCCCGACGGGAGTCTCGACGTACCGCCGGCCGGGGACCGCAACCTCGCCGGGTGGTTCAAGGACGGCACCCCGCCCGGCGCGAAGGGCACGTCGGTGTTCGCCGGGCACGTCGACAACGCGCGGGGACCGTCCGTCTTCTACCACCTCGGCGCGCTGAAGAAGGGCCACACCGTGGAGGTGCTGCGCAAGGACGGGCGTACCGCCGTCTTCACGATCGACGCCGTCGAGGTGTACGACAGCGAGGACTTCCCGGAGGAGCGGGTGTACGCCGACTCCGGCCAGGCGGAGCTGCGGCTGATCACCTGCGGCGGCACGTTCTCCGAGAAGACCGGCTACCGGGGGAACGTGGTCGCGTACGCGCACCTGACAGCCGTGCGCTAGCGCGGGGCGGCCCTACGTCCACTGGTCGAACGCCAGCTTCGCGACCAGGGAGAAGACCACCACCAGCAGCACACCGCGCACGAACTCGCTGCCCTTCTTGAGCGCCGTGCGCGCCCCCGCCATCGCGCCGGCCAGGTTGAAGAGCGCCATCAGGGCGGCGAGCTGCCACAGCACCGTCCCCTGGTACGCGAACATCGCGAGCGCTCCGGCGTTGGTGCAGACGTTGACGATCTTGGCATTGGCGGAGGCGGTGACCAGGTCCAGGTGGAGCACGGCGGTCAGCGCCAGCACGAGGAAGGTGCCCGTGCCGGGCCCGAAGAGGCCGTCGTAGAAGCCGATGCCGCCGCCGACCAGGACGATCGCGGTGACCGTACGGGCCCTGGTGACCGGCGGCCCCGGCTCGGCGGCGGCGCGGCCGAAGGAGGGCCGCAGGAGCACGAAGGCCGCCACCGCGAGCAGCACGACCATGATCACGGGGCGCAGTACGTCACTGCTGATCCCGGCGGCGAAGAACGCGCCGGTCATGGAGCCGGCGAGGGCGGCGAGCCCGATCCGTACCGCCGTCCCGACCTTCACCGGCGCCTTGCGGAGGTACGTCACGGCGGCGCCCGACGTGCCGACGATGGCGACCGCCTTGTTGGTGCCGAGGATGTGCGCGGCGGGCACGTGGGGCAGCCCGAGCAGCAGGGCGGGCAGGAGCAGCAGCCCTCCGCCGCCCACGACCGCGTCGATCCAGCCGGCCGCGGCGGCGGCGAGGCACAGGACGACGATCATGGTCAGCGATATGTCGGGCATGATCGCGACCCTAGGGACGGCGGATGTACGGCGTCCATCAATCGCCGGAGTCTTGAGCGACATCTGAGGTTCCCGGTCCGGCCGAGGGGGTCCGGTCGGGGGCCGCGGGCGCGGCCGGTGCGACGGTGGCGGACAGGACCGTCGCGGCGAGCGCGCTCGCGCCGACGAGAGCGGCGGCGAGCTGCGCGCGGGCGCGGGCGGTGGGACGGGCGGAGGC
>NZ_VBVX01000328.1 GCF_005981925.1 Streptomyces albidochromogenes
CTCGTGTCCCGAGCGGTGCAGCGCCTGCGCCACGGCGGCGAACCGCTCGCGCGGCCAGCGGCGGGCCGCCGCGTCGGCGCCGGGGTGCACCACGACGGCGCCGGGGGCCGGGGAGGCGGCCGTGGGCGGCGGGATCCACAGCTCGCGCGGGTCGGCCGGGATCCCGTACCAGTCGAGCAGCCGGCACCAGCGGTGCCGTTCGTGTTCGTCGGGCCGCCACGACGGGCCCGCGATGCCGGGGGTACTGGGATGCGCGTACGCGAAGAGCCGTGCGGGGCGCAGCCGTTGGAGCAGCAGGTGGCTCGGCGGGCCGTTGCCGTGCAGGTCCACCGCGACGTCCGGTGCGGGCCCGTCCCACGCCAGCTCGGCGGGGACGGCCCTCGCCAGGGCGGACGCGGGCAGCAGCCGGTCCACCAGACCGGTGGCCTCCGCCGCGTCCGCCAGCCGCTCGGGGGCGGCCAGTACCACCTCGTGTCCGGGCAGCCCGCGCCGCAGGGCCCGCAGGGCGGGCACGGCGGTCAGCAGGTCGCCGAGGCCCAGGGCCCGCAGGACCAGCACGCGCGGGCGGGGCGCGCGGTCCGGCGCGTCGCCGCCGCGCGTGAGCGGGTGGGTCCGCTTCTCGGCACTCATGTCGGTGACTGCCTCTCCTGGTTGGCGTCTCGGTACGGGTGCGGAGCCGGCCGGGGTCTCAGGGCGAAGCGGGCCCCACCCGTACGGCGGCCTGCGCGGCCCGGTGGGCCAGCAGCGTGGTGGAGCGGCCGACGAGGTACGGCAGGACGACGGCCTGCCCGCCCCAGGCGCGCAGCACCTCCGCCTCGGGGAGGTCCTCGACGGAGTAGTCGCCGCCCTTCACCCAGACGTCGGGCCGCAGCCGGCTGAGCAGCGCGGCGGGGGTGTCCTCCTCGAAGACCGCGACGGCGTCGACGCTGCCGAGCGCCGCGAGGACCCGCAGCCGGTCCCGCACCGGGTTGAGCGGGCGGCCCGGACCCTTGCGGCGGGTGAGCGAGGCGTCGGAGTTGACGCACACGATGAGGCAGTCGCCGATCCGGCGGGCGCTCTCCAGCAGTCCGACGTGGCCGGCGTGCAGCAGGTCGAAGCAGCCGCCGGTCGCGACCACCGTGCCGCCGCGCGCCCTGACGCGTTCGGCGAGGGCGAACGGGTCGGTCTCCGGGGCCTCGTCGCGCGCGCCGGGGGCGGCTTCGGTGCGCCACAGCGCCGGGTTGCCCGCGCCGCCGGCCGCCACGAAGGCGGCGGCCTCGGCGACGGCGCGCTGCACGGCCTCCTCCGGGAGCGCCCCGTCCGCGAGCGCGGCGGCGGTGGCGGCGGCGAAACAGTCGCCCGCGCCGCACGGATCGCCCTGGGCGCGGTACGGCGCCGGGACGAGCATCGGCGTACCGGCGCCGGGGCGGGTCAGCAGCACGCCGCGCTCCCCCAGGGTCACGGCGACGGCCGCGGCCCGCCAGCGCTCCGCGAGGTCGCCGCCGCGCCGTGCGTAGGCCCGCAGGGACTGGCCGTCGGCGGGGCTCAGCGCGCACGCCTCGGCGCTGTTGGGGGTGACGATCCTGGCCCCCGGCACGGGGTCGTCGCCGCTGGGGTGGGGGTCCCACACCAGGGGTGTGCGGCGGGCCGCGGCCTCCAGGTGCGGTCGTACGGCGCTCGCCGTACCGCGCCCGTAGTCGGCCACCAGTACCGCGTGGGCCTGCGCCAGCGCCTCGCGCACCGCGTCGTCGGGCTCGCCGGGTGTTCCGCCGCCCCGGTCGATGCGCACCAGGGGGCGGCCGCCGGCCAGTACCCGGGTCTTGACCGGCAGGGTGCCCTCCAGCGGGATCTCCACCAGCCGCACCCGGCCGCGCAGGGCCCGGCGTACCGCTTCGCTCGCCGGGTCGTCGCCTAGCGCGGTCACCAGGGTCACCTCGCGGCCGCCCCGGGCCGCCAGCGTGGCGGCGAGGCCCGCACCGCCTGGGTGGCTGCGGTCGCCGGTGACGTCGACGACGGGAGCGGGCGCGTCCGGGGACAGCCGGGTGGAGACGCCTTCGATGTCCTCGTCGAGCAGGACGTCCCCGACGACCACCAGGGGCTTGGGCGCGGTCATGAGAGCCTCCGCTCCGCGGCGGCGACGGGCCGGACCCCCGCCCCGGCGGCCGGCGCGGGGGCGCCGCCCGCCGCGTCGAAGCACTCGCACAGCACGTGCACGGCGACCAGGTGGGCCTCCTGCACGGCCGCCGTACTGTCCGCGTCGACGCACAGCGCCTCGTCGGCCGCCTCCGCCAGCGGGTTGGGGCCCGGCCCCGTCAGCGCCCATACGCGCAGCCCGGCGGCCCGGCCGGTCACCGCCGCCGTGATCAGGTTGGCGCTGCGGCCGGAGGTCGACAGGAGGACCAGGATGTCGCCGGGGCGGCCGTGGGCGGACACCTGGCGCGCGAACACCTGGTCGAAGCCGTAGTCGTTGCCGATGGCCGTCACGCTGGACGTCTCGGCGTGCAGGGCGATGGCCGAGTACGCCGGGCGCTCCTGCCGGTAGCGTCCCACCAGCTCGGCCGTCAGGTGCTGGGCCTGGGCGGCGCTGCCGCCGTTGCCCGCGGCGAGCAGCCGGCCGCCGACCGGGAGTACGGCGGCGAGTTCGGTGCCCCAGGCGGCGAGCCGGCCGAGGCTCCGGTGGCGGAAGCCGGTGAGCGCGTCCTGCAACGACTGGCAGTGCCGGTGCGCGGCGTCGAGTACAAGGGATTCGTTCATACTGGCCGGGCGTGCCGCGTCCGGGGGACGACGGCCGGACCCGCACCTCCTTCGGACATCGGTGCTGCGCGGTTGACGGTCGGGTGGCTGGCTGGCGGGCGCTTCAGACGACCCCCGTCACGGCGGGCCGCAGGGCGAGGACCTCCCCGTACACGGACTCGGTGGACGCGGCGACGCGCGGCCAGCCGTACCGGCTCAGCACCCGGCGGCGGCCGGCCTCCCCGCACGCCTCGCGCAGCGCGGGGTCGTCGAGCAGCGCGCCGACGGCGCGGGCCAGGGCCTCGGGGTCGCCGGGCGGCACCAGGCGGCCGGTGGCGGGGTCGGCGACGGTGTCGAGCTGTCCGCCCACCCCGCTGGCGACGACCGGTTTGCCGCACGCCATGGCCTCCAGCGGGACGATGCCGAACGGCTCGTAGTCGCCCGGGCACAGCACCACGTCGGCGGTCCGCAGCAGCGGCGCCACCTCGTCGCCGGGCACGCCGCCCGTGAAGCGGACCCGGTCGGCGACCCCGGCCTCGTGGGCGAGGCCGCGCAGCCGGCGGACCTCCGGGTCGTCGTCGAGCCGGTCGGCCGACGGGCCGCCGACGACGAGGAGTTCGGTGTCGGGCAGCGCGCCCAGCGCGGCGATGGAGACGGCGGCGCCCTTGCGGGGCACGAGGCGGCCGAGCTGGATCAGCCGGTGCCGGTACGTCCCGTCCCGGTCGGCGACCGGACCGTACGGCGTGAACTCGGCGGTGTCGACGCCGCAGGGCACGACGCTCACCTTGTCGGCGGGGATGCCCATCCTGCCCAGTTCCGCGACCTCGTCGTGGCAGGTGGCGACGACGTGGTCGCAGCCCGCCCCCACCTCCCGCTCGCAGGCGATCCGCGCGGGCGGGCTGGTGTCGGCCCGCCGCTGGTGGCGACGCTTCACCGTGCCGAGGGCGTGGAAGGTGTGGACGAGCGGCAGCCGCAGTTCGCGCGTGGCGTGGAGCGCGGCGAGGCCGGACATCCAGAAGTGCGAGTGGACGAGGTCGGGCGGCCGTATCTGCCATTCGCGGGCCAGGTAGCGCCCGAAGGCCAGCATGTGGGGCAGCAGTTCGTCCTTGGGGATCTGCTCCGGCGGCCCGGCGGGCACGTGGTGCACCTCGACGCCCGCGCGCAGCGGCACCCGTTCCGGCAGGTCGCGCGCGTCCCGGCGGGTGTAGACGGTGACGCTGTGGCCCCGGTCGGCGAGTGCGCCCGCGAGGCGCGCGACGTGGACGTTCTGGCCGCCCGCGTCCACTCCGCCGAGGACGGCGAGGGGGCTGGCGTGCTCCGAGACGAGCGCGATCGACAGGGCGTCGGTGCGTGCGACGCCGCCGCCCACGGGGTCGAGGGATGTCATGGACGCACCTCCGTGATCACGCGCTCCCAGTCGCCCAGGAAGCGCTTGAGCCCGTACCGTTCGAGCGCCGCCTGACGGCCGCGCGCGCCGTCCTCGGCCGCGGCCTCCGGTTCCTCCAGGTAGTGCCGGGCGGCGCGCGCGAGCACCTCGGGGCGGGTGGACAGCGTTCCGGCTCCGGGCGGGACGGCCTCGACCACCTCGGTGGTGGCCAGTGCCACGACCGGCATGCCGAGGTGCATGGCCTCCAGCAGCGACAGGCCGAGCGACGTCCAGCGCACCGGGTGCAGGTACAGGCGGCGCTCGGCGAGGGCCGCGTGCAGCTCGCTCTGCGGAAGGTCGGCGGTGTGGCACCGGTCGTCGGATATGCCGAGGTGCGCGGCCAGGCCCTCGCTGCGCATGCCGAAGACGTCGAGCGGCGCCGCCTCGGAGAGCGCCGGGAGCAGGTCCGTGCCGGTGTACCGGCCGCGCCGGACGGGGTCGTTGACGACGACGGCCGCGCGGGCGAGCCAGCCGGTGTACTGGTGGCCGGGATCGACGATGCCGTGCTCGACGACCTCGGTGCGGGTGGACCCGTTGTCCCAGAACAGCCGGTTGAAGTGCGTGACGTGGACGAGCGTCAGGTCGTCACGGTCCGCGAAGGGGTGCCGGGTGTTCGGCACGTCGCCGTCCGGTGCGTTGTGCTCCAGATAGACGGCGGGTACGTCGCGGCCCGGCCGGCGTCCGCCGAGCCAGCGTTCGGCGAGTTCGAGCTCGTGCGGGCGCTGGAGGACGACGAGGTCGACCTGCGTCTCGCGCAGCTGCTCGGGCGTCACCTCCCGTACCGAGTCCGGCCAGGTGAAGGTACGGGCCCGGCCGAGCCCGTCGGGATCCCGCGCGGGGGTCACCGGAACGAGATAGGTGTGCGGTCCCTGGACGAACGCCGTGGTCCAGGAGCCGTGTACGTGCCACAGCAGGATGTTCATGCGGTCGCTCCTCCTCGTTCTCGTTCCTTCTCGGGTACGCCGCCCGGTACCGCCGGGCGGCCCGCTTCGGGGCGGGCGTCGCCGCCGAGCGCCGCCACGGCGGCGAGCACCTCCGCGTCGCCGACCCCGTCGAGACAGGGGTGGCCCGGCGCGGGGCACTGCCGGGCCCTGGTTCCGGCGCAGGGCGCGGCCTGGTCGCCGAGCAGGACGTGGGGCACGCCGTACGGGCCCCATCGCTCGGCCGGTACGACCGGTGCGAACAGCGAGGCGACGGGCGTGCCCACGGCGGCGGCCAGGTGCGCGGGGCCGGTGTTGCCGACCACCGCGACGCGGGCTCCGGCGAGGACGCCGGCGAGCTGGTGCAGGTCGGTGGCGCCGCCGAGGTCGAGGGCGTGCGTGCCGGCGACCTCGGCGGTCAGGTCCTTCTCCGCCCGCCCGCCGGTCACCACGACGCGGTGGCCCGCGGCGGAGAGCGCGGCGGCCGCCCGCGCGGCCCGCGCGGGGCTCCAGGCGCGGGCCGGGACGGCGGCGCCGGGGTGCAGGACGACGTACGGGCCGGGTCCGGTCAGGTGTCCGGTGGCGGGCGGGGGGCTGACGCGCAGCGTCCCGTCGTCGCCGGGCGGCAGCGGGAAGCCGGCGTCCCGCGCCAGGTCGAGGGCGGCTTCGGCCTCGTGCCGGTGGGGCAGCCGGTGGTGGCGCAGGTCGAGGAGGGAGCCGGGGTAGTCCTCGCTGTCGGCGGCCGTCCAGCGCACGCCGGCGAGTTTCAGCAGGAGGGCGGCAGGGAGAGGGCTCTGGTGGTACGAGACGAGGACGAGGGCCCGGTCGAAGGCGCGGGCGGCCAGCTCCGCCAGGAGCCGGCGGGTCTCCGCGCGCGTCACGGGCGCGGGGTCCACTCCGACCCAGGGAGCGTCGTGGACCAGCACTTCGTCGACACCGGGCAGCAGCCGGGCGGCCTGGACGCCCAGCGGCCCGCAGAGCAGGGCGGTGTGCGAGGAGCCGGCCGCGACGGCCCGTACGGCCGGCCCGGCGAGCAGGACGTCGCCCGCGCTGTCCAGGCGGACGACGAGTGTCCGGGGCGCGGTCATCGCACGCCCCCCGTCCGGGCGGCCGGGCCCGGCGTGAGCACCAGTCGCACGGCGCGCAGCAGATCGGCGGCCCTCTCCCCGGCCGCCGCGGTCTCCTGCGGACGCGTCACGGGTGTCGGTACGAGGACACCGCGCGCGCCGGCGGCGGACGCCGCTTCCACGTCGGCCCCGATGTCCCCGATGACGACGGTGCGCGCGGGCGCGGCGCCGAGCCGGGCGCACGCGGCCAGCACCAGACCGGGCGCCGGTTTGCGGCAGTCGCAGCCGTCGCCGGGCGCGTGCGGGCAGACCGCCCAGACCGCGAACGGCCCGAGCAGTTCCTCCACCCGCCTGTGTACGGCGACTACTTGACGTCGCGTCAGCAGACCCCTCGCCACGCCGGACTGGTTGCTCACCACGCCCACCGGAATCCCGAGGGCCCGCACGGCGTCGACGGCTTCCCGGGCCGACGGCATGAGTTCCACCCGCGCCGGGTCCCCGTTGTACGGAACGTCGACGACGAGCGTCCCGTCCCGGTCGAAGAGCACCGCTTCGGGCACCGGCGGTCGCACGGGCGGCGCGTCCTGGCCGGAGGCGGCCGGTCCGTGAGGCCCGCGGCCGGCCGACGAGGCGCCGGCGGGCGGGTCCCGGCGCGGGTCCGGGGACCCGCCGGCGCCGAGCCGTAGGGGCGCGGGGGCCGCCGGTCCGTGAGGCCCCCGGCCGGCGGACAGGGCGCCGGCGGGCGGGTCCGGGGACCCGCCGGCGCCGAGCCGTA
>NZ_VBVX01000329.1 GCF_005981925.1 Streptomyces albidochromogenes
GGACGTGGAGGCGGTACGGGCGACGACGAACGCCCTGGTGGAACTCGACCACCGCTTCGGCAGCGGGCACGTCAGGCCGATCGTCGTCCACTACCTCAACAGTGTCGTGTCCGGGCTGCTGTCCGGCTCGTACCGCGAGGCGGTCGGCCGGGACCTCTTCGCCGCCGTGGCGCGCCTGACGGAGCTGGCCGGCTACATGGCCGTCGACACGGGGCAGCCGGGGCTCGCCCAGCGCTACTACATCCAGGCGCTGCGGCTCGCCCAGGCGGCGGGCGACCGGGGCTACGGAGGGTACGTACTGGCCGCGTCCATGAGCCACCTCGCCGCGCAGCTGGGCAACCCCCGCGAGATCGCGCAGCTGGCGCGGGCCGCGCAGGAGGGGGCGCGGGGGCAGGTGACGCCCCGCGCGGAGGCGATGTTCTGCGCGGCGGAGGCGCGCGGGCACGCGCTGATGGGCGACGCGCGCGCCTGCAACCAGGTGGCGGGCAAGGCGCTGGCCGCGCTGGAGCGCACCGAGGAGGACTCGGGCGACGACCCGGTGTGGATCGCGCACTTCGATCACGCGTACCTCGCCGACGAGCTCGCGCACTGCCACCGCGACCTCGGGCAGGGGCAGGCGGCGGCGCGGCGGGCCCAGGACGCGCTGGACGGGCACCCGGAGGGGCGGGCGCGGCGCCGGGCGATCGGGCTCGTCCTGCTGGCCAGCGCACAGGTCCAGCAGCGCGAGATCGAGCAGGCCTGCCAGACGGGCACGCGCGCGGTGGAGCTGCTGGGCACCTTGCGGTCGAACCGGGGGGCGGAGTACCTGGACGACTTCCAGCAGCGCCTCGCGCCGTTCCGCGACGAGCCCGCCGTACGGGAATTCGGGGCGCGGCTGGAGATGCAGGCGGCGTAGGGGGCGAGGTGTACGGACCGGCCCTATAACAGCGCCAGGAGAGCGCGATCTGTTACAGGGCCGCCCGCCGGGACTCCGGCGGTATGTGTGGGGACCGTGGGTGCGTGGCAGACGCCTGTCGTCACCCGGTAGCGTGAACCGACGGTTCCGTAGGTCCACACATACGTCCACACGTAGGAGTCCCGGTGACGCAGAGCGGACAGGGTGACGAGTCGCGGCTTCCCGCCGCGCGGCCGCCCGCGCACGAAGGTGTCGTGCTGCCCGCGGACGGCAGCGGTCCCTGGATACCCGGGGCGCCCGAGGAGCAGGTCGCTCCGGCGGGTGGACAGCCGTGGGGCCAGCCGTGGGGGCCGGAGCAGGCCGCCGACGGGCAGCAGCCGCAGCAGCAGTACAGGTCCCAGCAGCCGCAGCAGCCGCAGCAGCAGTACGGGGCTCAGCAGTACGGGGCGCAGCCCCAGCCGCAGCAGTACGGCGCCCCGCAGCCGGGGGCCCCGCTGCCGCAGCAGCAGCCCGGCGCTCTGCCGCAGCCCGGAGCGCAGCCGCAGCAGCAGTACGGCGGGCCTCAGCAGCCCCAGCAGCCCGGTCAGCAGCAGTACGGCGCCCAGCCGCCCGCACAGCCGCAGCACCCCCAGCAGCAGTACGGCTCCCAGCCCGCACACCAGCAGCCCGCACACCAGCAGCCCGGTCAGCAGCAGTACGGCGCTCCCCAGGGCCCCGCCCAGCCGCTGCCGCTGCCCGCCGAGGCGCCGGCCGGAGCCCCCGCCGGCGACGCGGACGCGACCCAGTACCTCCCGTACGTCCCGCCCGTCGGGCCGGGCGCGCTGCCGCCCGAGAACCCGGCGGAATCCACGCAGTTCCTCGGCCGGCACCCCGGCGGACCGGCGGCCGCCCCCGCCTCCGCCGGCGACGCCACCCAGTACCTCCCGCCCGTCACGAACGCGCAGGGCGCCCCCGAGGCGCCCGCCGGCGCGCCCTTCGGCATCCGCCCCGGCGCGCCCGAGGACCGGCAGCCGCCCGCGGAGTTCGACAACCTCTTCCGGTCCGACGCGGCCCCGGCGGACCCCACACAGCAGATGCCGCCCGTCGGCGCGCAGCCCCCGCACCAGCAGCAGCCGTACCAGCAGCCGCAGTTCGGCGCCGGGCCGCAGGGCCGGTCCGCGCGGCACAACGCCGCCTCCCCCGGCGGCCCGGTGACGCCCACGTCCTCGGCCGGGGCCGCGCCGCGCAAGCGCAACTCGCCTCTCGTGCTGATCGCCGTCGTGGTCGTCGGCTGTTCCGTACTGGGCCTCGGCGCGGGCGCGCTCCTGAGCGGTGGCGACGAGGACAAGCCGCAGAGCAAGCAGCCGGTCGCCGCGCGCAGTTCGACGGGAGCCGACGCCTCGCCGCAGGCCGCCGCCGACCCCGCCAAGCCGCAGGCCGAGTCGCTCGACGCGCTTCTCGCCGACAGCAACGACAGCCGCGCCTCCGTGATCAGCGCCGTCCAGGCCATCGGCAGCTGCAAGAACCTGCCGAAGGCGGCGAGCGACCTGCGGGCCGCCGCCAAGCAGCGCAACGAGCTGGTGACGCGCCTCGACGGCCTGGCCGTCGACAAGCTGCCGAAGCACGAGGAACTCTCGGCCTCCCTCACCACCGCGTGGAAGGCGTCCGCGGCGGCCGACAACCACTACGCCGCGTGGGCCGACCAGGTGGGCGGCAAGAAGGGCTGCAGGAAGGGCCAGGCGAGGTCGACACCGCAGCAGCAGGCGGGCAACCGCGAGAGCGGCAAGGCGTCGCAGGCGAAGAAGGAGGCCGTCGGCATGTGGAACAGCATCGCGAAGCGCTACGGCCTGACGGAGCGCGACGCCACGCAGCTCTGACGGCCCCCGCCGGCGGGCAGCGGGACAGGAAGAGGGGCGGGCGCCGTGCGGGCGCCCGCCCCTGTGACGTAAGTCCCGAAGCGGGTCAGGCCCCCGAAGGCGCCCGTACCAGCGTGTCGCCGACGTCCACGAAGCCTTCCTTCGCGGACACCAGTTGTCCCTGCCGCACCACTTGGAACGTCACGTCCCTGTTGACGATCCGCGGCAGGTCCCGCGTCGCCAGCATGTGCTCCAGGCGCCAGCTGAGCGTCGGGGTGAGGCCCCCCGTCTCCACTCCCTCGACACGATTGAGTTCACCGATCACGTCGGCCGCCGAGACGCTGTCCTTGTCGCCGTCCCCGCCGCCCTGGGCGAGCGACTCCAGCGTCGCCTTGAGCACCGTGTACGCGATCCACGTCGTCTGCACCCCGGGATCGGCCGGATCGATGCGGTTGTCCGCGAAGGCGTGCTCGCGGATCACCTCGCGCATCGGGTTCCAGCGCGCGTCGCTCGCCACCGGGTACCAGCCCGTGACGTACGCCCCCTCGAACGGTCCGCTCTTGCCGCCCGTCCGGTCGACGAGCGGCTGGCCGACGCTTCCCAGGACCGACGCGACGCCGACCTTCCGCTCGGCCTCCTCCTCCAGCCTGCGGAACGAGTCGAAGAACGTCTCCGTACGGTCGCCGAGCACCGCCGTGACGCAGCCCTTGCCGGTCCCGTACGCGTCGAAGGCGCCCGCGCCGGTGAGCGCGTCCCGAGCCCGCGCGGTGTAGTCGCTCGCGTCCTCCGCCGCCCGGATGTCGGTGGGGGCCTTGCGCTCGCCCTCCGCCAGTCCGGCGCCCAGGAGCATCGGCAGCGCGTCACCGGCGACGGTGTCGGGGCGTACCAGGGACACCCGGTCGCAGTCGCGGGCGAGCTGCTTGCCGTTGCCCGCGAGGAGGGCTGCCTGGCCGCCGTTGACCGGGTAGGAGAGCGGACTGGCGAACTCGTCGTCGGAGGCGCCGTAACCGCCGATGAAGGGGATGCCGGCGACCTCCAGCGGCGCCATGAAGGCCCGGCCGTGCTGGCTGTACGAGCCGACGACCGCGATCGCGCCCTCCCGTACGGCCTGCTTGGCGCACTTGGAGGCGCCGACGGTGCTGTTGTGCTCGTTGCAGGTGATGATCCTGAGCTCGTGACCGGCGAGGCCGCCGTTCGCGTTGGCCCACCGGGCGTAGGCCTGTGCCATCGCGGGCATACCGGGCATGTTGGTGGCCGAGGTGCCCTCCGGCGCCCAGGTCATGACGGTCACGGGCTCCCTGGAGCCCCCCGTGGCACCAGGGAGCACTCCGCACCCGACCAGCAACGACGCCCCGACCGCCGTTGCCGTCGCGCAGGCGACCGAGGTCGCGATCTTCGAGAGGAATGGGCGGGTGGTGAAGAGGCTTCGCCGTCCGGTCATGTGCATGCACGTTTCCGCCTCATGGGTAACGGGGGAGTGAGCATGTCTCAACGCGCGGTGACATCGGGGTGAATTACGGGGGGCCGTACGCCCGTGCTGTCAGGGAACGTACGATCTGCAACCGTGCAAGGTTCGGTGAACTCTTCCCGTCGCGGCCGTCGCTCCCCCACCATGGGCGGCATGCCGCTCAATGACATGCCCTGGTGGCGCTGGCGCACGAACGTGCGATCGGCGCTGCACATGCTCTCCGACCCCGTCTTCCAGCAGGAGTGCTGGCTGGCGGGTCTCGAGGGCTACGGAGACGTGACAGACGCCGTGTACCGGCTGGTGGAGGACACCTGGCTGGACAACTGGTCGGCCGAGAAGTACGTCGGCACGATATTCCGGGACGCCCAGGAGGCGTCGCTCGTGGACGTCGCCGTGCTGCGCGTCCTGAAGATCATGCATCAGGTGGGCGCCGACGCGCCGGTATCGGCGTACCTGGAGCACCACGCCTGGCCGGAGGCGGTGCGGGCGGCGCGGGAGGCGCACGTACGACTGGCGGTGAACGACGGGGAGGACCCGGACAGCGCGCCGCGCACCCTGGAGGTCATCCGGATCCTGACCGGGTCCGCCTGACGCCCGCCGGATATGGAATCCTCGGGGGTATGAGCGCCCCGCAGCCCGCCCCTTCGTCAGACCGGCCCGTCCCGGACCAGTACGTCCTCACCCTGTCGTGCCCTGACAAGAAGGGCATCGTGCACGCCGTGTCGAGCTACCTGTTCATGACCGGTTGCAACATCGAGGACAGCCAGCAGTTCGGCGACCACGACACGGGACTGTTCTTCATGCGGGTCCACTTCTCGGCGGACGCTCCGGTGACCGTGGAGAAGCTGCGGGCCAGTTTCGCCGCGATCGGCGACTCGTTCCGGATGGACTGGCAGATCCACCGTCCCGAGGAGCGGATGCGGATCGTCCTCATGGTCAGCAAGTTCGGCCACTGCCTGAACGACCTGCTCTTCCGGTCGCGGATCGGCGCCCTGCCGGTGGAGATCGCGGCGGTCGTCTCGAACCACACGGACTTCGCCGAGCTGGTCGGCTCGTACGACATCCCCTTCCACCACATTCCGGTGACGCGGGACAACAAGCCGGAGGCGGAGGCGCGGCTTCTTGAGCTCGTACGCTCCGAGAACGTCGAGCTGGTCGTCCTCGCCCGCTACATGCAGGTCCTCTCGGACGACCTGTGCAAGCAG
Source organism: Streptomyces albidochromogenes (assembly GCF_005981925.1). Lineage (GTDB taxonomy): Bacteria > Actinomycetota > Actinomycetes > Streptomycetales > Streptomycetaceae > Streptomyces > Streptomyces albidochromogenes. The sequence continues at coordinate 5,404 of NZ_VBVX01000329.1, forward strand.
CTCAGCGGCCGCATCATCAACATCCACCACTCCTTCCTGCCGAGCTTCAAGGGCGCCAAGCCGTACCACCAGGCCCACGCGCGCGGTGTGAAGCTCATCGGGGCGACGGCGCACTATGTGACGGCCGACCTCGACGAGGGGCCGATCATCGAGCAGGAGGTCGAGCGGGTGGGCCACGACGTGACGCCGGAACAGCTGGTGGCGATCGGGCGCGACGTGGAGTGCCAGGCGCTGGCGCGGGCCGTGAAGTGGCACAGCGAGCACCGCGTACTGCTCAACGGCCGCCGCACGGTGGTCTTCGCGTAGCACGGCGGCACGGCGGGCGGCGGCGCCGCGGCCTGCTCATCCGGGCGGGCGCGCTACAGGCGGCTCAGGGACGCCGCCGCGAAGAGTACGTCGCGGATGGCCTCGCGGTCGCCGGTCTGGCCGGCCGCCGCTTCCTCCGGCGGTACGTGGCCGGAGGCGAGCTGGCAGAACTCCACCCCGTCCAGCGCCACATGCGCCACCTGGTGGTCGGGCGAGCCGACCGCCGCCGGGGAGTCCAGCGCGATGTACCAGTCGCCGCCGCCCGCGCCCTCGATCTCCAGATGGAGCGAGCGGCCGGGCGAACCGGCGGCGACCAGGCTCCTGGACGGGGCCGCGAGCCCGGCCCTGCGACGGGCCGCGAGGGTCGCCGGGATCAGCCGCGCGGCCAGGTCGATCATGCTGTTGAGGTGCGCCGCGGCAGGCGGTTCGTACGGATAGTCCACCGCGTCCGCGATGTCGCCCGCGTGCACCCAGCACTCGAACGCCCGGTCCAGCAGCGCGTCGCGCAGCGGCAGCGCGAAGTCGCCGTACGACACGGACAGCTCGGCGGCGCCGCGGCCCGCGAAGGACGCCGTGCGGATCAGGGCGTGGCTCTGCTCGCGCCAGGGTTCGCGGACCGTGCGGGTGGGCGGGTAGCGGGAGCCGCGCCAGTACGACTCGGTGCGGTCCGACGGCGACACGGGCCCCGCGGCGCCGAGCGGGTCGTCGAGGCCGAGCGCCTTCGCGACCAGGCCGTCGACGGTCATCAGGTGGCCGATGACACCGGCCACCGTCGTCTTGCGGGTGATCGCCTCCCGGCCCGCGAACCACTTCAGGCGCACCGGCGCGTGCCACTCCGAGTCGCCGATGTCCCGCAGCAGCGCGTCCAGGCGCGCCGTCTCGGCGTCGTACGGGGTGGCCCAGCCGGGGACGGGGATGCGCGCGGGCCTGCGGCCCAGGCAGCCGTCGAGCACGCGGTTGCGCAGCAGGGGGTCGAGGTCCAGGCTGCGCTCGGCGTGCAGGAGGCCGACGGCGTCCCGCAGCCGCAGGGCCTCTTCCGCGCAGGGGGCGCACTCGGTGAGGTGGTCCTCGACGGCCTCGGTCTCGGCGGCGGAGCACGCCGACAGGGCCCAGGCGCCCAGCAGCGACTTCAGCACGCCGTGGGTCAGGGCCGCTGAAGGCTGCCGCGGGGGCGGTGGAG
>NZ_VBVX01000032.1 GCF_005981925.1 Streptomyces albidochromogenes
GGCCGTACAACACCCCCGACCCCGCCACCTTCTACGGCGGCGACGAACGTGGCTACACCGACTACCCCACCCTCACCGCCTGACCTATCGACGAGCGGGGGGAACGCTCAGCGGCCCGCGCGACTCCTCCCCCATGCGCAGCTCGGACGCCCCTCGTTCGTGGTGGTGGAAGATCCCTGCCCCACATGCCCGGGACGGGTGTGCTGAGAAAGGTGCAACCCATGGCATTGCCTGTCTTGTTGGGGGCCCGCGTCGGCCCCCTGCGCGCGGGCAGTGCGCACCACCGGCCGTCGGGTGCGCGTGGCTCGGTACAGGATGCGCACCCGGCGGCCGGAGGCAGCAGGATCAGCGCCCATATAACCGGTTGCGGTGGACGTGCGCCTCAAACCCGGCTCAACGAGCGATCACGCCATCACAAACGGCGTCGAATTCGACGCCCTGTTGAGGGAGGGTCCGGCTGTACGTCTGCGAGGTGGTGGCGTGTGGTGAGACGCGGTAGTGGGCTTGGTGCCCCTGCTGGCTGCATGCCCTGTGACGGACTGGGAGAAAGGCCAGTTGGCCCCTTGCCACCCGGCCCGGAGCATCGAAGCGGCGTGCGTGGTCAAGGGCCTGGGGCGAGCAGGGGCGCCGACTGCGCTACGGGAGGCCGCGTAAGTGCGTCGCCTTGGGGCGAGGGCGTGAACCCATTCGTCGCCTTGTGGCGAGTACTGGGTGTGAATACCCACCATCCTGACACCCACCGACCCCACCGACCCCACCGACCCCACCGACGGACGGACTGTCCATGACCGACCTGGCCGGCGGCGACGCCGAGCTCATCGCGGCCTCTTTGGAGGAGCCCGAGCGTTTCGCAGCGCTCTTCGACCGTCACGCACCGGCGATCCACCAGTACGTCACCCGGCGGCTGGGCCGGGACGCAGCCGACGACGTCACCGCGGAGACGTTCTTGACGGCCTTCCGGATACGGGCCCGGTTCGATGCGGCCCGGGCCGGCGTGCGGCCCTGGTTGTACGGCATCGCCGCCAAGGAGATCGGCCGGCACCGCCGCCAGGAGATGAAGGCGCTGAAACTGCTCGCCCGCACCGGCCACGACCCCATCGCCGACAGTTGGACCGACTCCGCTGACGACCGTCTTGCCGCCGAGGCCGCCGTCCGCCCCCTGGCCGGGGCGCTGGCCCGACTCTCCACAGGCGACCGGCACGTCCTGCTGCTGTTCGCCTGGGCTGACCTCAGCTACCAGGAGATCGCGGAGGCCCTCGACATTCCCGTCGGAACTGTCCGCTCCCGTCTTAACCGCGCCCGCCGCAAGCTGCGCCCCGCGACCGGCCAAGGCGGCCCCCCTCTCGTCGAAGCTCGCGTACACGAAGGTGACCCCGCATGAACGAGCTCTTTGAACTCTGCGGCCTGCGCGCCGACGCACCCCTTCCCGACACCGACCGGCTCGCCGCGCCGCGAGCCCGCCTCACCGCGGCGATCCACCAGGACACCCGTCGCGGACGCGCCGCCCTTCCCCAGCGCCGGATAATCCTGACCGGCGCCGCCACCGCAGGGGCCCTCGCCGTGACCGCCGGGATCATCACGGCTCTGCCCGCAGACAGCTCCGGCGCCTCCGCGCCGAAGGGCCCTCAAGTACTGTCGGCACGCGCCTCCGCTCACACGCTCGAACTGGCCGCCGCGACCGTCGAGAAGCACGACGGGACCGAACCTGGCCCGAAGCAGTGGGTGTACGAGAAGGCAACCGACTTCGGCCAGGACAAGCCGCGAACCGTGGAGGAGTGGACCCGCTGGGACGGCACCGGGCACGCCAATCTGCCCGGCATTCCCCCGGCCGGTGACATCTCGGACTTCGACCCGGACAAGCTCCAGGTCTGGTACGGCCCCAACCAGGAGCAGAAATGGAAGAAGGAGGGCTACGACGACCGCTCTCAGCGGCAGTTCTACCGCTTCCTTGACACCCTGCCGAGCGACCCCGACCGCATGATGAAGCGCATCCGCGAGGAACCTGCCATCGGTGACATCAAGGGGGAGACGCGCGCACAGCGCGACTGGCGGGAGATCGACGTGCTTTACCGGTCGGTCCTGATCCCACCCAAGGTCCAAGCGGGCTTGTTCCGAGCGCTCGCGAAGATCCCCGGCGCCCGGGTGACGACCGGTATGAAGGACCCGCTCGGCCGTGAGGCGATCAGCGTGAGCGTGAACTACGCCAAGAAGATCCCGTCGGGCTGGCGGGGCAAGCAGGAGATCTTCTTCGATCCCGAGAGCTACGCCTACCTCGGGACGAGCAAGGCCGACGGGCTCGTCACCAGCGCCCGCGACGCCTGGGGCGTCGTCGACAAGCCCGGCGCCCGCCCCTGAGCACCCGCGAGAAGCACCCGGTACGGGGTTCGGACTCATGCCTCCGGCGTGCCGGACCTCGCATCGGGCTGGGAGCGGCCCGAGCCGTAGCCCTTCGCTGTCCGGCGTCGGTTTCGCTGCCTGCCGCAGTGACTGCGGCTGGCTCGCTTGCGGGCGACGGGGTTGTCGGCGGAGGACGCGCCGACCTCGCGGCGCGGAGTGTATCCGAACTAAGCCTTCCTCGGCCTCGCCGTCTGGCCGATCACACACCGGCACGTCCGACGGCGCCCTTGTCAGGACCTCTTGCGACAGCCCGCCGGAGTCCGGTCAGAGAACATCAGCCGGCTGAGGTACGAGGGCGGCAGCTCGGTCGCGGGTGGCAGGTGTGATCACGGCGTCGGAGTGCGTACAAAAAACTCTTGTGCGCTGGCTTGCACACCTCTGCGATCATCCCCGAATGGCGCACAGTTTCGAATCGCTGGTCATCCGGCACACCCACCGCCTCTCCTCCCCCAAGGGCTCCGCCGGGGAAGGAGCCACCGCCGCACGGCAGTTCGACGCGGCGCTGGCATCCGTGGGCTTCAAGCTCTCGGCGGAGCTGCTGGAGCGGCTGTCGGGGCTGTCCGAGGCGGCGGTCGTGCACACCGCCAAGCGGACGCTGCGCACCGTGAGCGAGATGGCGGGCGACCACGTCCGGCACAACGCGTACTTCATCGACTTCCCGGCGAACGTGCCGGACACCGAAGAGTTCTGGATGCGGTGTGTGGCGAAGGCGCTTGGTGACGACAGGTCGCGCGAGAACGTGCTGAAGCAGCTGGCGCACGGGGTGCTGGACCTGCTCAGCCTTCCCACGTACGGCCGGTACCAGCACACTTACGAGGAGATGCTCGCGGCGCAGGACGAGCTGATCGCCTCGGCGGGTGACCGGGTGACCGTCCTGCACCTCGGGCGGGACCTGGACGACGAACTCACGGACCTGTACCTGGCCTTGGCGGGCAGCACGACCCCGCTGGGCGAGGACGACCTGCGCGATCTCAAGGCCCTCGCCGAGCGGTGCGCGCTCGGCCCCCAGCCGGAGTCGATCCCAGTACGGGAGAACCGGGCGGTCGTCAACGAGGCCCGTCTCGGCGTCGGCGCGGTCCTCCTCCTCGACACCGTCACAGACGTGCTGCGGCTGGCCTGCGCACTGTCGGGCGGTGACGTGACGCTCAGGGAGCCGACCCGGTTCCGGGCGCTGTCACGGCCGGTCCGCCGTGCGCTGCTCGCGGGGCTCGACGCCGTGGTCGCGGCGAACCCCGCCAAGCTCGCCGATGTGCACGCGCATCGTGAGCCCTTCAAGCGGCTTGGCGAGCGTCTCCACCCGCATGAGTACCCGCGGTGGCCGCATGCCGCCGATGTCTTCGCCGTCGCTCGGGGCGAGAAGGAGGCGCGGTCCTTCGAGGGCCGTGTCGAGAAGCTGCTCGACGAGTTCGACGTTCTCGGTGCGGTGCAGCTGCTGAAGTCCGTTCCCGGCAAGCTGTTCCGCGCCCTGGACCTCCTGCTGCGCATCGCCGCGGACCAGGAGGAACGGGACGCGGTGGTGGCCGCCGCGGTGCAGGTCGCTCCCGACGTCTCCGGCCGGGTCGTGCTCTCGGTGCGCGAGCACCTCCACAACCGGGAGCGGGAGACCGGCGAACCCCGCATCTTCGTCAACCGCCGGGGCCGCGCCTGGGTCACCCCCGACGTCCGGCCGCCGGTACCGGCTGCCGACCGCGACCGTCTGATCGCCGCCCTTGACGCCGAGATGCTCCGTCGGCTCCCGGCGCCCGACCGGCTGCTGATCGACCCCGACGTCCTGGACGTGGCACTCCCGCTCAGCGGCAGGGCGACCGCGGCCGGAATCGGCGTACTGCCGCGAGGGTCGGTCTCGGCGGTCGACGGCGAACAACTGCGCTTCTTCGTGTACTGGAAGGAGACCGAGGGCCGAACAGACTACGACCTCTCGGCGCTGCTTCTCCACTCCGACTACAGCACCGACTCCTGGCTCTCCTACACGTCCCTCAAGGCAGTCGGGGGCAAGCACTCGGGCGACATCACCGAGGCGCCCGAGGGGGCGTCGGAGTTCATCAACCTCTCCCTGGAGCGGGTGCGCAGCACATTCATCGTGCCGCAGGTCAACATCTACGCCGGCGAAAGCTTCGAGGAAGTCGAGGAGTCCTTCTTCGGCTTCATGCTGCGCGACGCTGAGCAGAAGGGACGGCCGTTCGAGCCGCGCACGGTGCGGATGAAGTCGGAGCTGCGCGGAGTGGGCCGGGTGGCGCTGCCGCTGGTGTTCCGGCGCGGGAACGACGGCCGGTGGCGCGCGAAGTGGCTGCACCTGTATCTGAAGGGCATCTCCTCGGCCAACCAGGTCGAGGAGAACCAGGTGTCGGTGTCCAAGGTGGTGCGCGCCCTCGTGGAGCGCGAGCAGCTGTCCGTGGGGTACTTGATCGGCTTGATGTCCCGCCCCACCACGGCCGTGGACTTGTGGGACGGCGAGCCGGTCCCGGACGGGCCCGTGATGTACATCGGTCTCGAACGTCCCGAGGGCCTGCACCCGGACTCCCGGGTCATCACCCTCGAGAATCTGCGCGACTTGATCCCGGGCTGAGTGCTAGCGTTGCCCATGGCGAGGCCATGAAGGGGCTTCCTTCTCAATTCCCTTTCTGAAACAAGTTCCTTCGCTTTCCTCGTCCTCGACGTCGCCCCGGGCGGTGCCCGCGCTCACCGCGCGAGCGCCGCCCGAGCCGTTGCGAGGGCCCATTCCGCGTAGCCACGGCCAAAGAGCACAGCGTGCACCAGCAGCTGGTGTCCGCCCTGTCGAGGGCTCCGTCCTCGACGGGCCCCGGCCTCCCCTCCGCGCCCTCTCCAGGGCGAGGCACTCCTTGAGCTTTTCCATCCTCACTCTGAGCTGGCCAGATGCAGAGTGAGGACGGCCTGGACGAGGGGTGATCCCTGTGGTCGAGCAGCGGAGCTTGCGGAGGAGTCGCCAGCAGGGCTGGTAATGCCCACAGCAGTCGGCCGAAGGGGTCGGCGATGACTTGCACGTTCATCCCGTGTTTCTTGTGCTTGCCAGAGCAGAACGGCCGGTCCACGGCGATGCGGTCGATCGGCAGGAGCGTGCCATCCAGGAGGACGAATTCCTTCGCTGAAGCAGTCCGCACCGCGTTAGTACCGCAACCGTGTCCGTCCGCTACGAGGCGACTGTGCTGCTTGCAACCATCAACGAATGGCTGTGACCGGTAGGTCGTGTCCGGAAAGTAACGCCGTCTGCCCGCAGGGCAGAGCCCGCGGCGTCTGGTGCGTGCGATCGCAAGGCGGAGGGTCGCCCTCGTACCGGGCGTACGTGGGTGACCCCGACAACGCGGCGTGGGGGCACCTCCCGTGCCCGAAGGGCTACGGGAGGGGACGTGCCAGGCGTCGCGCGCCAGGCACGGCTTTCCGGACACGGCCTACAGGCTGAGGGCGTCCTCGGCGTTGCTCAGCCACGCCGTGACGGCGTTCCGGGACGAGACGTACAGGCCGGGTGTCGACGCCTTGAGCGGAACCTGCTCGAGGTCGGACGCGGTGTTCATGGTCATCGCGATCGAGTGGACGGTCCGGCCCGTGCCGTCGTTCGTGCTGCCCATGAGCCCCGCGTACGCCGACTCGCCCGGCTTCAGCCTGATGTCGGTGCCGGGATGCGTCTCCGCACGCTCCGTCGCCGCGCCGTCCGGATCCCCGAAGGTCACGATCGGGTAGTCCAGGACCTTGCACGGCTTGCCGCTCTTGTTGGTGATCTTCAGCAGGTAGCTGCTCGTGGTGCGCTCCGCGAGCGTCGCGGTGAACGTCAGGTCGTAGGTGCTGCACGGAAAGACTGCGAAGTCGGGGTCGGACGACGGCGTGGCCGACGGGGGTGCCGGCTTCGGGAACGGCGTGGCCGACGGTGCCGGCCCGGCGGGCGGCGTGGACGACGGGGCGACCGTCTTCGGCGGAGTCACCGAGGGCGGGGCCTCCTCGGGCCCGCAGGCCGTGAGCCCCAGTGCGGACACGGCGGCGAGGATGAAGGCGGTTCTGCGGACCCCGTGGCGGACGTGACGGTTCATCGGTTCTCCCCCGAGTGCGACATGCGTGTGCCGACAGGGCACAAGCGTCTCGCCCGAGCTTCACGATTCGGTGCCCGTGCCTTCCCGAATCCACCACGGAAGTCACACCACGCAGAACTCGTTCCCCTCCGGGTCCTGGAGCACCACCGCGTAATAGTCCATCCCCTCCGGCTCGTCCATCGTGTAGAGGATCGACGCGCCCAGTGCCGTCAGCCGGGCGACCTCTCCGTCCACCCGCTCGCGCCGGAGGGCGAGCGGGGCCTCCCGGCCGCCGCCGACCTTCAGGTCCAGATGCACCCGGTTCTTGACCGTCTTCGGCTCCGGGACCTGCTGGAACCAGATCCGCGGCCCGACCCCCTGCGGGTCCACGACGGACTCGGGCAGCTCCCCGGCCCCGTCGGCCAGTTCCTCCGCCGGGACGCCGATCGACTCCCAGTACGCCCGCCAGGTCGCGTGACCCTCCGGTGGCGGCTGCGGTACATAGCGCAGGGCCTCCGCCCAGAAGAGGACGAGCCTCTGGGGATCGGCACAGTCGATGGTGATCTGCAGGGTCATGTCGATGGGCTCCATGGGGACGAGCCTGCCAGGCGCCACCGACAATCGAGCCAACTACCCGGATCCGGCCCGGTGTTCGTCCGAGGCTACCGGTGAGTCACCCGGTGCGGGACAATCACCGGGCCGGTGACGATCAAGGGGGCAACGCACATATGGCAACCACCAGTACGATTCCGGGCCCGGCGGGGCTACCGCTGCTCGGCTCGATGTTCGACCTCAAGAACGACTCCCTCGGCACGTTCCTGAACTCCCAGCGCGCACACGGGGACGTCGTCCGGATCACCGCCGGACCGCCCGGCATGCGCGCCGTCGTCTACGGCGTCTTCTCCGCCGAAGGGGCCCAGCAGATCCTGGCTACCGAGTCCGCCAACTTCCGCAAGGACAACCACTTCTACCAAGAAGTCCGCGAGTCCTTCGGCAACGGACTGCTGACCAGCCAGGACGAGGACTACCTGCGCCAGCGCAGGCTCGCCCAGCCGCTCTTCACCCGTCGGCGCGTCGACAGCTACGCCGAGGCCATCGCCGCCGAGGTGGAAGGCGTCACCTCGAAATGGTGCACCGCGGCGGACTCAACCGTCGACGTCCTAGACGAGATGACACGACTCGCCCTGCGCGCCGTCGCCCGCATCCTCTTCGGCACGGACGTCGAAGCGGCCGTCGAGATCGTCGAGCGCGCCTTCCCGGTCATGGGCGACTACGTCCTGCGCCGCGGGTTCTCGCCCGTCAACATCCCCCGCGACTGGCCCACCCCCGGCAACCGCCGCGCCGCAGCCGCGCACGAGGAGCTGTACGCCGTCTGCGACCGGATCATCGCCGAGCGACGGGCGGCCGGGCAGGACGCCGGGGGCGGCGGCGGACAGGACCTGCTGTCCCTCCTCGCCGAGGCCGAGAGCGCCGAGGACGGCAGCTTCGACGCCTCCGAACTGCGCGAACAGGTTCTCGTCTTCCTGCTCGCCGGACACGAGACGACCGCCACCTCCCTCGGCTTCGCCCTCCACCTGCTCGCCCTCCACCCGGAGCAGCGCAAGCGGGCCCACGAGGAGGTCGACCGCGTCCTGGCCGGCCGTACCCCCAGCGCCGCCGACCTCGAGGCCCTGCCCTACGTGACCCAGGTGCTCAAGGAGGCCATGCGGCTCTTCCCGGCCGCACCGCTCATCGGCCGCCGGGCGGTAGCCGCCACCGAGATCGGCGGCCACACCATCCCCGCCGGCGCCGACGTGATCGTCGCCCCCTGGGTCACCCACCGGCACCCCGCGTACTGGGAGGACGCGGAGCGGTTCGACCCCGAGCGCTTCACCCCCGAAGCCGAGGCGGGCCGCCCCCGCTACGCCTGGTTCCCCTTCGGCGGCGGCCCGCGCGCCTGCATCGGGCAGCACTTCTCGATGCTGGAGTCCGTGATCGCGCTGGCGATGATCCTCCAGAAGTACGACCTGGAGGCGATCGACACGGAGGTGCCGGTCAGCTCCGCGATCACCCTCCGGGCGACCGGCCCGGCACGCTGCCGCGTCCGGCCCCGTACCGCCTAGGTGTATTGATCACGAACGTTGTTAACAGTGGTGGTCTTGATCATGGCGAAGACCTCCGATGTGGTGGAGGTGTCTAGGCTCCACACCACACACGGAGGTCTTCGTGTCCCACCGTGATGCCCGGCTGACGGTTCACGGCAGGCGGCTACTGATCGAGCGTGTCCTCGCGGGCCGGCCCGTCGCGCACGTTGCCGCGGAGATGCGCCGGCGCCGCGCCGAGGACCCCGGCGTGCCGGTCAAGCGCCTGCTCGAGGAAATCCGTGGTGACCAGCGACTTACTTCGGGTGGCGGTCTGCCGCCGGATCTTCGCCGGGGCGCCGGCCGTGGACGCCTCGGCCCTGGTGCCTTCGGCGCCGCGCCGGGCGCAGCGCCACTGGGATCGGCTGGCCGGTGAGGGCGTAGCCGATGTGGCCGGGCAGGTGCAGGTCAGAGTGGCCTTGGAGGAACTGCAAGGATCACGAGTTCTAGTCGGAGAGCGTCGCGGTGAGGTCGAGGGCGTCGGCAAGGTGTCTGGTCACGGAGTCGTCGCAGCGGGTCTTTGGGAAGTTGAAGTAGAAGGAGTGCGCCCAGCCGGGGACAAGTCGCCAGGGCTTGTTCCCCCGCACCGGGACGTCATGAACTCCGCTGATGAACAGTCGCCCCAGCGGCCCGCCGAACCAGTCACCCAGGAATCCGCAGAATGAGGGGATGTAGGGGAAGTACAGATTCGTCCAGCGCACGACGGCGAAGGGTGACCAGTTGTTGAGCACGGCCGTGCCGTTCCAACTGTAGGAGAGCGGTGTGTCACCAACCCGAGTTCCTCCTGCGGGAGGGGCGGGCAGGTGACGATCTCGCGGCGGGCGACGCGTGCCTCGCCATGTTCTTCGTGTAGAGCCGCTCGGCGAACCACATAGGCGTGCCGCAGCTGATGAAGTCAGTGATCCGCCACGGGCTCCCCTGGGAGCGAAGGTCGGTCCACAGCCCCCACTGCGCCTCGCGGTAGACGGTCGTCTCACCCGGGGTGGGGGGCCGCGTCTCTTTTCTCCCGGGCATCGCGGCGGCCGCCACTTCAAGCGTGAGCAGCGACGGCGAGCCCGGGGCGAGGGCATTCCTGGTCATGCCCCAGAACGTGGCGATTCCCTCGTAAGCGATGTAGGCCCCCAAACTGTGCGCGCCGACGATCACTCGCTCATACCGGGGCCCGCCGCCGATCTCCGCCTGGTGCAGCCGCCGCAACAACTCCACCATCCCCTCGCGGATGTCCCGCCGCACCGCGTACGACCGGGGCGAGGTGTCGAGATAGCGCACGACGCCAACAAAACTGTTGGTGATGAACGAGGCCCCGAACCGGGTGGCGAGAAAGAGCAGCACCACACCGAAGGTGCCCGTCCCCAGCACGGTGAACGCGATGTTCAGGACATTCTCAACAGCCGACTTCTTGTCTTCGAAGGGAATATCGAGGACGAAGATCCCCCAGCCCGCCTGGGTGCATGCCCCCTGTGGCTGCGCTCACGTCGGGGTCTTCAGCAGCAGTGAATCTAGGCTTCAGCGGCGCGCGGTGGTGTGCCTGACGTGCAGGGTTTCTGTGCTCTGCGCGCCGTGAGGAGCAGGGAGAGCGCACGGTGTTCAGTAGGGGTGATCCCATAGGTTTCACGGAATGCCCGGCTGAACGCGGTGGCGCTGGAGAAGCCCCAGCGAGCCGCGATCGCTTGAACGGGCTGACCGCTCACTTCCCGGGATGCGAGGTCGGCATGGGCGCGCTCCAGCCGGCTTTGACGGATGCGTGCCGCGATGCCCAGGTCTTGGTCGCCGAAGAGGGCGTAGAGGCCCCGCAGGGACAGGTTGTGCCGGTCAGCGATCACCTGAGGCGTCAGTTGCGGGTCACCGAGGTTGTTCTCGATGAAACGGTAGATCCGCTGGCGTGTCTCTTGCGCACGGGCCTCGGCAGGCGCCTCGCCAGGGTCACCGAGCTGCTGAGCGAGAAACGCTGTGGCCAATTCGAGGGCGATGGAACCCATGGCTCGCAGCTCCTGGGGGCGACAGCGTGGTCCATGTCTGAGTAGCGTTCTCAGGAAGTCGGCGAGGATTGCCCCTGACCCCGCATCCGCAGCCATGCTCTGTGCGAGGAGGCGGTCCATCCGGTCTGGGCGCAGCGCCAGGGCCGGGCGGGGAATCTGGAGCACGACCGTCTCGACCTGCCCGCCTATGGAGGTCCCCTCGCTCGGTCGTGAGGTGTCTGTGAGCACGAGTCCCCCTGCGACCACCGATTCGCTGCTCCGCTGGGTGATCTTGAAGGCGCCTTGTGTGATGAGGGCCAGCTGCAAGTGCTCGGGATCGCCACGCCGAACATGGGCCAAGGTGCGGCGCGACAGCACCGGTGAGCAAGCCACGGCGGACAACCGCACTACACCGAGATCCAGGTCCGAGATGCTGGCGCGGAAGTCGGTAGTGCGCCGGGTGCTGAGCATGACAGGCATCACTTCGCTGGACACTGTCTCGCAAAACCAGTCGAACCTGTCTTCACACGCCACGACAGCATCCGACGCAACTGGCAACCCCACAAGATCCCCCGCACGCTAGATGTGGCAGCGAACCAGCCCATTGCTGGTTGTCGCACAGCCGTGCTCCGCCCTCACCGCCACATGAACGATTATCAGACACACGCTTCCGGACACGTGCTCAGCCGGTTGTGGCAGTCGCCGACGAAGTCAGCTGACGCGGTGCTCTGGGTCACCGACCTCCTCCGCTGTCGACCGGTGCGCCGGGCGTGAGTACCGCATGAAGTTCCGCGCTGCCTCTGGATGATTTGGCCGAGCCGTTCACGTTCGCTGTCGATGGAGGCGGGATGCTGCAACTGGCTCCGCGCCGCAGCGGGCACGTAACGTGTGCTGGCGGTGGAGCGGTGCTGAACACTGATGCGATGAGCATTCGTGAGGAGTCCAGGCGGTGGGTGGTCAACAAAGTCAGCCACCAGTCGACCGGCTACTGCCTGGACGTCAGCTCATGGCCACCCCGTGCTGCCCGAGGCCCTGGATCGGATCGGGACCGGCTGGGCCTTGCCGCGCGCATCGTGGATGCGGTGGCTTCGGAGGGTGACGAGGGCCGGGCCAGGCGCTGGAGCCGGCCGGCCGAGCCGATGCGCTCCGGCTGACCGAGCAGCTGCGCGCCGCGATCAGCGAGGCGCGGTGGGCCGCCATGGTCTTGGCGGGGCGGGTGCGGGACGCTCATCAAGCGCGGGTAAGGGTCGCACTCGGGTACTCCGGGTGGGGCGCGTACGCGCAGGGTGAACTGGGGATAGGCTCGCCCCGCCGTACTGGTCTGAGCGAAGGGCCCCGGCAAAGTGCCCCTTGCCGGGCGTCCCGAGGTCGGCCATCCCGCCGGGACTCTTGCCGTGGCGGGTCAGGGCGTTGGGGGCACTGCGTTCAGCCACCAAGGACGACCAGGGCCGCGATCGCCGGGCCGAACGCGCCGCCGAGTTGGTAGCCCAGGTTGAAAAGACCGATCGCTGTCGGGTTCTGGGAAGCCGGCGCGCTTTGGCCGGCGAGCACCGCGAGCGTGGCCTGGCCCGCGCTCGTGGTCAACACGGCCGGCATGGCGACGGGCAGGAGCAGCGATGGCCAGGGGGCAGCAGAGCTGTGAGCGGCGCCAGGGCTCCGGTCGTGAGCAGGATGGCCAGGACGCGAGGGCGGCCCAGCCGGGCCGCGGCCACGGCCGGCGCCATGGAGAGCACCGAGCCGGCGAGCAGGGCTCTTCGTGGAACTCGTTGTCGCCGCGAGGATCACGAAGAGCGTGGCGGTCGCCCTCGCCGGCCGCTTGAGCATGGTGGCGGCGATACAACGTGGTCGGCCGCGGGAGTCGGGCATCCCGTCCGGCATCGGTTTGATCTCCTCACCCCCGGGTCCGAGCCAGGGCCCGGTTCAGCCGTCAGGAGACACGAGTAGTGACTGGCCACCCGCGTCTCCACAGTTTGGGCGAGGTTGTGCCAGATGTGCCACACAACCGCCTGCCGAGGAGCAGTAACAACGGCTACTCCCCCTACCTCGCACGGTCACCCACTGACGACCAACCACTGCCACCACCCCACCCTTTCACAGGTCAGCCGCGAAGGGCTTCGGCCGGTTGCACGGAGGACGCACGCCGGGCGGGATAGATCCCGGCCACGACGCCGGTCGCCAGACCGATGAACGGGGCAGTGGCCAGGGTCACCGGGTGCATGACCGGCGTCCAGTCCCTGATCAGCGCCACCACCAGGACGGCCAGCGTGCCGATGGCCGTACCGAGGAGTCCGCCGAACGCGCCCAGCGTGCCCGACTCGGCGAGGAACTGGGCGGTGACATGCCGCCTCTGAGCGCCGAGGGCACGGCGCAGGCCGATTTCCCCGGTGCGTTCCAGGACCGCCACGAGGGTGGTGTTGGCGATTCCGACCGCTCCGATGACCAGGCACACCCCGGCGAGCAGCAGAAACAGCTGCTCGAGGTCGGAGGTCACCGAGGTACGCAGGCTCTTCGGGTCCGGCGGCGGAACCGCCTTGAGGTACTCCGGGTGGTCAGGGCGCAGCGCCGTGGGGGCCTCCCCGGCCACCTGACGGGCGGCGCCTAGATCGGTGGCGATGAGCATTCTGCCGCCCTCGGTGGGCCGCCCCCACATCTCGACCGCGGTGGTCTGCGGTACGAGAACCGAGAGCAGTACGTCCGGCTGGCGCTGGACGTCCTCGACGATGCCGATGACCGTGAACGGCTGCCCCCCGATGAAGATCGCCGGTTTGGTCTCCAGCGTGGTGATCCCCAGCCGTGCGGCGATGCCCGAGCTGATCACGGTGACGCGCTGGCGGGCATCGGCGTGGAAGTCGTCGTACAGCCTGCCCTGGGAGAGCCGGGGTTCGGCCGCGCGCAGGGTGGCGGGAGCGGCGGCCACCACGCTGAGGGCTTCCCCTCCGGTGTGGCCCACCGGGGCGGCGGTGACGGCGAGTTCGGCGGCGCTGCGCCGGGGCTTCACCATCCACAGCACACCGGCGTGCCGCACCCCGTTGAGCCGCTCGACACGGTCCGTGGCGTCGTCCGGGAACGCCGCGCCCGCGAACTTGTCCTGCTCGTGGGCGATGTCCTCGACCGTCACCTCGGTCGCGGAGAGCACGTTGAAGCGGTCGTCGATCTGCGAGGAGGCGGTGGCGGTCAGGCCGAGCACCGCGACAAAGGCGCCGACGCCCAGGACCGTGCCGAGCATGGTGAGCGCGGAGCGCGCGGGGCGCTGCAGCATCCCGGCCAGTGCCTCGGCCAAGAGGTCCCGTGGCGCGAACAGGGAGCGACCGATGTCGGGCTGGGAGGAGGCGTCCCGTGGTTCTCCGATCCGGCTCAGCATGCGCCCACCTGCTCGCTCTCGCTCAGTGTGCCGTCCCGGATGGTGATGGTCCGCCGGCCACGGGCGGCCACGGCCAGGTCGTGGGTGATGAGGACGACCGTGATGCCCTCGGCGTTGAGGGTCTCCAGCAGCTGGAGCACCGCCTCGGCGTTGCCGGAGTCGAGGTTCCCCGTCGGCTCGTCGCACAGGAGCAACGAGGGCCGGGCGACCAGAGCCCGTGCGATGGCCACGCGCTGGCGTTCGCCGCCGGACATCCGGGTGGGCAGCGCGTCCGTCCGGTGGCCGAGGCCGACCCGGGCCAGCGCCTCGCTGGCCCGCTGGGGGCGCTCGCGGCGCGGGACACCGCCATAGACCATGGCGAGTTCGACGTTCTCGCGGGCGCTGCGGTGCGGCAGCAGGTGGAAGGCCTGGAAGACGAACCCGATACGGCGGCCGCGCAACGTGGTGCGCTCGGTGTCCTTGAGCCGGCCGGTGTCGATGCCGTCGAGCAGAAAGCTGCCCCTGGTGGGGGTGTCGAGGAGTCCGGCGATGTTCAGGAACGTTGACTTGCCCGATCCAGAGGGGCCGACGACGGTGATGAACTCGCCCTTGCGGACCACGAGGTCGCCGGGGCGGAACGCCTCCACGGGCGGCGGCCCCGGATAGGTGAGGCCGACCTGCCGGAATTCGATGACGGGCGGCTCGGACGGGGCCGGGGACGCGGTCATCCGGTGCCTCCCGGCGCGGCGTCGTCGGCCCGGACCCCGGTCACCACCCGGGCGCCCTCGCGGAGGGCCCCGCTGCCCAGGGGGGTGACTTCGACATGGCCGTCGCCGGTGGTGCCGGGCTTCACCCGGACCCGGCGCTGCTTGCCATCGTCCTCGAGCACGGTCACCACAGTGGCACCGTCGGCGCCCGCCGACACCGCCGAGACGGGTACGACCAGGACCTTGCCGCCGGTCGTGGCGGCCAGGACGGTCAGGCGGACGTTCTGCCCCGTCCATTCGGCCTCCAGCGGCCGGCCGGGTGTCACCACCATCAGATAGCCGTCCGCGTCGGCCTGCCCACCGGCCTGCCCAGCGGCCGGCTGCCCGTCCTGCGCGCCAGCATCGGTACGCGGCGTCGTACGCGTGGTGGCGATGGACCGTACGGAGGCGTTGGCGGTGGCGCCGTCGGCCTCCGAGAGAAGCTCCGCCTTCTGGTCCGGCCTGATCAGGCCCTTCTGGTGGTCGGGCACATAGGCGTGCACCACCAGGGGACCTGCGGCAACGGTCATCACGGTTCCCTGCACCTTCCCGCCGAGCCGTACGGGGAGATCCTGCACCCGGGCGGGGAAGCTTTCCAGGAACGTCACCTCGCCGGACGGGACCATGGGGCCGGAGGCCGCCTTCGCGGCGGCGAGACCCTCGCGCGCGGTGGCCAGGTCCTCCCGGGCTCGGTTGACCGCCTTGCGCAGCGGCTCCAGATCGCGACCATCGCCATCCGCTTCCGCGGCTGTCCCCGTGGTCGAACCTGTTGAGCTGGTCGAGCCCGTACCGGAGCCGGAGCTGGCCTCGGCGGTCTCAAATGCCTCCTTGGCGTCGTCCAGTTCTCGTTCAGCCGAGGTCACCTGTGTTTCGGCCGTGGTGACGGCGGCCGAGCCCTCGGCACCACCGACCTGGACGGGTTCGTACCCGGCCGCGTCGTACAGCTTGGTGACCGCCGCCTTCGTGCCCTCGCCGAAACGCCCCCGGTTGTCGGGGGAGGTGGAGTGGCCGAGCCGCTGGAGCGCGTCCTGGAGCTGGGCCACGTCACTGCCCTGGGCACCGGGCTTGAGGTCGCGATAGAGCGGAACAGTGCCCTGGAGCGCGATCACCGGACGGCCGGAGATCTCGACCAGCAGCCGACCCGCGCGTACCTCGTCCCCTGCCTTCAGCGGCAGCTTGGAGACCGTGGGACTGCCTCCATCGGCCGCACCGCCGCCGGGCGTGATCTCCACACTCTGGCCGGCGACCACGGTGCCGCGGAGGACCATCGAGGAGGTCAGCGCCCGGTACTCGACCAGAGTGGTGATCACGGACGGCGCGGGAGGCCGGGAGTCCGCCGCGGCCTGGGCGGGCGACTTGATCAGCAGGGAGGCTCCGAAGCCCGCCCCGGTGAGCGCGACCGCGCCCACCGCGATCAGGGCGAGCGAGCGGCGCCTGATCCGTACGCCGTCACCACCGTTACCTCCGTTACCGTGGGCCGCCTCGGCTGCGTCCACGAAGGGCTGTTCGTCGTTCTGCATTCAGTTCGCCAATGCCTCGTTCGCCGACTTGATGACCGCGCCCTGATCCTTCTTGATCTCGGCGAAACCGGCGGCATTCTGCTCGATGTAGTCGTTCTGGATCTGTGTTTCGGCGCGGACCAGCACGGTGGCGAGTTTCGTTTCCTGCTTGCACTTCACATCTGCCTTGGCCACGACCTTCTCCTCCGGTGAGGCGGAGTTCCCCTGGGCCGCGTACTTCTCGGCGGGCTGCAGGAAAGCGGTGTGCTGATAGCCAGACTTCTTCATGCAGGCCACCCATTCGTTCTGCGCCTTCTTGAACTCCGGCGTCTCCTGGGCCTTCCCGAAGGAGGAGTAGTCGATGCTGAGCAGCCCGATCTTGCCCTTCGCAGGGTCCTGCACCTTGTCGAGACCCAGTTTGCGGCCCGCCTCCCCGATGCAGCCGCCCTGGGGGATTTCCTTGCCCTGGTAACTGCCGCCCGCCCCCGTCTTGCCGCTCTTGGCGCCGTAGATTATGTAGGCCTCGGGCGGGAGCTTGGCCCCGCTGGACACCGCGCCTTCGGCGTGCTCCTTGTCGCCCGGCGACGGGATCACGTGATAGCCGTGCTCGGCGGCGATCTTCTCGCCGACCACGCCGTACCGACGGCTCACGACCTTGACCGGCTCGGCCTTTTTGACGGGCCAGTCGAAACCGAACCGCTTCATGCAGTCAGAAGCCAGGGTGGAGTGAGCGGTGTCGATCACCGCCTGTTGCTCGGGAGTGAAGAGGTAGGCGGACACCGGGAGGACGATGTCGGCCTCCGTGACGACATCCCGGACAGCGGAACTGCCACCGCCGGCACCGGCACCTTCCTGGCCGCCCTCCGAACAGCCGGTGAGCAGCAGCGTGCCGACCCCGGCGGCGATGACGAGACGCGTGTATTGCAAAGGAACCCCTGGATAGAGTGGATGTGCGCGGTGGGGCGGAATTGGCCTCCGCCCCACCGTGGTCATGAGCGACGATCAAAAGTTGTACGTGCTCCCCAGGCAGCTGTCGCCGAACCTGTGGGAGTTCATGTTGTCGTTGGCCTGCTTGGTGGAGGTGATGTAGATGCTCGCCATGTTCTTCACCCTGCCGTAGTCTGCGATCTTGAAGCAGGGACCGGCGTATCCGGAGTTGTAGAACACCGAGACCCTGGAGTCCGGGTCCATGTTGTTGATGGAGCTGACGTTGTCGGGGTGGTAGTCACCCTGGTAGACCGCGGGCTGGCCGCCGTAATAGGTGATCTGGGACCAGTTGGGACGGGAGCTGAAGTCGTCCCGAACCAATCCATTGAAGTCGCTGTCCGAGTGGAGACAGACGTTGTCCCAGGTGCAGTTGTAAGCCTGCGCGGGCGCGGCCATGGCGACTCCCGCGCCGAACAGAGATGCCACGGCAAGCAGCATCGCCGAAGTGCGTCGAAGCATAAGTCTTTCCTCGCTTTCGTTCCGTGCCGAACGAACGGCGCGTCTCATCTGCGGTGGGGCGGAATTGGCCTCCACCCCACCGTGGTCATGGGCCGGCGATCAGAAGTTGTACGTGGTCCCCGTGCAATTGTTGGTGAAGTTGTGCGAGTTCATGTTGTCGTTGGCGGTCTTGCCGGAGCTGAGGGGGATGCTCGCCATGTTGCCCACGCTGCCGTAAGCCGCGACCTTGAAGCAGGGGCCGGCGTATCCGGAGTTGTAGTAGACCGAGACCCTGGTGTCCGGGTCCCAGTTGTCGATGGAGCTGACGTTATCGATGACACCGTCGCCCGCGTAGAGCCGCCAGCCAGCGTATTCGTAGGAGATGATGGACCAGTTGTCACGGGAGTTGAAGTCGTCCCGCAGGTATCCGGTGTAGCCGCTGTTCGACCAGAGACAGACGTTGTCTTGGGTGCACTCCCGTGCCTGTGCGGGCGCAGCCATGGCGACTCCCGCGCCAAACAGGGATGCCGCGGCAAGCAGTATTGCCGAAGCGCGTCGAATCATGAGTCTTTCCTCGTCTTCGATCCAGGCCGAACGAGCGGCCGATGAACGGCGAGGGACATACGCAACGCGGCGCCACATCCCCCCGCCGATGTGCATGTTGTGTGCACATCAGGTGTGGAGGTCGAATCTAGGCCGGAGCGGCGCGCCGTGGTGTGCCTGGCGTGCAGGGTCTCTGTGCTCTGCGTGCCGTGGGGGCCAGGGAGAGCGCACGGTGTTCCGTAGGGGTGATCCCGCAGGCTTCACGGAATGCCCGGCTGAACGCGGTGGCGCTGGAAGAACGCAAGCGAGCCGCGATCGCTTGAACGGGCTGACCGCTCAGCTCCCCGCGTGCAAGGTCGGCGTGGGCGCGCTCCAACCGACTGTGTCGGATACGTGCCGCGATGCTCAGCTGCTGGTCGCCGAAGAGGGCATGGAGACCCCGCTGAGACACGTTGTGCCGATCAGTGATCAACTGAGGTGTTCAGGCCCAGGGCGAGTGCGGCGACTGGTCACCAACGCCATTCACCACACCCGGGGCTGTGCACACGGCCCGTCCAACCAGACCCGTTCGCTGGCTGACGTAACCGGCTGACAAGTGGGTGACACTGTCCCGTTCGCTCTGCACTACCGCCACGGCGGACGGATTGATCCCTTGGCGGCATAGTCCGGCCTGGCAACTAACTCGCTGCCTGGCCTGGGATTGAAGCTCTCAGGCGATCGCGACGGAGCCCAGCCCGCCCGCCTTGGCCTTTCGACGAGGGAGCTGAACTGGTCAGCGCTCGGCTGCGCCCGCTGATCAAAGTCGTCGGTGATCACGACCCTGCGCTCGGCGGGAGCGGCTTCGCCCAGGCATCTGAGGGCACCCCCGGCAGACTTTCCGCAGCCTGCAGGGGCGACCCCAGATACCGGTAGCCGGTGACTGACCCCGCTGTCCAAAGGTGCGTCGCGACCAGAATCATTTGGCGGTCCTACGGGAACCTGACGCTCCCCTCATCCGACTACTGCCACGTGCGAGGGGCTTGCCAGAGCCGAGAACGTGCTCAACCCCGTACAGGTGAATGTGCTTAATTGACGATGCGCTGACCACAGGTTCTCGCCAGTCCGCAATGAAGGGTCAACGGCGTTGGGCACTTCTCATGCCACCTTGATGACGACCTTGCCCGAGGTGTGACCGTTCTCAACAGCGGCGAGGGCGGCCGGGGCTTCGGAGAGCGGATGGACCGCGGTGATTACGGGGGCGAGGACTCCGTCAAGGGCCAGCCGGGCCGACCGCTCCAGGTTCTCGCGGTCGACGCGACGCTCGACGAAACGCCCACCGAGATCGGGCACAGACGCATCACCCACAGCCATGACGTTGCGGGGATCCCGGGCCAGCGGAGCGACCGTCCGCAGCGAGGTGCCTCCGACCAGGTCGACGATCCCGTCGAAGCCGCCCGGAACCAGCTCTTGTGCCGCGGCGGCGACGTCCTCGGCGGTGTAGTCGATGAACCACACCCCTATGCCCTCGGCGTGCTCGCGTTTAGCAGTACTCCCGGTGCCGATCACGCGCAGCTCGCGCCCGATCGCCAGCCGGGCGACGGCGAGGCCGACCCCGCCCCCGACCCCGTTGACCAGGACCGTAGCACCGGCTGGGAGTCCGAGCTGGTCGAGCACGTCCACCGCGGTCGTCCCGGCCACTGGCAGCGTTGCCGCCACGGTTGCGGACACACCCGCCGGGATGCGCGCGGTGTTCGGCGCGGACAGCACCGTCGTTTCGGCGTAGGTGCCGCCACCGGTCAGTGCGAAGCCGAAGACCGGGTCGCCCACCTCGAGCCCGTTGACGTCCTCGCCCCGGGCAAGAACGGTTCCGGCTGCCTCCATGCCCAGCACGCGGGGAAACGGACGCCCGCCGTCGAGCCCGTCGACCAGACCTGAGCGCAGCAGGTGGTCGAGGGGGTTCACGCCGGCGACTTCGACCCGGATCAGCACCTCACCGCGACCGGGTACGGGGTCGGGACGATCGAAGAACTCCTGCACCTCGGGCCCGCCATACCTGTCGAAACCCCACGCCTGCCCCATCTTCTGCCGCCTCTCGTATGACCGACCCGGTGATTCCGGGCGCTGTCGCCATCCTCATCGCTGACATTGATGTCAGGGGCAACCGGTTGAGATGCAGGTCACAGCATCAGGTCGACTGCGCCGCCGGTTCCGGGGTCGTGGAAAGCTCCGCCCGGTGCCGACTGTTGGCCCTGATCAGCGTGTCGAGTGCATCCCGGGTCTCGATCAGGTGCGCGATGTCGGCGTCGATCCGGTCGCGTTCGCGCATCATCGCTGTGAACGTCTCCTCGGCGACATCCAGGTCACCCGGGATGTCCACACACGGCAGCACAGTCGCGATCACCCGGCTGGACATCCCCGCGTCGAACAGCTGCCGGATGAGCGACACGCGCTGGACCGCAGCATCGGAATAGTGACGCTGCCCCGCGTTGGAGCGTGTGCTGGTCAGCAGTCCCTGATCTTCGTAGTACCGCAGTGAGCGCGGACTCACGCCCGTGCGCTTGGCAAGCTCGCCTATCCGCATCCTTGAGAGCCTACGCCCGCAGCCTCCAGATTCAGACCGCCGATGAGACATGGACGCCTGCGGACACCCTCACCGCCGCAGGGCTGCCGTCCCAGCCCCACGACTGAGCACGTTCGTCTGTACAGGTGGGACTCGGCCACACCCGGCTACACCGAGCAGGAATGGGCAAAGTTGCTGGTCACAGCCCGCGATGAGCACCGCATCGCCGCGTACCGCAAGCGGACGTACGCGATGCTCCTGGTGCTCAACACCTGCTGCCTGCGCATCGACTCCCTGCTCAACGCCCGCGTGGAGGACCTCGAGTACGACAGGGGGCACCGTGTGCTGCTCCTGGAGAAGATGAAGGGCGGCGGGCAGACAAGGAAGCCGATCCCGCCTGCGGCGTGGGACGCCCTCCAGGACTACCTCGACGGCCGGACCGAGGGCTGGCTGTTCTGCACGTCCAGCGGCGGCCGGCTCGACGAACCGGCAGTGCGGCGCACGCTCCAGGCCCTCGCCAAGCGCGCCAACCTGCCGCTGCGCGGGCCGCACGGCACCAAGGTCGACGCCATCACGCATGCTCTCGCGAAGCCGGATGCCCGTCCCGACAGGGTGCAGCGCTGAGCCGATCACAAGGACTCGCGCATCACACGCTTGTCCTGGACGCCAGCCATGGTGCCGTGACGGGTGCCGATCCACCTGACCACCTGCCAGCCGAGCTCATTGGCCGCGTGGCGGCCAGGACCTGGCAAGCGAAGGTCAGTACATCAGCGGGCAGATGGCCTCGTTGGCTTCCTTGTACCACTTGTAGTCCTCAGCCGCCTGGGGGCTGTAGAGGCGCGCCGCCCAGGACAACCTGCAGTTGCCCTTTCAGTCCTGAGCCTGCGGGGCGTTGAGCAGCTGCGAGACGCGCTGGGGCGAGACTCCCAGGACGTGCGCGATGTCCCTCCCGGTCAGGCCGCGTTCCATGAGTACGGCCGCTGTGCGCCGCAACTGTGCTGCGGCCGACACCTGTGCTTTGTGCGCATCGACGGTTGCCTGCGTCGACGCCCTGACGTGTTGGTTGAGCTCGTCGCCAAGGTCGATCTTGAGTACGGCCGAGCGTTCGGCGCCAGGGATTTTGGCCGCTTCGATCAGGATGCGACCGCGCTCAACCGCACCGTCCAGGCGCCTGGCGTAGGTCGGCTCGACCCCGTCCTTGTGCCACAAGCTACGCCGGCCGTAGAAAGGCCCGGCAGGTGCCACTGCCGGGGCCTTCCGCTTTGCGCCTACGGGCCCTTGCTGCAAGCGCGACGGCGCTGGCCGTGCCACGCGCTGGCCTGGGCTTTCACTTCCGCTCGATAGATGTCGAGTCGGCATCAGCCCGGAACTTGACCGTTCATTACGCCCCGCCCCCCAGTCTTCACCCAGCTCGAGGGCGCGACTCCGGCGGAGCGACTCCGGAGCCCCCGATTCTCCTGTCGGGGACCCGCAGATCCCCGGCCACCAGCCGAAGGGGAAGCCTCGTGGTCTACCACCAAAGCTCCGCGCCTCGGTCCTTGTCGCCGCCGAGCGCCAGCCCTGCTGGGGGATGAGCCCTGCGGCGGCGGCGCCGGCAAAGCCCGTGGGGGACGGTTTCTATGAGATCCGTGCCCAACACTCAGACGCCATCGACGTCAACGCGCTGCTGAAGGCCGGCTGCACCCGCGCTCGACTGCTCGAACTCGCTGCGCAGAACGAGGCCGAACCCAGTCTTGACGAGTACGTGTCTGCCCTCGCCCGCGTAGGCCGGGGGCTGGGGTCTCCTTCGACGCCCCTGGCAAGGAGCAGAGCACCGCCACCGGCCCCGTTCCTCGTGGAAGGCGCCGAGGGCAGCGGCAACGACGGAACGATGACGGGCGAGGCCTCCCCCGTACGGATCGACGCCTCCGGAAGACAGGCCGTCGTCCTCACCGTGACGGACTTCTACCTCCCCACACAGTTCACCGCGAAGGCCGGCGTACCCACCACACTCTTACTGCGGGGCAAGGACTCCGGCGGCTGCGCCCGCGCCTTCACCACCCCGAACTCGGCATCCAGGAGATCGCCGAACGGGACGCCCCCTGGCCTCGGAGGTTACGGCCGCGCGGCCTGACCGTCGCCGCACATCGCCTGCCCGTACAGCGTCTTCAGCGCGTCGTCGATGGGGTGGTGCGGCGGCTTCCCCGAGGAGTCCGGCGTGTTCCACCTCTGGAGGTTGACCGCGACCGACATCTGGCGTTTACCGTCGGACCGGGTCAGGGAGATCGTTCCGGCCCCCCAGACGGTGCCGTCGTGACCCCAGAAGGTGCCGCAATCCGGGATGTCGACCTTATGCAGACCGAGGCCGTACTGGATCGTCGATCCGTCCAGGGCGATGACCGGGACCGTGCGCTGCATCTCCTCCAGCGACGACCGATTGACGATCTTACCGTCGAGCAGCTTGCTGTAGAAGCGGTTGAGATCGTCCGTGGTCGACACCAGGGCGGCCCCCGTCCCCGTCCAGGACATGTTGTAGACGCTGTAGTCGCGCGGCGGGTCGAGCAGGCCCCACAGGGCCTCGTACATCCGTGAGTGCGGCCCCTGGATCCGCGTCCCGGTCGGGAACCCGGTGTGCCGGAGGCCGGCGCGCTCGATGACGTTCCGGGTGATGTACTTCTCGGCCGGGATACCGGTCACGTGCTCCAGGAGCTGGCCGAGGAGCAGGTAATTGGTGTTGGAGTACACCCCGGTGTGGCCTCCGGGCTCGCCGGTGGGGGGCGCGTTGAGCCCCAGCTCGATCAGCTCGGCCGGGCGGAACTGCCTGAACCGGTTGTCGTCCAGGCTCTGGGGCGAGCCGGTCTGGAGGGACGGGAACGCGTATCGGATGTAATCGGGGATGCCGCTGGTGTTGTTGAGCAGCATCCGCACCGTGATCTTCCGGCCGCGCTCTCCCGGCACCAGTTGCGGCAGGTAGTCACCGATCGGCGCATCGAGCCGGATCCGGCCCCGCTCGACCTGCTGCATGACCGCAGCGGCGGTGAAGGTCTTGGTGATGCTCCCGACGCGCTGCCGCATGTCGGGCGTGACGGGACGGCCGGTCGTGACATCGGCGACCCCGGAAGCGCCGCGCCATGTCCGGCCGCCCTCGCGTACCTCGGCGTACACCCCCGGTATCCCCGCGCGCTGGACACCGTCCAGGGCGGACTTCAGCTCCGCGGGACGGAAGGGGGCCGACGGCCTCGTGCCGCCGGCCGCCACGGAATGTGCCTCGTCGGGTGCGGGAGCTGCCGCCACCGTGCCCGCGTAGACGCTCAGCGCGGCCACACTTCCACACATCGCCAGTCGGATATTCAAGACAGCCGTCCTTTCGTGATCAATGAGTGCAGGCGACAGGGACGCTCCCCGCGCCTTTCGACGTGTACGGATCAATGGGCCAGGGCGCGGCGCAGAGCGGCGCCGAGTTCGGCGTTCTGGCGCTGCGAGACCTCGGCGGACAGAAGCGCCTGCGATCCGTGGAAGGTGCCGGGCCACTGGTGGAGCTCGACCGACACGCCCGCCTGCATCAGGCGCAGCGCGTAGGCGATGCCCTCGTCGCGGTTCGGACAGAACTCCGCGGTGGCGATGTAGGCCGGTGGCAGCCCGGACAGATCGGCGGCCCGCGCGGGGGCGGCGTACGAAGTGGCGGGCCGGGAGCCCAGGTAGTGCCGCCATGCCGCGGCGAGCTTGTCGCGGTCGAACCAGGGCGTGTCGGTGAAGTTCCGCGCCGACCACGTCTCCTGCCGGTCGTCCAGCCCCGGCTGGTTGAGCAGTTGGAAGCGGATCGCCGGTCCCTGCTCGTCACGCGCCCGCAACGCCACTGCGGCCGCGAGGTTCGCTCCGGCGCTGTGACCCCCGACCGCGATCCGCGCCGGGTCGATGCCGAGTTCGTCCGCGTGCTCGGCCGTCCAGGTCAGTGCGGCGTAAGCGTCGTCGAAGGCGGCCGGGAACGGGTCCTCGGGCGCCAGGCGGTAGCCCACCGAGATCACCACCGCCCCGGAAAGGGACGCGACCCGGGCGGCCCACGGATGCTCGGTGTCCAGGTCGCCGAAGACTCCGCCGCCGCCGTGCAGCCAGACGACGGCGCCCTGTGCCCGGTGCGGGCGGTAGACCCGGACCGCCACGTCCGGATCGACGGACGCCGTGCGGTCCTCGACCTCCATGTCCGAGGTGTCCGGCGCCGGCGCCGCAGCCGCACGCTCGGCGAAGTCCTTGCGTGCGGTGACCGGGTCGTTCATGTCGAGTCGCGGGAGAAACGGGATGAATGCTTCGAGTTCGGGATCCATGACGCCCATCCTCACGGGCGTCACCCAGGGGGTCACCCGCCATCCGTCGCGCATCCCGCCCCGATCACGCACCGATCGGCGCACCCACTTCCTTCTATCCTTCTGCCATGGAGGCACTGGCCGTTCGGCTGTCGGGACTGGATCCGTACGTCGACGGGGCGATGCGCATCGTCGCGTTCTACGACACGCTGATGCGCCGACGGGTGGATCTCCCGGCGCTCGCCCGGGCCTCGGCGGGCCTGGCCGAGTGCGTGGCCGGGATACGGCTCCACGGCACGGGGCGGGCGACCCGCGTCTCGCCCGACGGCAGGCCGGCGTCCGCCTCGCCGGCACCCGCGTCCACCACAGCGCCGATCACTCTCGACGAGGAGGAGATCGGCAGGGTGTGGCTGGAACGCCCCGGCCCGCCGAATCCGCTCGACGAAGTGCTCCTCGACAGGCTCGCCATCGCCGCCGCGGCCGTCGCCGAGCGGTACGGCCCGGCCCGCACCACCATGGCCGACCCCGCCCTCGTCGAACTGGCGATCAGCTCGGACGGCGACGACGCGGCCCGAGCCCGGGCCCTGCGGCTCCTGGGATTCGCCGCCGAACTGCCCCTCCACGTCGTCGCCGTACGCTCACAGCTGTCGCTCGACCGGATCGGCGGCCTGATCTGCCCAGGCCGCCATGTGAAGGCGGCGCCGCTCGCCGACGTCGGCGTCATCCTGGCCGCCTTCGTGGACCCGGCGCGGTTCCCGGCAGGCGTACGCGCGGGCATCGGCACAGCCGACAGCCCCGACCGGTCCTGGCGGGAGGCCCGCACTGCCCTTCGCTTCACGACCCCGCGCGAACCCGTCATCCGCCACGCCGGCCTGGGCGCGCTGGCGCTCCTGGCCGAGGTGCCCCAGGAGACCGCGCGGGAGAACGACGACGTGGCGGCCATCGCCCGCGTCGCCGGCAACCCGGAAGACCTGGAGACGCTGGACACCTACTGCGCCACCGGCTCCCTCCGCCGGGCCGCCGACCTGCTCCACCTGCACCACAGCAGCATCGCCCGCCGCCTCGAACAGATCGCGAAGACCCTGGACATCGAACTCACCGAACCCATGGGACTGACACGAGCCAGGATCGCGCTCACCGCGTGGCGGCTTCTCGACCTCTGAGGAGGATCCGCCTCGCCACGGTACGCGGGGGCTGGGATCGCGGTGGCCAGCCGCCTACCCAGAGCGTGGGTGCACGGTTGTCAGTTCGCCGAGCAGGCCCGCTACGAGAGCACCCATGGCGAGTGCGCCGGTGAGGAGGAAGCGGAAGGTGGCGTTCATTCGACCGAGGAGGTGGTCCGGGGTGACCACCCCCGGCCCCGCCGCAAGGGGCGAGGCCGGCGCCGAGTGGTGCGCACGGTCTACGGGGTCGTCGCCTTCCAGGCCCTGCGCGACCAGCTCAAATGCAGGATGATCTGGGTCGTCGGCGCCGACACGTGGCGCACCCCTGACGAGGACCTTCCCCAGGACTTCGCCGAGCGCCGCGAGGACCGCTCTGCTCGGCGGGGAGGTCCACGTCGAGCCCGAGCCGCTCCTGTAGCCGCACGGTGGCGCTTGCGAGGGAGGGGAACAGCGTCGTTGACGCAGGTGGCGAACAGGGCGACGTGCAACGTTCCTCCTGTGGCGGCACGCTCCTCGGTGTCAGGGCCACCGCAGCGTACTGGCCTTGATCAGGGGGGTGTGGTTGGTTTCGGTCCATTCCATGCGGGCCTTGAGGTCCTGGATGCAGATCTCGTGGCACGTGCGGATGGCGAGACCGGGAGCGACCCGGGACGTGTAGTTCTGGACCTGCGCGATGTTGCCCTTGACGGTGGCAGTGACGTTCGTGAGGGAGACCTCAGGGATGGGCGCGTCGGGGAAGGTGCCCCGCAGGATGAAGACGCCCCCGCCCTTGGCGAACAGCGGCTTGGCCACCGTGGTGGGTCCCGTTCGGAATCCGCTGCCGTTGCCGGTGATCAGGCAGCTCGCGTCCACCGTCACTCTGATCTTGCGCACCTCGAAGACCTCGTGCTGGATCGCGGTCCACATGTCGGGGAAGCCGGCCATGTCGCCCTCGGTGTCCGCGAATACCAGCAGTCCGCCGCCCGGGTGGTCGCTGGTGATGTTGCCGCTCGGCCCACCGGGCGTGGTCCCGATACTGGTCGTGGTGAGCGCGAGATCGGCGTTGCGCACCGAGATGCCGCCCCCACCCGGCGTCGCCACCGGAATGGAGGGCTTCGCGGGTCGGTCGATCGTGAAGGGGCCGACCTTGATGGACGAGGCGGGCCGGGCTTTGGACATCTGGGTACCGGGTCGGGTGCCGCACGCGTTGTGGTCGACGGTGCTGCCGGTGAAGGACCCGGCGGATCCCATGGAGAGGCGGACGCCTCCGCCCATGCCGGGGGCACTGTTGCCGTCGATCCGGCAGTCGGTGACGGTGATACGGGAGAGCACGGAGGCGTAGACACCGCCCCCGTCGTCGCCGCATTCGTTGTGCGTGATCGTGGACTTCTTGACGGTAATCGACCGGGTGCGGGCGGCCTTGATCTCGTCCTCGTTCCAGGCGTCCCAGCGGCCCAGCGCGAGCGATGTGGCGGCGAACACGTAGAAGAGCTCCCGAAACAGCAGTTCCGGGTCTTTGTAGCTGTTGCTCAGGAACAGCATCAACCGCCGAAGGTTGTCGGTGATGACGGGGGGCTGCGTGGGGTCGAGCAGCCACCGGGCGAACTGCATCAGTTCGAGCGGGCTGGGGATGGGCACCGATGCCATGGCGGCGCGGGCCGCCGACGCTTTGCTCCGGAGGAACCGCACCAGTTCGATCTCGCTCAGATCGCGCGGCAGCTTGCCCGGCAGGGAGATTTCCGCACCGATGCCGCCGCCGTCGAGGCGTCCGCGGTCACCGCTGCGGTTGCGGTCGATCCAGCAGTTCTCCACCGTGGGCCAGCCGTACCCGATGACCGCGAGGCCCGAGCCCCGGCCCTGGGCGCGGTTGCTCTGGATGCGGCAGTTGCGGATCACGGCACTCGACCAGACGGTGGCGATGCCGCCACCGAAGGCTTGGCCGGCCAGCCAGTTGACGCCCTTGCCGGGCGGGATGTGGGCGTCGAACTCCGTGCCGATCATGTCCTTGACGATGTTGCGGTCGAACGGCGGAATGGGGGCGATGCCGACGGGGAGGTTGCGGATCAGCCGGTTGGCCGCCTCGATCATGAGGTTGAGCGCCATCTCGACGAACGGCGGGACGACCGTGTCGACCAGGTCCACGAGGTCCTTCCGCAGCGCGGCGCGGTCGGCCTCCGGCCAGGCAGGGAGCGACGCAGCCTGCGTCTGGCAGCCGGTCACTACGCACCGCTCGATCAGGACATCGTCGGTGTCGACCACCGCGATGCCGCCGCCCGCGCCGAGGGCCTGGTCCGGGCCACCGGGCACGTGGACGGCTCGCCCCTGGGTTACTCGCAGGCCTCTGACGACCACCGGCCCAAGAGGCTTGCCGGGGGCGCCGGACACACGCAGCACACGGTGCTGGGCACCCGACTTCGGCGCGAGCGTCGGCAGTGCCCGGACGTCGAACGCCGGGTTGCTCGGGTCGGCCTGTGGGTGAGCCCGGAGGAACTCGCTGGTCAGCGTCAGGGGCTTGTCGATGACCAGCTCGTCCTCGAGGTAGGTGGCGGCGTCCAGGATCACGACCGTGTCGCCGGCGGCGGCAGCCTTGAGCGCGGCACCGACCGAGCGCGCGGGCTTGGCGGGCGTGTCGAACCTGCCGCTGGACGTGCCCTTGGTCGCGTGGACGAAGCGGGTGCTCGCCATGCATTCAGCGCCCGTGGACGCGTGGCAGCCGCGTGGGCACCCCGGGCGCGGCCGGTTGTACGGGCGCCCGCTGACCGGCTGACGGGCGGTAGACCTGGAGGCGTTCCTCGTTCCGCAGGTCGTCCGCCGGGCGGGGCCGGACGGTGCTGACCACCTTCAGCCGCTCCCAGGCGGCCTCGGCGTACGCCTCGCGCTGAGCCCGGCCGACCTGTTCCTCGTACGCGGCCAGGTCCGTGACGTACTGGGCGTGCACAGTGTCGAGCGCCAGTGGCGTCCTGAGGCTCGTGTGCGTCGCGTTCACAGTTGTTGGCCCGTCTTGGGGTCGTACTTGACGCTGACGGCGACGACTTGGTCGGTCGGGAGCACCTCAACCCATTGATCGAAGACCTGATAGGGCTCTGCGGGGCGGAAGCCACCGGCCAGGGGATCGAACCCGTTCTCGAAGACCTTGTCGGCGGCGAGCGTCGTGTCGAAGTTCTCCTGGGCCAGGGACCGCAGGTGCGTGGCAAGGCGGTCCAAAACCTGGCCGACCGTTCCCTGGAAGTCTTGAGGGTCGTCGTCCTTTCTTGTGTACGTCTTGCCAAGGCCAGCTTCTCCCTCGACCTTCTTCAGCCAAGCGAGCGCAGCTTGTTCCTGGCCGGGCCGGACGGGCAAGACCACTTTGGCCCAAGCAGCGTTCAGGAATTCATTGCGGCGCTCGTCGGCGTCGATCTGGATCAGCCAGCCCAATGAACTTCCGAGGGGTGCTGGCACGGTCTCTTCGGAGATCAGGTAGTTGACCCGCCACTCGTACGGCGGCGATGGCGACGTGCTATTGGGCAGCGCGTAGAAATCCGCACCGGAGTACCATCCTGCGACCGTCTGGCCGGCCAAAGGCTGCAGTGGGTTGCCGGGTTCGGGCTTCGGAATGGGGCGTACAGGATACCTGCCGGTGCTCTGGGCGGAGGGCGTGGGCGCGTTCACCGCGCCAGCGCGCCAGAAGTCGGGGGAGACGAAGTAAAGCATCTCGTCGACGTCGAAGAACTTCTGGATCTCTTCCGCCTCCAGGTACGGCGTGTTGTTGTTGGGCGTGGGGTAAATGCCCTCCGGCAGCTGCTTGATCAGGTTCCGGAAAACGCATCGGCGCTCCTCGTTGCGCAGGTCCTCGGAGGAGCGGAGACGCATCGAGCTGATCAGGCGCAGCCGCTCACGAACGGCCTGGCCGTACGCCTCGTGCTGGAGCCGGTCGACCTCCTTCTGATATTCGGCCTGTGCCGCTTCGTTGAGTGTCTTGACCTTATTCTTGGCCTCATCCGTCGGCTCATAGACGAGCGTGAGGTCGAATGGGAGGGATTTGCGGCCCTGGAAGTTGGCGTACGTCATCTTCACGTTGAGCGTGTGGGGGTTGGTCGACGTATTCACTGTGAACGGAGCGAACTCGACCTGGGCGCCGTGTTTGTCCAGGGAATGCACCTTGCTGAAGATGTAGTCCACCGGAACGGGTGGCAGCGGCTTGGGGAAGCAGAACTGGATGATGTCGTCCTTCCCCGGAAGGTAGTCGGGAGTATCGTTCAGCCCCCGGCAATCGTTGCCCGGCTCGGGCAGATAAGTCAGCTCGGCC
Source organism: Streptomyces albidochromogenes (assembly GCF_005981925.1). Classification (GTDB taxonomy): domain Bacteria; phylum Actinomycetota; class Actinomycetes; order Streptomycetales; family Streptomycetaceae; genus Streptomyces; species Streptomyces albidochromogenes. The sequence continues at coordinate 30,294 of NZ_VBVX01000032.1, forward strand.
TCGTCGTCCGGGCCCTGCTCGTGCTGGAAGGAGATTTCGAAGTGGTAGGGCACTTCCTTAGTCGCCGGCTCCGGGATCTTCTCCGGCTTCTGGATCGCGCTGAGGTCAGGCGCGGGAACGACGTGCACCATGTCCCCCAGGCCGAGTTCCCTGCCGGGATCCATCAGGTGGATCTGCCAGCACAGGCGTGATCCGACGTGTTGCAGCTGGATGCCGACCTTGCGCATCTTGCGCCGCATCTCGTAGTTCACCAACTCGGAGGTCGTGTTCTGCAGGACGTAGCGGCGACTCGATGTGTCGGTGGTATCCGTAACCGTCCGGAACGTCGTCTTGAAGTTCCGCTTGATCTCGCTGGTGACCTTGGAGGTCTGCGTGCGGGCGCGCTTGTGCGTCGTCTCGGCACCCCGCTTGACGGTGTTCTGAGTACTGAAACTGAGACTAGCGTCGGCATGATAAATCTTGGCGTTCACCCCACCCGTGGCGCTCACGCCGAGTTTCGTGTCGTTGGCGTTCTCCTCCTTGACAGCGTCCGAGACATCTGTCTGATCAGTGAGGCTCTCCTCGCTCTTGCGGGAGACCTCCTCCGACTGCTCCACCACCTTCTCGACCAGGGTGCGCCGTGTGCTGCTCTCCACCACCTCGACAGTGCCTCCCGGGCTGACCCAGATGTGTCCCGAGGGGGTTCCTAGGAAGTTGTCGAACTCGAAGAAGTACTCACGGAAGAGGTTGACCAGCCCCACCGGGGACAGTGCTCCTCCCGCGCTAGCGCTGTAGCGGTCGGCCAGCGCCTTCAGACCGGGCTGGATGAGCGTCAGGGCGTCGCTCCCGTGGAAATTCTCACGGGTGAGAGCGCCGATATCGGACGACGGGTGAATCTTCTTCGCAGACATTCCGGCCGTGGCCCCCACCCACCCGGACAGCGGCTGATAGACGCCGAACAGTTCACTGTCGTACGGCAGCGCTCCTGCGAAGTCGTACAACGGCCGTCCGGTGAACGCGGGCGCGCCGGCAGCGGGCACGACCAGACGCTGGGAATGGCTGGCCGCGCCGCCGTCGGGAACGGCTTCGTACTGGACTTCCACCAACTCGTTGCCGGGAGTGGCCTTGAAGAGCTGGACCAGGCCGCTGGATGTCTGCGCCGCGGCGACGAACGCGATCACCACGCTGCCGGCCGCGCTGGCCCGGGCCGCCACGTACTGGCGTGTCCCCTCAGGGCTCCGCCACACGAGAGTCCCGCTCAGCGCGTCCACGCCGGGATAGGCGCTGGGGTCCACCACCGTGACGCTGCCCGGGAAGGCCATGGTCATCCGGCGCCCGGTGACGATCTCGGTGTTGGAGCCCTCCACCTTGTACGACCAGATCCGATATGCACCGCCGCTGGACGTCACAGGAAGGGATGACGTGCCCAGGAATGTGACTGTGTACGTCATCGAGACGCTCCTCACCTCGTCGTATTTCCACTGTCATATTCGCCTGACATTCGGAGCGAGGCGCGCTGAGACGCAGCCAGCCACCTGAATGGCTGGCCGATCGTGTGACGGGGCCCCCTCATCGGGTCGGTGAGCAGCGCGCGAGGTGTACGGATGGGACGATGTCTCATCAGCTACGGGAGGTGCACGCGTGAACGTCTATGTCGTCGAGTACACGACACCCAGGACCCCGCCCCTGAGGGAACGCAAGGTGGAAGCAGACGACTTCGCGGTGAGGGACACGTTCGTGGAGTTCACCACTGCCGACGGCAGGAAAGTCTTCAGCGTCCGCGCCGAGACCGTTGTGACCATCGCCAAGATGGCCCCGGAACCACCGACCACGTAAGGATGCACGAACCAGCATCTGTAGCTCTTCTGGAGAGAAGGACGTGGCTCAGGTGGTCAGCCGGTAAGTGGCCTGGATAGAGCCGGTGGTGTTCGCGTTCGGTGTGGAAGGTCCAGTAGGTGTCGAGGTTGCCGCTCGCGGTGAGGGCACGAAGGCGGAGTACGGCTTCGGCTCCTTCGGGTCCCCAGCCGCTTCGGTGATGTCGAGGCCGGCCAGCACTGGGCTCCGGCCTGAGCATGGCTTGCGTGGGGTGTTATCCGATACCCGCTTCTCTCCGCGGGCCGTGCGCTGAGCAGAGCACCGAGGCCGGTACGTCGTGCGGGGACCGTCCGCCGGGCGTGACCGCGGCAGACACGTAACCGCTGTGGTCAACGGGCGTGGCGGTAACGGGTCAGAGCCCGCCAGCCCAGGGCCGTCCCGATCAGACCCAGCAGCAGGGCCACGTAGGCGCCGCCCAGCCCGTTGCCGGTGCCGAGTCCACCGTCGGCGGTGGCCGCTACCAGCCCGCCGAGGGCCATGGCGGTCAGCCCCGCGACCAGAGCCACCGTGGCCCCAAGCGACCCGTTGGCGATGCCGATACGACCGGCGGGCCGAGTCAGCGCGAGCACTGCGATCACCACGGCGGCCAGCCCCAGCAGCCCGCCGGTAGTGGCTCCGAGCCTTCCGAGGCTGAAGTTGGTGACATCGGCGGCGAGCGACTGGACTGAGTCGTGCGCTGCCGCTGGTGTGGCAAGACCAAGCCCGGCGGGCAGTGCGGTCGCGGAGGCGGCGAACAGGCGACGAGCGGACATCAGAGTGCTCCTTCTTTTCCCACGACTGGATGTGGTTCGAGCATGTCGGCCGGGCCTATGGCAGGTCGTCCAGCAGTCGCAGACACTTCGCGCTACCACGGACGCGGCAGGTGCCGCCGAGCTACTGCGCGCGTGGTAGTCGACCGCTCGTCCGCGAGCGGGATTCGCCTGCTGCGGCCACGGGCTACGGTGCGCGCATGAACAAAGGACGGTTCCGGGTTCGGGCCGGTGTCAGGGACTGGCTGATAGCCGTAGGCGTGGCGGCGGCGCTGCTGGTCACCGGTCTGTCGGGGCATCACTCCGCAACGGGCCCCGGCCTGCCCGGCTACGTGCTCTTGGTGGTGGGCGGCCTGGCGCTGGCCGCGGGCCGCCGGGCTCCGGTCGCCGTCCTCGCCGCCACCGGGCTCTGCGCGGTGGGCTACCAGGCGGCAGGGTTCGACGTGGCTGCCATCGCGTTCCTCTTCGCGGTGTACGCGGCCATGCGGGCGGGCCACCGCCTCATCACTGTGGTGGTGAGCGTGGCCGTGCTGGCCGCTCTCCCCCTCGCGGCCCTGGCCTCCAGCGTGCACGACACGGGCGAGGCATTCGCGCAGGCCCGGGGCGCCCTCCACGCAGGTATGGCGGCGGCTTCGTGGTGGGCGCCGGAGATGCCGGAGCCGGCCAGGAGGATTGCGACGTCCTCGACGTCGAGGACGTCGAGGGTGGATCTCGATGGGAGGTTGATCTCGTTCTGTGGCAGGTAGAGACCTGACGGATACTCAGCACGGTCCGGGGTGCCACTGTGACGCCAGACCTCGAAGATCGTTTACCGTGCGTGATCTACTCCGGCACGTCGCTCAAGACGCCGCATCTCCCCGCCGAGACTGCTCCGCCACCGGGCGAGCCACTTGTGCGAGCACATCGTTGACAGGGCTTCTCCTGCGAATCACGCGTGATCCGCGCATCCGCCCCTCGATTCCCGCCCGTGCTGATCATCGGCGGTGCGTTCCAGCGCAAGGAGTCCTGGGGGCGCTGTGAAGAGGTGTTCCTCGGGAGCATGGACGTGTTCACCGTCGACCCCCCGGACTGGGGGGCAGCCGACTTGCTGCCCGAAACCTACGGCGTCGACTTCCTCGCCGACGCGGTCTGCCACATGCTCGATGAGTGGGATGCCGGTCAGGTCAACGTGCTCGCCGGCTCCTACGGAAGCGCCATCGCCTACGAGATCGCCCGAAGGTACCCGGACCGGGTGGGGCGCATGGTCCTGGTCGGCACGATGATCGCCATCCCAGACCACGCACAGGCCGCGATGCGCCGCACTCTGGAACACCTGGCAGCCGGAGACATGGAGACTTACGCGCACGTCACGCTCGACCTGCTCATGACGCCCGAACGCCTCGCAGACATCCCCAACGGCGCCCGCATCCGCAGACTGCTGCTGCGCCGCATCACCAACATCTCCGAGGCGGAGGCGCACCAGATGCGTGCCAACACCCTGCGCCTGCTCACCCATCAGGCTCTCGATACCCGCCAGCCGCCTCGTGCGCCGGTCCTGACCGTGGCCGGCGAGTACGACTCGTTCACCACGCCGGAGCTGTGCCGCCAGATGGCGGCGGCGTGTGCCGACAGTTGGCACGCGGAGGTCCGCGACGCCGATCACATGGTGATCCTGGAACGGACAGCGGAAGTCGCACACTTGATCACCCGGTTCCTTGCCGGGGAGCCGCTACACGGACTGCCGTACTGCCGCAGCGTTGAGCGAGTGTCACCAGGCATCACCGGGTGAGCAGTCGCAATAAGGAATACACCGCTGAGTGCGCCCATACGACGCAGCGTGATCACACCACGGTCGTCGTCTTCGAGGAAGACTGCTACAGCTTCGCCCCGCCAGCCTGGCCCTGCCTCGCCACGGTATCCCCACGCGCTGATCACAGCCACTCGTTGATGGCTGCTACGAGCAAATCTACTTTCGACACACGACCTACTGATCATTTCGTAAGTTCGGTGGGTGTAGTGGGTGGATGGTCAGGCCGGTGTGGGCGAGGAAGGACCATGACAGTTGTGGGTTGTGGTTGATGCGGTGGATGCCTTGCTCGGTGGCGTCGGCGACACCGGCGAGGTGGTCGCCGGCGAGGTTGGCGAGTTCACGTTTCTTGAGTGAGGACCACAGCAGCTCCACCGGGTTCAGCTCGGGTGCGTAGGCGGGAAATCGCTCCAGGGTGAGCCAGTCCTGGCCGGCGACCCAAGCCCGCATCGCCCGGCTCCAAGGGGCGGATAGGCCGTCCCAGACCAGGACCACCCGCTCGCCGCGGTAGAACACCTTCATCTGCTCCAGGACCTCGATGAGGGCGGCAGTGTCGTAGCTGCCGGGCTTGAGATGGAAGCACAGGCGGGCCCCTCGACCGGGGTCGGTGGAGTGGTATCCCAGGGCCCCGGCCATCGACGCCCGCTTCCAGTTCAGTCGGTGCCGCAGCAATGGGGTGCGGCCTCGGGGTGCGTAGGTGCGGCGGATCTGAGGCAGCAGGGAGACACCTGATTCGTCGAGGAACACGATCCAGGCACGTGTGTTCACTGCCCCTTTTTGATCCGCGGCCACTCGTGCGCGATCCAGCGGGCGATCTGCGACTCGTCCCCCTCGACCGCCCGCCGCTCGGGCCGCTGCAGACTCCATCCGAGCCGGCCGGTCAGCAACCGCCACACCGACGCCCTCGACAGCACCACTCCCGTCACCCGCTCAACGACGGCGCCAACTCGCTCCAGGGTCCACAGGTCGGCCTCGAAACCATAGGCTTGTGCTCCTCTCTCCAATGCGGCCCGGACGGTCTCGACCTGGGCGTCGTCCAGCTTGGGCGGGCGACCGGTGGCCGCACGCCGCCGCAAGGCCGAAGCACCACCCTCCTCCCACGCCCGCCGCCATCGCCGCACGCTCTCGGCGCACACC
>NZ_VBVX01000330.1 GCF_005981925.1 Streptomyces albidochromogenes
CCCCCGTACGCGACGCCCCGGCCTCCCGGCGCACCACCCGCGCCACCCTGGTCCCGAAGAGCCGCAGCTCGAAAGTTCCGACGATACCGAGACTCCGCGCGGCCCGGCTCTCCTCCCGCGAGGACCGCGAGGAGGGGCGGGGCCCCTGACCGGCTGCCCGGCCTGTCCCGCGCGTGGGCATTTGTTTTGACCGGAGTCCATGAGGTAGGTACGCTCAGACCTTGTGCCTGGGGTGTGTCTGGGCTCCCGTGCGTGCGTATGTCCGTTCGGTGAGAGCCAGGTCTACAACACACCGCAACCTGTGTCTTCTTCGCAATCGCGGGGACTTGCAGTGTTCGACACACCCGACCGCGTGGGTCGGTGGTGTTCCAGGTTAGTTTCACAGTGATCGGCACACAGAAACCGGAGAAGTAGTGCCTACGATCCAGCAGCTGGTCCGCAAGGGCCGGCAGGACAAGGTCGAGAAGAACAAGACGCCCGCACTCGAGGGTTCCCCTCAGCGCCGCGGCGTCTGCACGCGTGTGTTCACGACCACCCCGAAGAAGCCGAACTCGGCCCTGCGTAAGGTCGCGCGTGTGCGTCTGACCAGCGGGATCGAAGTCACTGCTTACATCCCGGGTGAGGGACACAACCTGCAGGAGCACTCCATTGTGCTCGTGCGTGGTGGCCGTGTGAAGGACCTGCCGGGTGTTCGCTACAAGATCATCCGCGGTTCGCTCGACACCCAGGGTGTCAAGAACCGCAAGCAGGCCCGCAGCCGCTACGGCGCCAAGAAGGAGAAGTAAGAATGCCTCGTAAGGGCCCCGCCCCGAAGCGCCCGGTCATCATTGACCCGGTCTACAGCTCTCCTCTTGTCACGTCGCTGATCAACAAGATCCTGCTTGACGGCAAGCGCTCCACCGCCGAGCGCATCGTCTACGGCGCCATGGAAGGCCTCCGCGAGAAGACCGGCAACGACCCGGTCATCACGCTGAAGCGCGCGCTCGAGAACGTCAAGCCCTCGCTCGAGGTCAAGTCCCGCCGTGTCGGTGGCGCGACGTACCAGGTGCCGATCGAGGTCAAGCCCGGTCGTGCGGCCACCCTCGCGCTGCGCTGGGTCGTGGGTTACTCCCGCGCCCGTCGTGAGAAGACCATGACCGAGCGCCTCATGAACGAGCTGCTCGACGCCTCGAACGGTCTTGGCGCTGCCGTCAAGAAGCGTGAGGACACCCACAAGATGGCCGAGTCCAACAAGGCCTTCGCGCACTACCGCTGGTAGTCGCTACCCACATCGAGACCGAGAGAAGATTGAGCCTTATGGCCACCACTTCGCTTGACCTGGCCAAGGTCCGCAACATCGGGATCATGGCCCACATCGACGCGGGCAAGACGACCACCACCGAGCGGATCCTCTTCTACACCGGTGTGTCTTACAAGATCGGTGAAGTCCACGACGGCGCTGCCACGATGGACTGGATGGAGCAGGAGCAGGAGCGCGGCATCACGATCACGTCTGCCGCGACGACCTGCCACTGGCCGCTCAATGAGGTTGATCACACGATCAACATCATCGACACCCCGGGTCACGTCGACTTCACCGTCGAGGTGGAGCGTTCGCTCCGCGTCCTCGACGGCGCCGTCACCGTGTTCGACGGTGTGGCGGGCGTCGAGCCGCAGTCCGAGACCGTGTGGCGTCAGGCGGACCGCTACGGCGTTCCGCGTATCTGCTTCGTCAACAAGCTCGACCGCACCGGCGCCGAGTTCCACCGCTGCGTCGACATGATCGTCGACCGCCTCGGTGCGGTTCCGCTGGTCATGCAGCTCCCCATCGGTGCTGAGGCCGACTTCAAGGGCGTCGTCGACCTCGTGACGATGAAGGCCTTTGTCTGGTCCGCCGAGGCCGCCAAGGGCGAGATGTACGACATCGTCGACATCCCGGACACGCACACCGAGGCCGCCGACGAATGGCGCGGCAAGCTCCTCGAGGCCGTGGCCGAGAACGACGAAGAGATGATGGAGCTGTACCTGGAGGGCACCGAGCCCTCCGTGGACCAGCTGTACGCCGCCATCCGTCGCATCACGCTCGCGTCCAAGGGCAGCGCCGACTCCGTCACCGTCACCCCCGTGTTCTGTGGCACCGCGTTCAAGAACAAGGGCGTCCAGCCCCTGCTCGACGCGGTCGTGCGTTACCTGCCTTCCCCCCTGGACGTCGAGGCCATCGAGGGCCACGACGTCAAGGACCCGGAGAAGGTCGTCCAGCGCAAGCCTTCCGACGACGAGCCGTTCTCCGGTCTTGCATTCAAGATCATGAGCGACCCGCACCTCGGCAAGCTCACCTTCGTCCGGGTGTACTCGGGCCGCCTCGAGGCCGGCAGCTCCGTGCTGAACTCGGTCAAGGGCAAGAAGGAGCGCATCGGCAAGATCTACCGCATGCACGCGAACAAGCGTGAGGAGATCGCGTCGGTGGGCGCCGGCGACATCATCGCCGTCATGGGCCTGAAGCAGACCACCACCGGTGAGACGCTCTGCGACGAGAAGAACCCGGTGATCCTGGAGTCCATGGACTTCCCGGCGCCGGTCATCGAGGTCGCGATCGAGCCCAAGTCCAAGGGTGACCAGGAGAAGCTGGGTGTAGCCATCCAGCGTCTCTCGGAGGAGGACCCCTCCTTCCAGGTGCACACCAACGAGGAGACCGGCCAGACCGTCATCGGCGGTATGGGCGAGCTTCACCTCGAGGTTCTTGTCGACCGCATGAAGCGCGAGTTCCGCGTCGAGGCGAACGTCGGCAAGCCCCAGGTCGCTTACCGCGAGACGATCCGCAAGGCCGTCGAGCGCATCGACTACACGCACAAGAAGCAGACTGGTGGTACCGGCCAGTTCGCGAAGGTGCAGATCGCCCTTGAGCCCATCGAGGGTGGCGACGCCTCGTACGAGTTCGTCAACAAGGTCACCGGTGGCCGCATCCCCCGGGAGTACATCCCGTCGGTGGACGCGGGCGCGCAGGAAGCCATGCAGTTCGGCATCCTGGCCGGCTACGAGATGGTGGGCGTCCGCGTCACCCTTCTCGACGGTGGTTACCACGAGGTCGACTCCTCCGAGCTCGCCTTCAAGATCGCCGGTTCGCAGGCGTTCAAGGAGGGTGCCCGCAAGGCCTCTCCCGTTCTCCTCGAGCCGATGATGGCCGTCGAGGTCACCACGCCCGAGGACTACATGGGCGATGTCATCGGCGACCTCAACTCCCGCCGTGGCCAGATCCAGGCCATGGAGGAGCGCAGCGGCGCTCGCGTCGTGAAGGGCCTCGTGCCCCTCTCGGAGATGTTCGGCTACGTCGGAGACCTCCGCAGCAAGACCTCGGGTCGCGCAAGCTACTCGATGCAGTTCGACTCCTACGCCGAGGTTCCGCGGAACGTCGCCGAGGAGATCATCGCGAAGGCCAAGGGCGAGTAGCTCCCCCGAGTTGACGCTTTAGGCTTGACCCGACTGCCGGGGTTTCCCCCGCGACCCGCAAGGGAAGCCCCGGCCGTCGGCATCCCAGCAAAGATCACCTGGCGCCGATGAAGCAAGGCGTACAGAACCACTCCAGGAGGACCCAGTGGCGAAGGCGAAGTTCGAGCGGACTAAGCCGCACGTCAACATCGGCACCATCGGTCACATTGACCACGGTAAGACGACCCTCACGGCCGCCATTACCAAGGTGCTGCACGACGCGTACCCGGACCTGAACGAGGCCTCGGCCTTCGACCAGATCGACAAGGCTCCTGAGGAGCGCCAGCGCGGTATCACGATCTCGATCGCGCACGTCGAGTACCAGACGGAGTCGCGTCACTACGCGCACGTCGACTGCCCCGGTCACGCCGACTACATCAAGAACATGATCACGGGTGCGGCGCAGATGGACGGCGCCATCCTCGTGGTCGCGGCCACCGACGGCCCGATGCCGCAGACCAAGGAGCACGTGCTCCTGGCCCGCCAGGTAGGCGTGCCGTACATCGTCGTCGCGCTGAACAAGGCCGACATGGTGGACGACGAGGAGATCCTGGAGCTCGTCGAGCTCGAGGTCCGTGAGCTCCTCTCCGAGTACGAGTTCCCGGGCGACGACCTCCCGGTCGTCAAGGTCTCGGCGCTCAAGGCGCTCGAGGGCGACAAGGAGTGGGGCCAGACCGTCCTCGACCTGATGAAGGCCGTCGACGAGTCGATCCCGCAGCCCGAGCGCGACGTCGACAAGCCGTTCCTGATGCCGATCGAGGACGTCTTCACGATCACCGGTCGTGGCACCGTCGTCACCGGTCGTATCGAGCGTGGTGTGCTCAAGGTCAACGAGACCGTCGACATCGTCGGTATCAAGGAAGAGAAGACCACCACCACGGTCACCGGCATCGAGATGTTCCGCAAGCTGCTCGACGAGGGCCAGGCCGGTGAGAACGTCGGTCTGCTCCTCCGTGGCATCAAGCGCGAGGACGTCGAGCGCGGCCAGGTCATCATCAAGCCCGGTTCGGTCACGCCGCACACCGAGTTCGAGGCCCAGGCCTACATCCTGTCGAAGGACGAGGGTGGCCGTCACACCCCCTTCTTCAACAACTACCGCCCGCAGTTCTACTTCCGTACCACGGACGTGACCGGCGTCGTTACCCTCCCCGAGGGCACCGAGATGGTCATGCCGGGCGACAACACCATCATGACGGTCGCGCTGATCCAGCCGGTCGCCATGGAGGAGGGCCTCAAGTTCGCCATCCGTGAGGGTGGCCGGACCGTCGGCGCCGGCCAGGTCACCAAGATCACGAAGTAATTTCGTGGCCTGACCTGGTTGCTCCTGAACGAGCACCGAGAGGGGCCCCGGCCCCGCCGTTCGCGGCGGGTCCGGGGCCCTTCGCCGTATCCGGCCGAGCGCTTCGGCGCGGGAGGTCAGGGGCGCCAGATCCAGGGCGCCGCGTCCGGGCCGAGGCCGACCACGGCCGGGCCGTCCGGACCCAGGTGCAGGACCGCGCCCTCCAGCGGCGCCGGCGCCGCACCCGCGCGTCGTACGACGCGGCCGTCACGCAGCAGCTGCACGCGGCCGTCGCGGTCCCGGCCCAGCAGCACCGGCCCGGCCGGTGCGGGTACGGCGCCCACCGCCCCGTACCCGTCGAACCGCATCCGCGCAGGGCGGCCACCGCCCACCCGCGCCGTCGTCAGCCGGGCCGACGCCGGCTGCCGGTAGACGAGGTCGATGCCGCCGCCCGGGGCGGCCAGAGCGGTGGGGGAGCCGCCCGGAGTGGGCAGGCCGGTGGCGGGGCGGGGGCCCATCGGCCGGCCCGGCGCGTCCTGCGTCCAGTGGTGGACGGTCGTGCGGCCGGCCGCGAAGACGTGGACGCGGCCGTCGGAGGCCACCACCGCCGCCAGCCCGTCCTGGACCTCACCGCCGCCCAGGTCCCGCCACGGCCCCCAGCGCCCGGATGCGCCGCGCACGCGTGTGCTGACGCCCTTGTCCGCGTTCCGTACGAAGAGGTGGACCCGCCCGTCGGGCGCGGCCACCGCGACGGGCGAGCCGATGCGGCGCCCCCTGTCCTGCCGCGCCTCCGGGTTGCCGAGGCCCCTCCAGGGGCCGAAGCGCCCGCCGGGTGTCCGCTGTTCGAGCAGCACGATCTCGCGCGTGTTGGCCGCCCCGTGCCCCGCGAGCGCCGAGAACCGCAGCCCGAACAGCAGCTGCCGGCCGTCTCCGAGCGCCGCCCCGCCGAGCGCCGGCGCCAGCGGACCGCCCCCGAGGTCGTCAGGCGCGCCCCACGCGCCGCTGCCCCGCGCGGTCTCCCGCCAGTGCGCGAGGCGCAGGCCCAGCACGCCGTACGCCGTGAGCCGCCCGTCGGGGCCGGTGGTGACGACCGTACGGGCGCCGGGATAGCGGTAGTGCGTCGAGCGGACCCAGCCCTTGCGGTTGGTGAGCGGCCGGTCGCCGCCGACGTTGTAGTCGCCACAGCCCGCCGTGTTCCCGCACGCCCAGTCCGGAGCGCCTCCGTACGGCACGAGGTGCGCGGCCTTCTCCCGGAGCACCTGTTCGGGCAGGTTCTTGGGCCAGTGCCGGTTGTAGTACCCCCGGTAGGACGTCGCGACGAAGCCCGGCACGGTACCGCCGCCCTCCGTCGCCTCCGCGACCCGCCGGATCATCGCGGCCCACGCGAAGGAGGCGACCGCCGTGTGGTCGGCGTGGTCGGAGTACCCCGGCTGCTCGCTGTCGCGGCGGCGGGTCGCCTCGTCGCTGTGCTGGATGTCGGGGTCCGGGTCGAGGGTCTGCACGGTGGTGGGCCGGTAGCGCTCCATGAGCCCCGCGAGGACGTCGACGAGCCCGTCGTGGTCGTACGCCCCGGCCTTCTGAAGCGGCGAGCCGTCGGCCACGACGGTCCGCAGCGACAGGCCGCGCGCCTCCCAGAGACTGGGCAGGCCCATCCGGCCCCACCGGGTGTGCATGGCCAGGTTGAGGAAGACCAGCTCGACCCGGCGGCCCTCGTGGGCGAGCGTGTCGAGCTCGGCCCGGTGGTCGCCCCGCAGGGTGGTCACGGACCTCTGCCACCGGGTGAACCGGGGGAGGCCGAGGAGGGTGGCGTAGGCCTGGCGCAGGCCCTGGTGCCGGGCGGAGGAGTACGCCGTACGGTCGGCCGGCTGCGGACCCGCGCCCGGTATCCGGTTGACGCCGTTGGCCTCGCCCGCGGTGACGTACACGCAGACGAGCGGGACGCCGGAGTCGAGCGTCTGCTGGGTGTCCGGGTTCATGAAGTACAGGTCGTCGTCCGGGTGGGCGAGCACCTGCATCAGCAGCGCGTGCCGCGGCCGGGACATCCGCTTGCCGGGCAGCGGGTCGGGGGCGGGCCCCGTACGGCGTGGGGCGGGC